>NZ_JBVHOQ010000011.1:26067-228650 GCF_055568375.1 Streptomyces sp. NPDC026062
GCCGCCCGCCGCCCGTCCCCCTCCCCCCCCCCCCCGCCCCCCGGGGGGGGGGGGCGGGGGGGGCCCCCCCCCCCCCCCCCCCCCCGTTCCGGTACCCGGTCGCTTCAGCTCGTCAACGCGTCGCGGCGTTCTCGTTGTCCGGCCGGTTGTTGTCCCCGGGGTCCAGCGGGAGTTCGGGGCTGGTGGACGGCCCCGGCTCGTTCGACGGGCCGGTCGGCGGCTCGGTCGTCGGGTCCCCGCTGGGGCTGGCGGGCTGCGTGGTCTCCGGGGGCTGGGTCGTCGCGGGCGGTGTGGTCGCGGGCGCCTTGGTCGTGGCGTCGCCCGAGGGCGTGACCTCCTGGGAGGGCGACGTGGTCGCGCTCGGCGGGGTGGTGTCCGGCGGCGGGGTGACCGCGGCGCCCATGTCGGTGTCGAGGACGAACTTGCTCGGCTCGCCCATGGCCTTCGCCGTGAAGTCCGCCCAGATCTCGGCCGGGAAGCCACCGCCGTTGACGCGGCCACCGCCGCCGGCGCCCTTCAGGGTCACCTGGTCGTACTTGTGGATCTTCTTCCCGTTCTCGCCCGTGCGGTCGAAGGCCGCTTCGCCGAACAGGCCGACCGACGTGACGAGATCGGGCGTGTATCCGGTGAACCAGGCGGACTTGTTGTCGTCCGAGGTACCGGTCTTGCCCGCGATCTGCTGGTCGCCGAGTCCTTCGGCGTTCCGTACGGCCCCGTGGGCCGTACCGTCGTCGACGACTCCGGTCAGCACGGACGTCACGGAGTCCGCGGCCTGACGGCTGATCACCTGTTCGCCGATCGCGTCCGGCATCTGCACCGGGTCGTCGTCCTGGTGCACGGCCGACTTCACGATCTGCGGGGTGACCTTCTTGCCGTGGTTGTCGAGCGTGGCGTAGATCCCGGCCATCTCCATCGGGCTCGCGCCCATGGAGCCGAGCGTCTGCGCGGGCACGGCCTCCAGGCCCTTCACGTCCATGCCGAGCTTGCCGGCGGTCTGCATCACCTTGTCCATGCCGACGTCCACGCCCATCTGCGCGAAGACGGAGTTGACGGACTGGTTCATCGCGGTCTGGACGGTGATCGAGCCGTAGTTGTGGTCGTCCTCGTTCTCCGGCGCGAACGCGATGTCGCTGCCCACGACCGGCCGCTTGCTGGTGCCGTCGTAGCGGGTGCCGGCGGTGATCTGCTGGTCGTCCTGCGTCATCGACTCCTGGTCGAGCGCGGCGGCGAGTATGACCGGCTTGAAGGTGGAGGCGGGCTGGAAGTCGGTCCGGGCCGCGTTCGACGACCAGTGTTCGCTCTGGCCACGCCCGCCGTACAGCGCGAGCACCGCGCCGGTCTTCGGATCCACCGAGGCGGCGCCGGCCTGGACGTCCTGGTCGAGCTTGCGATTCTTCGTGTCCAGCTTGTCGATCAGCTTCGTCTCGACCGACTTCTCCAGCTGCTGCTGCTTCTTCTTGTCGATGTTGACGGTGATCGTCCAGCCACCGAGGTCGAACTGCTCGCTGCTGAGGCCCGTCTCCTTCAGCACCGCCTTGCGGGCCGCCTCGACGATGTACCCCTTCTGCCCCGCGATCCCGTTCAGCGGCTTGGGGTCCTGCGGAACCGGGAACTTCAGGCCCTGACGCTTGCCGGCGTCCAGCCAGTTCTCCTCGACCATGTTGTCCAGCACGTAGTTCCAGCGCTCCTTGACGAGCGCCTTCCCCTTCGGGCCCGCGACGGCCCAGTCGTACTGGCTGGGTGCCTGGAGCAGCGCGGCGAGGTAGGCGCCCTGGGCGACGTCCAGCTCCTTGGCGTCCTTGCCGTAGTACGCCTGCGCCGCCGCCTGGATGCCGTAGGCCTGCCGGCCGTAGAAGCTGGTGTTGATGTACCCGGCGAGGATCTCCTGCTTGCTCCGCTTCTGGTCGACCTTCAACGAGATGACCAGCTCCTTGAGCTTCCGGGTGACCGTCTGGTCCTGGTCGAGGTAGTAGTTCTTGACGTACTGCTGGGTGATGGTCGAACCACCCTGCTTGCCCTTGCCTGAAACGGTGTTGAGCAGACCGCGGGCGGTGCCCTTGAAGTCGACGCCCTGGTCGTCGTAGAAGGACTTGTTCTCGGCGGCGACGAAGGTCATCTGGACCTCCTTCGGCACCTGCGCGAGGTCCACGATCTCCCGGTTGACCTCACCCGTCCTGGCCAGCAGGGTCCCGTCGGAGTACTTGTAGATGTTGCTCTGCAGCTTGGCCCGGGCATTGCCCTCGGGCACATCCACGAGCATGTAGAGCACGGCGAAGCCGCCCATGCCCAGCAGGCAGACGGTGAAGGCCGCGCCCAGAAGTTTCCGCCAGGTGAAGAGTCCGCGTATGCCGCCGCCGCTCTTCCCGGCCCCCCGCGACCCGCGTCGCTGGGCTCGTCGCGCATCCGCTCGACCCATTGCTGTGTTGCTCCCGTTTCTCTGCTCGACCGGATCAGCTCGGACATGCCAGCTAACACCGTTGGCAAGGACAAAAAGCGAGCGATCCCGCATTTTCCGGACGTGACAATCAGCACCTGCTCCCAAGGGAACCGACTCATGAGAGGTGCGCAGGGTTGCGAAAAACGTTAATGTGAAATCACATTGCTAGCGAACAGCTAGCCACGCGAAGCGGGGGAATCCGTGACTGAACCGCACAACCCGAACACCTCGGCCGCACCACAGGCCGACCTCGTCCCCGACGCGCCCCAGATGCCGGAGCCGCAGGTCCGCGAGACGACCGCGCACAGCATCGCCGGCGGCCTCGGGCTCCTGCTCACCGTGATCGGAGTGTTCGCCGGTATCGCGCTCGCCGTCCTCGGCGGCGTCATCGGGTCGAACGGGAACAACGGCGTGGGCATACCGCTCTGCATCCTGGGCGTGCTGCTCACCATCGCCTCGTTCTTCTGCATGGGCGGTGTGAAGATGGTCGCACCGGGCGAGGCGCGGGTGATCCAGCTCTTCGGCCGGTACGTGGGCACGATCCGCTCCGACGGCCTGCGCTGGATCAACCCGCTGACCTCCAGCCGCAAGATCTCCACCCGGGTCCGCAACCACGAGACCGCGGTCCTCAAGGTCAACGACGCCTACGGCAACCCGATCGAGCTCGCCGCGATCGTCGTCTGGAAGGTGGAGGACACCGCGCAGGCCCTCTTCGAGGTCGACGACTTCCTGGAGTTCGTCGCCACCCAGACCGAGGCGGCCGTCCGGCACATCGCCATCGAGTACCCGTACGACGCCCACGACGAGGGCGGCCTCTCGCTCCGCGGCAACGCCGAGGAGATCACCGAGAAGCTGGCCGTCGAACTCACGGCACGGGTCCAGGCGGCGGGCGTGAGGATCATCGAGTCCCGCTTCAGCCACCTCGCGTACGCCCCCGAGATCGCCTCCGCGATGCTCCAGCGCCAGCAGGCCGGAGCGGTGGTCGCGGCCCGGCAGCTGATCGTCGAAGGCGCGGTCGGCATGGTCGAGATGGCACTCACCCGGATCACCGAGCAGGACATCGTCGAGCTCGACCCCGAGCGGAAGGCGGCCATGGTCAGCAATCTGATGGTGGTGCTGTGCGGCGACCGCGCGGCGCAACCGGTCCTCAACACGGGCACGCTCTACCAGTGACCGATCAGACCCCGCGGCGCCGCGCGCCGCAGTCCGGGCCGCAGCAGCGCAAGCAGATGCTGCTGCGGCTGGACCCCGCCGTGCACGACGCGCTGGCGCGCTGGGCCTCGGACGAACTGCGCAGCGCGAACGCGCAGATCGAGTTCCTGCTGCGGCGGGCGCTCGCGGAGGCGGGGCGGCTGCCCGGCGGCGCGGCACCGATCCCGCGCCGGGGACGCCCACCGAAGGCGGCCGACCCGGAGTGACCGCCGGGGCCCGCCCCCGCCCGGCCGGCCACCTGTCCGTCCACCCGCCCGGCCTCCCCCGGCCACCGGTATACACCGCAGGTATACACACCGTGTACAGTCCTGCTCATGTCTATCGGCCACACCCTGCTCGGGCTCCTGGAGTCCGGCCCCCGCCATGGCTACGACCTCAAGCGGGCCTTCGACGAGAAGTTCGGGCACGACCGCCCCCTTCACTACGGGCAGGTCTACTCGACGATGTCCCGGCTCCTCAAGAACGGCCTCGTCGAAGTCGACGGAGTGGAGACCGAGGGCGGCCCGGAGCGCAAGCGCTACGCCATCACCGACGCCGGAGTCACCGATGTCGCCACCTGGCTCGCGCAGCCCGAGAAGCCGGAACCGTATCTCCAGTCGACCCTGTACACCAAGGTCGTCCTGGCCCTGCTCACCGGCCGCCGCGCCGCCGATGTGCTGGACACCCAGCGCTCCGAGCACCTGCGCATGATGCGCGTCCTCACCGACCGCAAGCGCCAGGGCGACCTCGCCGACCAGCTGATCTGCGACCACGCCCTCTTCCATCTCGAAGCCGATCTGCGCTGGCTCGAACTGACCGCGGCCCGACTCGGCCAGCTCGCGAAAGTGGTAACCCAGTGATTCCCGACGGCTCCCTGCTCTCCGCCCACGATCTGCGCAAGACCTATGGGCAGACCCCGGCACTCGACGGCGCCTCCTTCTCCGTCCACCCCGGCGAGGTCGTCGCCGTGATGGGCCCCTCCGGCTCCGGCAAGTCCACCCTGCTGCACTGCCTCGCCGGAATCATCACCCCCGACTCCGGCACCATCACCTACGCCGGACGTGAGCTGTCCGCCATGTCCGACGCCGAACGCAGCGCCCTGCGCCGCAGCGAGTTCGGCTTCGTGTTCCAGTTCGGCCAGCTCGTCCCCGAGCTGACCTGCGTGGAGAACGTCGCTCTGCCGATGCGGCTGAACGGCACCCGGCGCAGGACCGCCGAACGCACCGCCCTGGAGTGGATGGAGCGCCTGGAGGTCGACGACATCGGCGCCCAGCGCCCCGGCGAGGTCTCCGGGGGCCAGGGCCAGCGCGTCGCCGTGGCCCGTGCCCTGGCCGCGTCCCCGAAGGTGATCTTCGCCGACGAACCGACCGGCGCCCTGGACTCCCTCAACGGAGAACGCGTCATGCGGCTGCTCACCGACGCGGCCCGTTCCGCCAACGTGGCGGTCGTACTGGTGACCCACGAGGCCCGCGTCGCCGCCTACTCCGACCGCGACATCACCGTCCGCGACGGCCGAGCCACCGACCTGGAGCACGCCGCATGACGCTGCTCGACCGGAAGCAGACCCCGGCCACCCCGGTGCGTCCTCCCGAACCGCCCTCACGCACGGCCTCCTGGCTGCGCGATCTCGGACTCGGTATCCGCTTCGCCGCCGGCGGCGGCCGCGAGGGCTGGACCCGCACGCTGCTCACCGCCGTCGGCGTGGGCCTCGGCGTGGCCCTTCTGCTCCTCGCCGCGTCCGTACCGCACATGCTCGACGAGCGGTCCGCCCGGGACCAGGCCCGCTCCGAGACGAAGATCTCGGAATCGCCCGACGCCCAGGCCAAGAAGTCGGACAGCACGGTCGTGCGGATCGAGGCGAGCACCGAGTACCACGACCGCACCATCACCGGCTTCCTGATGCGCGCCGACGGCAGCCACCCGGTCGTCCCCCCGGGCATCACCGGCCTCCCCGCCGCCGGCGAGATGGTGGTCTCCCCCGCTCTTCGGGAACTCCTCGACTCCCCGGACAACGCGCTGCTCAGGGAACGGCTTCCGTACAAGGTGACCGGCACGATCGGGGACGCGGGGCTGCGTTCACCCGGCGAACTCTGGTTCTACGCCGGCAGCGACACCCTGACCCCGGCGACAGGCGGCCACCGCATATCCGGATACGGCAGGCCCGGCCCGGCCGAACCGCTGTCCCCGCTGCTGATCGTGCTGATCATCATGGTCTGTGTGGTGCTGCTGGCCCCCGTGGCCATCTTCATCGCCACCGCCGTACGCTTCGGCGGCGACCGCCGCGACCGCCGGCTCGCCGCCCTGCGCCTGGTCGGCACGGACATCCGGATGACCCGCCGGATCGCGGCCGGTGAAGCGCTCTTCGGATCGGTGCTCGGCCTCCTCATCGGACTGGCCGTGTTCCTGACGGGACGCCGGTTCGTCGGGTACGCCGAAGTCTGGGACACCAGCGCCTTCCCCTCCGACCTGGCCCCCGACGCCCGGCTGTGCGTGCTGATCGTCCTCGCGGTACCGCTCACCGCCGTGCTCGTCACCCTGGCCGCCATGCGCTCCGTGGTCATCGAGCCGCTCGGCGTCGTACGCAACAGCCGTGCCCGCAAGCGGCGCCTCTGGTGGCGGCTGCTGCTGCCGGTCGCCGGGCTCGCGGTGTTCGGAGCCACCGGCAAGGTCCAGGAGTACGGGCCCGTCAACCCGTACCCGATCGCCGGGGGCGCGGTACTGGTCCTGGTCGGGCTGGCCCTGCTCCTGCCCTGGCTCGTCGAGGCCTGCGTCGGGCGGCTGCGCGGCGGTCCGGTCCCCTGGCAGCTGGCCACCCGCCGGCTCCAGCTGGGCAGCGGGGCGGCCTCCCGTGCGGTCAGCGGCGTCACCGTCGCCGTGGCCGGTGCGGTGGCCCTTCAGATGCTGTTCGCCGCGATGAACGACGACTTCAACAAGATCACCGGGCAGGACCCCTCCCGCGCCCAGTTCTACGCCGCCTCCGAGATCGTCCGGGGCGATGCCGCCCTGCACTCGATCAAGGAGTTCCGCGCCACCAAGGGCGTCACTCAGGTCATCGGCACCGTCGAGGCCTACGCGACCAAGCCGGGCACGTACACCGAAGCGGAGATCCAGCCCACCACCTCGTTCACCGTCGGGGACTGCGCGACCCTGCGCGAACTCGCCAGGATCACGTCCTGCCGGGACGGCGACACGTTCGTCGCCCACCCCACGGACAAGGGCCAGGCCGGCTGGGTCGACCAGACCGCCCGCAAGGGCAAGGTGGTGGAGTTCGACAGCTACGGCAACGGCAAACCGCTGCGCTGGACCCTGCCGGCCGACACCCGGACCGTCGCCGCCCGGACCGACCCGTACGGCGAGGAACGCTCCGGCATCCTCGTCACGCCCGGCGCGATCGACGCGCGGACCCTGCCCGGAGCCCAGACCATCTCGCAGATCCGCATCGACGAAGACGTCCCCGACGCCGCCGAGTACGTACGCAACACAGCGGCCCGGATCGATCCCGGCATGCGTCTGGTCACTCTCAACTCGGTCGAGCGCGACCGGCAGTACGCGAGCGTGCAGACCGGTCTCCAGGTCGGTGCGACCGCCACCCTGCTGCTGATCGCCGCATCCATGCTGGTCTCCCAGCTGGAGCAACTGCGTGAGCGCAAGCGGCTGTTGTCGGTTCTGGTCGCCTTCGGTACCCGACGGGTCACCCTCGGCTGGTCGGTGCTCTGGCAGACCGCGATCCCGGTGGTGATCGGGCTCGCGGTGGCGGTGACCGGCGGTCTCGCCCTCGGCGCCACCCTGTGCTGGATGGTGGACAAGGAGGTGTCCGACTGGTTCCTGTTCCTGCCGATGGCCGGGGCCGGCGCTGCCCTCATCCTCCTGGTCACCCTGCTCTCGCTGCCGCCGTTGTGGCGCATGATGCGCCCGGACGGGCTGCGCAGCGAATGACCCCCGCCGGCCGGACCTGTGCTCAGGTCCGGCCGGCCTCCGCCACGCGCACCGGCAGCACCTCCATCGCCCCGCGCAGCGCCGCCGCGAACTCCTCGAACTCCTCGTGCCGGGCCGCCCCGGTCCGCATCCCCAGCGCCACCCTCCGCGCGGGCGCCGGGTCCGCGAAGTACCCGGTGGTCAGCGCGTCGTTGCGAGCGGTCTCGACCGTCACCGCCGTCCGCGGCAGCAGCGTCACCCCGAGCCCCCCGGCCACCAGCTGCACCAGCGTGGAGAGCCCGGCCGCGGTCGTGGTGACCGGTGCGCCCTCCGTACGCCCCGCCTCACGGCAGATGTCGAGCGCCTGGTCACGCAGGCAGTGCCCCTCGTCGAGCAGCAGCAACGGCAGCTCACGCAGCGCCTCGCGCGGCAGGTCCGCACGTCCGCCGAGCCAGTGGTCGCGCTCCATGACCAGCACGAAGTCCTCGTCGAAGAGCGGGAGTTCGGTCACGCCCGGCACCCCGAGCGGCACGGCGAGCAGCAGCAGGTCCAGCCGCCCCGCCGCCAGCCCGTCCAGCAGCGAGGAGGTCTGCTCCTCGTGCACCTGGAGGTCGAGATCCGGATAGCGGTCCTGGACCAGCCGCAGCACGGTCGGCAGCAGATACGGGGCGACGGTCGGGATCACGCCGAGCCGCAGCACTCCGGTGAACGGCGCACGGACCGCCTCGGCCTCCTCCATCAGCTCACCGACGGCGTGCAGAACACTCCGCGCCCGCACGGCCAGCCGCTCCCCGGCCGGCGAGAGCAGCACCTTGCGTGTCGTGCGCTCGATGAGCTGGATGCCCAGCGCCTCCTCCAGCGCGGACACGGCTCCGGACAGCGCGGGCTGACTCATCCCGATGGCGGCCGCCGCGTCCCGGAAGTGCAGGTACTCCGCCACGGCGGCGAAGGCGCGCAGCTGCGAGAGACTGGGCTGTTTCGGCCGTATGCCCTGATTACCCTGGGCCACTGATAGGCACCTCCGATCATCACGAACGAGCGTAACCGATGGTTTCGATCAATGACTCGATGCCGCGACCGGGGCCGGACCGGACCGGCCGGACAGTGCCGGGCAGAACCTGCCGGCGGACAGCGCCCCTCAAGAGCACACCGGCGTACCGCGAGGGACCTCGCGATCAAAACAGGTGCGGTAAAAGAAAACGCCCGAGGCCCCCTGTCGCACGACAGGGGGCCTCGGGCGTGCTTCAGGCACTCCGCACCATGGCTCGGCGTATTCGCATTCCGGCGCAAGCGACTTCCACCCGTGCCGCATCGCAGAAGGCCGAAAGGGCCCGACCGAAGCGCCGACCGTCAGTTACAACTCGTCGCGGCCCGAACAGCGTTGACGATGTAGGTGCTTGAGCCCGACGTGCTCTTCATCAGCGCAGTGACTTCACCGCAGCCGCCACGGGTGCGGTAGACAGGCCCGGCATAGGAACTGAAATTACCCTCATCGCTCGCGCAGCCATCTGCCGTGTAGTTCGAGCAGAGCTTGATTTTCATCCACTTGGCAGATCCCGTGTTGTTCTCGAAGATCGCACACGTGGGGGTGTCGTTGCTGGCACCGTTGGTGCCCTTGATGTAGGTGAACAGGGTGCCCTTGCGCGTGGCATCGGGAAGCCGCTCCGCGTAGGAGAGGTTGTATCCCGTACCGCACACAGTGGCCGCCGCTACGACCGCACTGGGATTCTCCGCGGCGATCGCCTTCGTCACTTCATCCACCCCGGCCGCGACCCGAGAAGCGGGCTGGTCGATGGCCACAGCCTGCGGGACGGAAAAGGAAAGAACTCCGACAGTGGCCACGACCGACGCAAGTGCAATCTTTGCAACGCGAATCCTACGCATAAAGAATGTTCTCCTCGAACTGTCCGGAATCCTCATCGAAAACTCAATTAATAAAGTAAAAGCGAAGCGCCCTTTCGGGTGACCCAAATACAATCAGCTCACTCTCCCCCTGTCCATGACATATATCGACAGGAGAACGGAGGTCGCCATTCCGTTATTACCAAGGGCGCGCAAAATCACCTCTCCGCACGGAACGAAATGGACAAAGAAGGAGGCGCCGTCACGCCCGGTTTCGACCGGCAGGCATGCAAGTGATTCACATCACGTTCACATGAGGGGCACCGCGAGGCGCGGGGTGCGAGCCTCGCTTCGAGGGCCGGAAGTGGCGGCACGCGGCGCGCGATCACAGAACTGATCGTGATCCTCGATCAATCCTTTTGGGGTAACCAATTTCCGTGATCAATCGGGCATGTGGGAGCGTGCAGGGGTCCAACCCCGAGCAACACAGGAGTGCCCCGAATCATGCTCACTGTCGGTGACCAGTTTCCCCAGTTCGAACTGACTGCTTGCGTCTCCCTGGAGAAGGGCAAGGAGTTCGAGACCATCACCCACAAGTCGTATGAGGGCTGGAAAGTGATCTTCGCCTGGCCGAAGGACTTCACTTTCGTGTGCCCCACCGAGATCGCCGCGTTCGGCAAGCTGAACGAGGAGTTCGCCGACCGTGACGCGCAGATCCTCGGCTTCTCCGGTGACTCCGAGTTCGTGCACCACGCCTGGCGCAAGGACCACCCGGACCTGACCGACCTGCCCTTCCCGATGATGGCCGACTCGAAGCACGAGCTCATGCGTGACCTCGGCATCGAGGGCGCGGACGGCTTCGCGCAGCGCGCCGTCTTCATCGTCGACCCGAACAACGAGATCCAGTTCACGATGGTGACCGCCGGCTCCGTGGGCCGTAACCCCAAGGAGGTCCTGCGGGTCCTCGACGCCCTGCAGACCGACGAGCTGTGCCCCTGCAACTGGACCAAGGGCGAGAACACCCTCGACCCGGTCGCGCTCCTCTCGGGCGAGTGAGCTGACACGACCATGGCTCTCGACGAACTGAAGTCCGCCATACCGGACTTCGCCAAGGACCTGAAGCTGAACCTCGGCTCGGTCATCGGCAACAGCGAACTCCCGCAGCAGCAGCTCTGGGGCACCGTCCTGGCCTGCGCGATCGCCTCGCGCTCGCCGAAGGTGCTGCGCGAGCTGGAGCCGGAGGCGAAGGCCAGCCTCTCCGCGGAGGCGTACACCGCCGCGAAGTCGGCCGCCGCCATCATGGCGATGAACAACGTGTTCTACCGGACCCGGCACCTGCTGTCGGACCCCGAGTACGGCAACCTCCGGGCCGGTCTGCGGATGAACGTGATCGGCAAGCCGGGCGTGGAGAAGGTCGACTTCGAGCTGTGGTCGCTCGCCGTCTCCGCGATCAACGGCTGCGGCCAGTGCCTGGACTCCCACGAGCAGGTGCTGCGCAAGGCCGGCGTGGACCGCGAGACCATTCAGGAAGCCGTCAAGATCGCTTCGGTGATCCAGGCGGTCGGCGTGACCCTCGAAGCCGAGGCCGTCCTCGCCGAGTAGTACCCCTGATACGAGAAGGGCCCCTGGGACGACCGACCGTCCCGGGGGCCCTTCTTTTTGCGTGCCTGTGTCCGTGTGTCCGCTCAGAGCGCCTTCGGCGCCTCCGCGGCCGGTTCGTCCTCGCTGCCGTCGTCGAACTCCTCCGGCGGCGATCCGGGAGCCGGCTGGGGCGCCGCGTCCAGTGCGGTCGAACCGTGCGGAGGTGGCGAGTGGCGGCGGGACTCCTCCTGCCCGTACGTCCGCAGATAGCCGACCACCGTATTGGTGACCGCGACCAGCGGCACCGCGACGACCGCACCCCCGATGCCGGCGATCATGCCACCCGCGGCGACCGAGAGCACCACGGCCAGCGGATGCACGCGCACCGCGCGGCCCAGGATGAACGGCTGCAGGATGTGGCCCTCGATCTGCTGCACCGCGAGCACCACGACCAGCACCATGAGGGCCGTGAACACGCCCTGGGTGACGAGGGCGACGACCACCGCCAGCGCCCCGGAGACCACCGCCCCGACGAGCGGGATGAAGGCGAACAGGAAGATGAAGACGGCCAGCGGAACGGCCATCGGCACATCGAGGAAGAAGATCCCGAGACCGATGAAGATGGCGTCGATCAGGGCGACTATCACCGTGCCCCGCACATAGGCGGTCAGCGTCCGCCAGGCTCGCGGACCGGCGCCCGCGACGCCGGGCCGGGCCTGGGCGGGGACGAGCCTGAGCACCCAGTGCCAGATGCGCTTGCCGTCGTACAGCAGGAAGAGCGTGGAGAACATCGCCAGCAGCATGCCGGTGAGCAGTTCCACCATCACGGTGACGCCCTGGAGTCCGGCGGAGGTGATGGCCTCGGTGTTGGTGCCGACGGTGTCGCTGAGGTTCTTCGCTATGTCGTTGATCTGTTTGTCGGTCACATGGAACGGGCTGTCCAGCAGCCAGTTCTTCAGGTCGTCGATCCCTGTCCGGACCTTGTCGGAAAGGGTGTCGATGTTGTCCATGACCTGCCAGACCACGAACCAGCCGACCAGGCCCATGATGACGAAGCCCAGGATCGCCGTGACCGCGGTGGCCAGTCCGCGCGGCAGCCCGTACCGCCTCAGCCGGGCGACGGTCGGCTGGAGCATCGCGGTGACGAGCAGCGCGGCGACGAACGCCAGCACCACCAGCTGCACCGCGCTGATGACGCGCATGAGCACCCAGAGGGTCCCGGCGAGCACCAGCAGCCGCCAGCCCGCCTCGGCCGCGACCCGCATCCCCCAGGGGATGGCGGCGACCGGATCGGGGCGTGCGGAGACGGAGGGTGCGTACGCGGGCGGCGGCGGCACATGGTCGGCGACGGTGGCCGTGTCCTTGTCGCGTATCGCCGCCGGCTCCGGCGGTACCCCGCGCACGGAGGCATCGTCCTCGCCGGCAGCTTCGGCCCGCCGTTCCTCCAGGCGCTCCCCCATCCTGGTCAGTTCAGCACCCAGTTGTCCGAGCCACCCAGGCAGTTTCGACATAACGGTTCCTCTACCCCCGTCCGCTCTCCCCACCGCTCCCCCGGGAAACGGCTCCGCCCGACCGTACACGCGCGAAGCCCCCCACCGTAGGACGGTGAGGGGCTTCGCGAGGTTGAGAACCGAACCTCGGAGGGTTCTAGTACCAGTGGTTGGCCTGCCAGAAGGACCAGGCGGCGCACGGGCTGCCGTAGCGGCTGCTGTTCATGTAGTTGAGGCCCCACTTGATCTGGGTGGCCGGGTTGGTCATCCAGTCGGCTCCGGCCGAGGCCATCTTCGAGCCGGGGAGCGCCTGGACGAGACCGTAGGCGCCGGAGGACGGGTTGCTCGCCCGGTAGTTCCAGCTCGACTCGACGTTCACGATGTTGCTGAAGCACTGGAACTGGTCGGCCGGCACCATCTGCCGTGCGATCGCCTGGACATCGGCCACGCTGTACGAGGACTGCGTGGCGATCGAGGAGGCGCTGCGTACCTCGGAGCGGCTGGCGCGCTCGGCAGCTTCCTTCTTCTCCTGGCGTTCCTTCTCCAGCCTGTCCTCGGCCGCCGCCTTCTTGGACTTGGCGTCCTTGGCGGCCTGCACACGGGCTGATTCCTCGGCGGACTTCTTCGCCGACGCGTCGGCCGCGGACGCCTGGGCGTCGGCCTGCTGCGTCAGCGATGCGGTCTGCACCTGGGCCTGCTGGCCCGCGGGGATGTCTGCGAGCAGCGTGGTGTCGGCTGCGGTCGCCTCGAAGTTGTTGTCATCGGCAGCGGGAGTGCTGCCTGCTGCAACGCCTACGACGGCGCCAACGGTGGTTACCGCTGTGGCAGATGCCACGGCGAACCCCCGGACCGAGATCCGGCTCACACGGTGTCCTTCCAGCATCGCCCGCTTAGGTGACCTCGCGGGCGCAATCGTGCCCCTGGCACTGGCCTCCCTACTGCTTGGGTCACGGGAGGCACGGGCCCGGTGGGCGACTCCCCGGAGGGAGCGCCGCGTGGTGCTCGCGGGCGGCATACGGGCGGCAGTTGTTGAGTTGTGTGGTGCGTGGCGCCTCTGGAGGTGCCGGTGTGCCGTATGCGGGGCCTGACGGAAGCAAGACTCTGCCGGAACGGGACGCCGGGAAGCAATTCTCTGTTGCGTGTGAAAGCTCACACCCCGTTTGGAGCAAGTGAATTTCGGAAATGGTGCCGCGACATGATGCCGCCCGGCTAAGCTCCTTGGCCCGCCGGGCGGCATCAACCGTTCCAAGCCGTATCAGATCTGACCTTCCTCCAACATTTCGGTCACCAGTGCGGCGATGCGGGAGCGTTCCGAACGCGTGAGCGTCACATGCGCGAAGAGCGGGTGACCCTTCAGCTTCTCGACCACGGCGACGACTCCGTCGTACCGGCCGACCCGGAGGTTGTCCCGCTGGGCCACGTCATGTGTGAGCACCACCCGGGAATTTGCCCCGATTCTGGACAACACCGTCAGCAGGACGTTCCGTTCGAGCGACTGGGCCTCGTCGACGATCACGAAGGCGTCGTGCAGGGAACGGCCCCTGATGTGGGTGAGCGGCAGGATCTCCAGCATGCCGCGCCCCAGCACCTCCTCGATCACCTCGCGGCCGGAGACCGCCGAGAGGGTGTCGAAGACGGCCTGGGCCCAGGGGCTCATCTTCTCGGCCTCGCTGCCGGGGAGATAGCCGAGCTCCTGCCCGCCCACCGCGTACAGCGGGCGGAAGACCATCACCTTCTTGTGCTGCCCGCGCTCCAGCACCGCTTCGAGCCCCGCGCAGAGCGCCAGCGCCGACTTTCCGGTGCCGGCCCTGCCGCCCAGGGAGACGATGCCGACGTCCTGGTCCAGGAGGAGGTCCAGGGCGATGCGCTGCTCGGCGCTGCGGCCGTGGATGCCGAACGCCTCCCGGTCGCCCCGGACGAGGCGGACGTTGCCCTCGGCGGTCACCCGGCCGAGCGCCTTGCCCCGTTCGGACTGGAGGACCAGACCGGTGTGCACGGGCAGCTCGGCGGCCTCGGGGACGTACAGCGTGTCCTCGGTGAAGAGGAGGTCCACCTGCTCGGCCGACAGGGAGAGTTCGGACATTCCGGTCCAGCCGGAGTCGGTGATGGCGAGTTCCGCCCGGTACTCCTCGGCGAGGAGACCGACCGACGACGCCTTGATGCGCAGCGGCAGGTCCTTGGAGACGACCGTGACGTCGTACCCCTCGGCCTGGAGATTGCGTGCGACCGCGAGAATCCGTGAGTCGTTGTCCCCCAACCGGTAGCCGGCGGGAAGGACGCCGGGATCGGAGTGGTTGAGTTCGACGCGCAGCGTTCCGCCCAGGCCCCCGAGGGGGATCGGGGCATCCAGCCGGCCGTACCGGACCCGGAAGTCGTCCAGCAGCCGCAGCGCCTGCCGGGCGAAGTATCCGAGCTCGGGGTGATGCCGTTTGGCCTCCAGTTCCGTGACCACGACGATCGGGAGCACGACTTCGTGCTCGTCGAAGCGGGACATGGCGTTCGGATCGGCCAGCAGGACGCTGGTGTCGAGAACATAGGTGCGCCTGTCGGGCATGCGGCGCTTTGTGCTGGTCACCACGGAAGGACGTACCCCCTCGGACGAGGTTGGGGTGCGACGGCGTCGCGGAGCATCCCAATGGGAGAGGACGGGCCGGGCTCCGGCCACCTTGCGCGGGCCGTGCGCCGGCCCTCCGCGTCGGCCGCACTGTATGTACGGTCCTTCGTGTGCAAAGGGCCTCCCGGGCGAGCGGACTCCATGCCGCTCACTTGGACACGATGTCCGCCTGGTTGGAGACCGGACATCGACCTGTCAGGGGTATGCCCTCGAACACGCCAAGCCATGCCGACCTGGCCGGATCCGGTCGAAGCCGTCCGGGGGGGCCGGGGTGGTCCGGGCCGCCCGGCGGCCCGTGCCCTCTCAGCCGCCGTAGCGGCGGTGGCGGGCGGCGTAGTCACGCAGCGCCCGCAGGAAGTCGACGCGGCGGAACGCCGGCCAGAAGACTTCGCAGAAGTAGTACTCGGAGTGCGCGCTCTGCCAGAGCATGAAGCCCGAGAGACGCTGCTCTCCGCTGGTACGGATCACGAGGTCGGGGTCCGGCTGTCCCCGGGTGTAGAGGTGTTCGGAGATCAGGTCGGTGGAGACGATCTCCGCCAGGTCCTCGAAGGAGGTGCCCTTCTCGGAGTGGTCGAGCAGCAGGGAACGCACCGCGTCCGCGATCTCCTGGCGCCCGCCGTAGCCCACGGCGACGTTGACGAGTATTCCGTCGACCCCGACGGTGGCCTGCTCGGCCTCCTTGAGGACCGTCTGGGTGTGCGCGGGCAGCAGGTCGAGCGTGCCGACGTGATGGACGCGCCAGCGTCCGTCCGCCACCAGGTCGCGCACGGTGTTCTCGATGATGCCGAGGAGCGGGATGAGCTCGGACTCGGGCCGGTCGAAGTTGTCGGTGGAGAGCATCCAGAGCGTGACGACCTCGACATCCGTCTCGCTGCACCAGCCGAGAAGCTCCTTGATCTTGTCCGCTCCGGCCTGGTGCCCCTGCGCGGCGGTGCCGCCGGACGCCTTCGCCCAGCGCCGGTTTCCGTCGAGGATGACGCCGATGTGCTTGGGCACCTGGGCGTGATCGAGGCGGGCCTCCACCCGGCGTGCGTAGAGCCCGTACACCAGGTCGCGCAAGTTCACTGAGTTCACCTCTCGGTTCCGTGCGGGCACTCCCGCCCCATTTGCCCGGGGTCCGGGGCCGTCCACCTGGGGATCGCCGCACCGGAAAGGGGGCGGGACGCCCCGCCGTGCCGTGCAGTCCCGAAGCCGCCACATTACTGCGCAGGCGGCGCACCGGCCCAACCCGGCCTGTCACAAGTCCGTGATAAGGAGGGAAACGTGACTGATTCCTCTTCCTCCTACCGGGCCGCCGCCACGCGCTACGACTCCATGGAGTACCGCCGCACCGGCCGCAGCGGCCTCAAGCTCCCGGCCGTCTCGCTCGGCCTCTGGCACAACTTCGGCGACGACCGCGCGCTCGACTCGCAGCGCGCGATTCTGCGCCGCGCATTCGACCTCGGGGTGACCCACTTCGACCTGGCCAACAACTACGGCCCGCCGCCCGGCTCGGCCGAGCTCAACTTCGGGAAGATCTTCCAGCAGGACTTCGCCCCGTACCGCGACGAGCTGATCATCTCCACCAAGGCGGGGTACGACATGCACCCCGGCCCCTACGGCGAGTGGGGCTCGCGCAAGTACCTGCTGTCGTCGCTCGACGCCTCGCTCAAGCGGATGGGGCTCGACTACGTCGACATCTTCTACTCGCACCGCTTCGACCCGGACACTCCGCTGGAGGAGACGATGGGGGCGCTGGCCTCCGCCGTGCGGCAGGGCAAGGCGTTGTACGTGGGGGTCTCCTCGTACAACTCCGAGCAGACCGCCGAGGCGGCCCGGCTGCTGAAGGAGATGGGGGTGCCGGCCCTGATCCACCAGCCGTCCTACTCGATGATCAACCGCTGGACCGAGGACGACGGGCTGCTGAACACCCTGGAGGCGGCCGGCATGGGCTGCATCTCCTTCGTGCCGCTCGCCCAGGGACTGCTGACCGGCAAGTACCTGAAGGGCATCCCCGAGGGTTCGCGCGCCACGCAGGGCAAGTCCCTCGACCCGGGCCTGCTCTCCGACGAGGTGGTCCGCCGGCTGAACGGGCTGAACGACATCGCGCGCCGTCGCGGCCAGTCGCTCGCCCAGCTGGCGCTCAGCTGGGTGCTGCGCGACAGCCGCATGACATCGGCTCTGATCGGCGCGTCGAGCGTGGAGCAGTTGGAGGAGAACGTCGCGGCTCTGGCCGGACCGGCGCTCTCGGACGCGGAGCTGAAGGAGATCGACACCTTCGCCGTGGACACCGCGGGCACCAACATCTGGGCCGGACGGGCCTGAGGGCCGCCGGGGCTCACGACCGCATCCGCGGTACGGGCCTTGGCTCACGGCTCCCGCTGTGCCGGGGCACAAAAACGGGCCGGTCCGTGGGGGGGGTTACGGACCGGCCCGAGGGGGGGTTTCCACCATAACCCTTCGTAAGTGCTGCTGGGTGCCACGCCACGAAATAATTACTCTCCGAATGTGCGGGACTCCGCCACGGACATGGAATCAGGTACTCCGCAAGGCCTGGAGCTGGGCAAACGCCCGACGGGGCCACTTTGACTCCGGACACACCCGCAGGACATACACAGGATGTGCACATTCCGGTCGTCGGTGACCGCGCTCCCACTCCCTTCCATGGGCCACCCCGCCCCCGGCGACCGCCGACGGGTACCGGCCGGACTCATCGACGGCCCGGCGTCGAGGACAGAACCTGACCTGATGGGCCGGTAGCTTTCGATCCATGACGACGCGAAGCGCAACCGTCTCCTGGGCCGGAGCGAACTCCCACCGGATGGAGCGCCAGGGCCTGACGGACCCGCTCACCGCTGCCCCGGCCGCGGTGGTCGGGGCGATGCCGGCCGCGCACGCGCAGGTCCCGTCCGCCGCCGAGCTCTCCGTGGGACTGCGGAGCCGCGACCTGACCCGGGCCGATGTGCGCAAGGCCCTGTGGTCCGACCGGAGCCTGATCAGGACGTTCGGACCGCGCGGCACCGTCCATCTGGTCCCGGCGGCCGAACTGCCCATGTGGACAGGGGCGTTGTCCGCGCTTCCGCCGGGCCGCACCACCCAGCCCGAAGGGGTCCGGATGACTCCGGAGCAGACCGAGGAGGTGCTGGCCGCGATCGCCGACGCCCTGACCGGCGCGGAGCTGACCGTCGACGAACTCACGGAGGCGGTCGTCGCCCGCGCCGGGGCCTGGGCCGGAGAACCGGTGATGCCCGCCTTCCAGACCCTGTGGCCTCGCTGGCGGCAGGTGACACATCTGGCCTCCCACCGCGGAGTGCTCTGCTTCGGTCCGGACCGGGGCCGCAGAGTCACCTACACCCGCCCGGACATCACCCCGCTCGACGGACCCCGGGCACTCGCCGCGCTCGTCGGCCGCTATCTGTACGCGTACGGCCCCGCCACCCCGCAGCACTTCGCCAAGTGGCTCGCTGTGCCCGCCCGTTGGGCTTCCGAACTGTTCACGCGACTGGCGGCGGACGGGGAGATCGAGGAGGTGACGTACGAGGACGGCACCCCGGCCTGGGTGGTGACGGGAGACACCGCCTTCCCCGCACAGCCCGTACGCGGAGTGCGGCTGCTTCCCTACTTCGACGCGTTCGTCATCGCGTCCCAGCCCCGCGAGGAGCTCTTCCCCGGCGCCGCGTACACCCGGGCCCTGGCGGGCGGTCAGGCGGGGAACTTCCCGGTCCTGCTCGTCGACGGCACCGTGGGCGGGGTGTGGCACCAGCGGCGCTCGGGCCGGCGGCTCGCGGTGACGGTGGAGCCGCTGTCCCCGCTGACGGGCGGACAGCTCCATGAGCTGGAACAGCAGGTGGCCCGGGTGGGCGAGATCCTGGAGGGGAAACCGGAGCTGACGGTGGGAGAGGTCACGGTCGGGGCCCACGCGTAAGGACCTTCCCGCGGTTCCTGGCGGGACAGGCCTCGGGGCGCGTCGGCGCACCGCCCGGGCCGGGCCTCGGCGGTCACGTCGCCGCGGCCACGCCCCGGTGGCCCCGGGTGAAGCGGATGCCCACGGTGTCACCGCCCGTCACCACGAACCGGCCGCCCTCACAGCGGATGACGGCCTCGTGCACCTCGCCCCGCTCATCCCTGCGCTCCTCCGTGCACAGCACCGTCCAGCCGCCTTCCGGCGGCTCCGGCAGCCACGTCATTCCGGCGAACTCCCACTGGGCCGCCGGAACACACCAGTCGGGAAGATCCGGCCAGGTACCGGCCCCCACATGCAAGGTGCCGTCGGACGCACAGGTCAGCACCACCGACTGGCCGTCGTCCAGCAGGAAGGCGACCGCTTCCGGCTCCCCCATGCGCCCCTCGGGCCGGTAGAAGACGCCGAGCACGCCGACGATCCTGGCGCCCGCGAGCCATTCCGCGTTCCCCTGGCGCGGGCCGCGCGTCGCTTCCTCGCCGTTGCCGACCCTCATGGCCCGCTCCTTCCCCGTGCGCTCGGCCTCCAGAGTGCCACCCTTCGGGCACCGTAAGGGAGTTCGGCCTCATCCGGGTTTGCGGGCCTCGATCAGAAAGCGGGTGGTGTGGGCGACGAACGGCCCCTCGGTCTCGATCCGGTGGTGCAGCGCGGCAAGTGGTGTCCGGTACGCGCCGACGGTGAAGCCGGGCACCATCCAGATCACCTTGCGCAGGAAGTAGACAACGGCGCCGATGTCGCGGAACTCGGTGCGCAGCCGCTCCGTCCTCAGGTCGACGACATCGAGACCGGCCGCCTCGGCGGCGGCGCGAGCCTGCCCGGGGTCGCGTACGGCGCGCACCTCCGGCGGCTGCGGGCCGAGGAAGTACTCGACGAGTTCGAAGACGCTGGCCGGACCGACCTGCTGCGAGAAGTACGTGCCGCCGGGGGTGAGGACCCGGGCGATCTCCTCCCACCACGTGGTCACCGGGTGGCGGCTGACCACCAGGTCGAAGGCCGCGTCACCGAACGGCAGCGGCGGCTCGTCCTCGTCCGCGACCACCACGGCACCCCGCGGATGGAGAAGGGCGGTGGCACGGGCGACGTTCGGCGGCCAGCCCTCGGTGGCCACGGTCAGCGGCGGCAGCTTCGGCGCGGAGGCGAGCACTTCGCCGCCCCCGGTCTGGATGTCGAGCGCCGCCCTCGCCCGGCCGAGGCGCTCCCCCATCGCACGGGCATACGCCCAGGAAGGGCGCTCCTCGGTGGCCCGGCCCTCCAGCCAGGAGAAGTCCCAGCCGGCCACGGAGACGGCGTCGGCCTCGGCGACCAGGGCCTCGAACCGGGCGCGTTCGTCGGCCTGCGCGGCTGCGTGCGCGCCATCGGGAGCTGCGGTCATACGGGAATGGTGGCAGCCGGACACGGCCGAGCGCGACCGCATTCCCGGCGCGGCCACCGGGCCGGAAGCCGTCCGGCCGCCTCTCAGGCGGACCGGCGCCATCCGGCCGCCTCTCAGGCGGACAGCGCGCCGAACAGAATCCCCAGCAGCGCGCCCGCGATCATGAACGGGCCGAACGGGATGCCGGTCTTGCGCCCGGCGCGCCGCATGATCACCAGCCCGAACCCGTACACCGCGCCGAACAGGAACCCGGCGAACCCTCCGACGAACAGGACGGCCCAGCCGTACCAGCCGAGGACCACGCCCAGGGAGAGAGCGAGCTTGACGTCTCCGAAGCCCATCCCGTTCGGGTTGATGAGGAAAAGCAGGAAGTAGAAGGTGCCGAGAGCCGCACCACCGAGCAGTGCGGGCACCCAGCCGCCGGCATGCTCCGGCAGCAGGGCGGCGATGCCGAGGAGCGCCGCCGCCACGGCCGCGCCCGGCAGCGTCAACTGGTCGGGCAGCCGGTGCACCCGGCGGTCGATGGTCGCGAGGAGCACCCCGACGGGGGCGAGCAGCAGCCAGACGACGAGCTCGGGGCGCGTCCCGGTGGCCGCGGCGAGGGCGGCGCAGGCGAGAGCGGTGACGACGGGTGCGAGGAGGTGCGGGGCGTAGCGCGGGGCGGTGGGTGCGGTGTGGGGGTCCTCGGCCGCGGCGGGGCCGTCCCCGACGTCGCCCCCGGGGTCTTCCGCCGGGTCCGTCCCCGGCGTTGTACGCACGGCGGTGGCCGCGCCCACCTCGGCGCAGGCCGCGCAGCGTGTGGAGCCGAGCCACCCTCGGCCCGGCCCGATGAGGGCATGACCTGCGGGGCAGGCGTCCCGCCACGCGTCGTCCGGTTCGACGGAGAACCGGTAGGCGGCGCGCGGGACAAACAGTCCGGCCGCGACCCCCCAGAGGGCGGCGACCCCTATCAGCATGGCGTACACGGCATAGACCCTAGACGGCCCCTCGGACACCGGCCATGGGCCCTGGGGCCCACCGCATGCCGATCCAGCCCCAGAGTCCGTCACGTGGCGCTACCGTCGTGGCCATGGCTCGATGGCGCAATGGAACAGGAACGCTGACGATCACCGACCGGGACGGGAAACGGGAGACCGTGGTGCCGCTGCGGATCGCGGCCTCGTACCGTCACCGGGCCCGCGGACTGCTCGGCCGGACCGGGATCGACGGCGCGCTGATGATCACGCCGTGCGGGAGCGTGCACTCCTTCCGGATGCGGTTCACGATCGATGTGGCCTATCTGGACCGGAAGTTCAACGTCGTGGCGGTGCACACGATGAAGCCCGGACGGCTGGGCATGCCCCGGCTGCGGGCCCGGCACGTGATCGAGTCGGAGGCCGGCGCGATGGCATCGTGGGGCCTGCGGCCCGGTACGCAGGTGCGGATATCCCAACCCGGCTGACCGACGGGGCCCTTGGGCGGGCGGCGGCGGTGTTCCTGGCGTCGGGGACCCTGTCTGTTGCCCCGGTCCGGGGCTGGGGTCTTTGTCCTCAATCGCCGGACGGGCTCGGTGCGGGTGCTCCGCGGGGTGCGTTCTGTCCGGTGGGTGGGGGTGGGGTCCCTCCGGGGCGTCTCCTCAGAAATGGCGTGTGCACCCGGCGACGCGGAGAAACCCGGGTCGTACGCCATTCCCTGCGGGGACTCCCCTGCACGCCCCCACCCGGACCCGTCGCGCGCCTGCACCCCGGTGGGACGACCCCGCAGACAAAGAGGGACGACGCCGGCCCTCCGGCTGATCGCAGACGCATGGCGGGCGGGTTCGGGGCCGTGCAGGGGAGTCGCCGCAGAACGACGAACATCGACCCGGGTACTACTGCGTACCGGCGGAACGTTCGTCGTTCGAGGAGACGCCCCGGAGGGGCACCGGACCCCCACCCACCGGGGTGACGCGAACCCGGCAACGCGGAGCGACCCGCACCCACGGGGCGACCCGCACACACCAAGCCCGTCCGGCGATTGAGGACGGAACCCCGCGCCCCGGACCGGGGCAAGGCCGAAGAACCCCGCTGCCGCCCGCCCAAGGGCCCCGCCCACCGGCGCGCCCCCGGCCGGACGTCATAATCGGCCGTATGTCCGTCGACCCTTCCCCCCAGGTCACCCCTGTCCCGCCACACCCGGAGGGCCGGCCGGTGCGCGGGCGGTTCGGTGCGGCGTTCGCCGCAGCCGCACCGGCACTCGGGGCGTACGCCGCGGTACGGATCGTCGGACTCGTCGTGTTCTGGGCTGCCGCGTCGGCAAACGGGAAGGACGCGCTGCATCTGCTCTCCGAACGCTGGGACTCCCTCTGGTACCAACGGGTCGCCGAGAACGGCTACGGGTACACGGTGACGCTCCCGGACGTGGGCGTCCACTCCGATCTGGCGTTCTTCCCGCTGTTGCCCGCGCTGGAGCGCGGCATCGCGGAGGTGACCCCGCTCGGCCTCGCGGGCGCCGGGCTGCTGGTTGCCTGGGTGGCCGGGCTCCTCGCCGCGTGGGGGATCTTCGCTGTCGGGGCGCGGCTGTACGGTCGCGGGGCCGGGGTGGTGCTGGCCGCGTTGTGGGGGGTGTACCCGACGGCGTTCGTGCAGTCGATGGCGTACACCGAAACCCTGTTCACGGCGCTCGCCGCCTGGTCGCTGTATGCCGTACTGACCCGGCGCTGGATCGTGGCGGGTGGTCTGTGTGTGCTGGCCGGGCTGACCCGCCCCTCTGCCGCCGCGCTGATCGCCGCGCTCGCGGTCACGGCCGCGGTGACCCTCGTACGGGAGTACCGGTCCGGGGCCGTCGACGGCCTCGTGCGCCGCAACGGCCGGATGCTGCTCGGGGTGGTCATCGCGCCATTGGGCTGGCTCGCCTATGTGGTGTTCGTCGCGGTGCGCGAGGGCAGCCCGTTCGCCTACTTCGACGTGCAGGCGCAGTGGGGCAACAGCATCGACGGCGGCGTGGCCCTGGCCTCCTTCATTTTCGGGCTTCCGCTGCCCGGGATGCTCGGGCTGTGCGCGGCGCTGGCCGCTCTCGGCTGGCTGGTGTCGTTGTGCGTACGACAGCGCCAGCCGCTGCCCGTACTCGTCTACGGCATCGCTGTCGTCGTCATCTCGCTGATCGGCTCCGGGTACTTCGGCTCCCGGCCCCGGCTGATGATGCCCGCCTTCCCGCTCCTGCTGCCGCCCGCCGTCGCACTGCTGCGGCTGCGTTCCACGGCCCGTACGGCGGCGGTCGTCGCGGTGCCGGCAGTGGCGTCGGCGGCCTACGGTGCGTGGACGCTGCTCGGATCCGGCCCGCCGTAACCGGGCGGGAAGGCGAGCGGGACGGCTTCTGTCAGGCCTCCTGGGCCTGCGGGCCCACACCCCGCCCGCGTCGGCGCGGGTCCCCGGCCCGGCGGCCGTTCTGGGCCCGGCATTGGGGCTGCGGGCCCGCGTCAGGCACCTTCTCCAGCCGTACGCTCCACGTCACAGCCGGAGTTCGGCAGTGCGTGCACGGACAGCGGGGCAAGCGCCACAGAGGGAGAGAACCGTGAACGGTGGAAGCCATACAGAGGGAGGAAGCGGTTCCGGAGGCGGCAGGGGGGCGCTGTTCGCGCTGGCCCGGTGCTGGGCCGCAGGGGCCGTCGTCCATGTCGTCTCCGGTTACGTGATCTCGCATGGATTCGTCGATCTGATGGTCACCGACGAACGGCTGGACGTCTTCGCGTGGCGGCTGGGTCTGCGCCACGTACCCGTCGTCCTCACCACCGTGCTGACCGTGCTGGCCGCCGCCCGCACCCTGCCCGAGGAGCGGCGTACGTCCCGGCCCCGGTATCTGTCAGCCGCTCTGGCTGTCCCGCTGGCCGCCCTCGCGTACGGGTACTACGAGTACTACGGGAGCGCGGCGGCCTCGCAGGTCCCCGGCGTCGAAGGGGTCCTGCTGCCTGCGGTGACCCTGGCGACCGGAGCGGTGGTGGGGCTGTCCGTGGACCGGCTGATGGAGGACACCGAGGCGGAGTCCCCGCAGGCCGCCCCGTACTCCTGGCGGGACGGCGGAGCGGGCGCCACGGGCTACATCGGGGGGATCGGCCTCGCGGCCGGCGTCGTCGCCGCGCTGGCCGGCGCGATGGCGTGGTGACGCCGAGGTGCGTGTCGTCCTCGTTCGCGACGGGGTCTTCGAGCTGTCGGGGCCGGGCTCTTCTCCTCGTTCCTCCGGTTCCGCAACGCCGGAATCGCTCTGCCGACCGGTATGAGGGGAGCGCACGGGATCCTGACCTTGCTGGGCCGCGACGAGGACCGCGTTCCCGAGGCGGTGCGGCCGGCCGCCGGACTGGGCCATGTCCTGCCGACCGTCGGCCTCACCCTGTTGTCCGTGCCGCTCGGCGAGCGCGTCAGCACGTACGGCGGACCGGGGCGAGCAGTGAACAGGTTGAGGCCGGCTCCCTGTGAGGGACTCCGTCCCCCGGTTCCCTCCCCTATCGCGACGGAACGTCACTTCCGTACACGACCCAGGGCGACTGCTCGAACGAGCTCACTCCGGACAACTGCGGCTGCACGGCTGCTACTTCGGGCCGCACCGCCAGCGTGTCGGGCCAGTGGTCGAAGTACACCGTCCCCTTCTCGATGAACCCCCTCCAGTCGGTGGCCTCCGAAGCGCCCTCCCGGTCGACCACGAAACCGACACAGAGCACCGATGCCCTCCCGACCGCCTCCCGCACCGCGCGCACGACTGTCTCCCGGTCGTCCCCGCTCAGGCCGCAGAGCCCGAACTGCACGGTCACCGTGCCGTCGTCCGTCCGCCGGACCCGGGTGGGGACCTCGGCGCCGCTGCGCAGCCAGAGCAGGAAGTCGACCTGGTCCAGCCGTTGCAGGCCTGCCAGGAGTACGAGTTGGTCCCTGGTCACCCAGGACTGGGTGCCGGTCTGCCGGGGCCCCGGGCCCATCAGCGTGATGCGCCGGGTGACCGGATGATCGGGCCGCACACCCGCCACCTCCAGGTCGCCGAGCAAGGACTCGGCGTCGGGGCGGCTCCAGCCCAGGTGGTAGGAGTAGAAGAATCCGTCACTCATCGGCACGTCACCTCGTGAAGAGAGTCCGGGCACCCCGGATTCACCCCGGCACACGCCGGATGAGAGGTGGCCGCCCTGCTGGTCAGGTAGAGCGTGGAAATCCCAGTGCACGCGAGCGCACCCGCCCCGCCGCCGGCCGGGCGGCTTCGCGTGGGGCTCACGGTTGGTCTCCTTGAGCGTAATGAGGACCGCTGCCCGGTGCGTGGGCCCACGGACCCACCGGCGGACCCCAATGGGCCGGGGCGCGTCATGACACCGGGAGGGATGCGCCATGACACCGGGAGGGGCGCGTCATGACCTCGTCGTGTGCGCGGCATGAGCGCGAACGGACGCGGCGGAATCGCCGCCGCCGCGGATATGCGGTGGACAGGGCGGTCCGCGACCGGCGATCGTGTACGCCGATGACACGCACCGATTCGCCTCCCGCCTGGGACGAGCGCACCCAGCTGACCACCTTCCTCGACTACACCCGCGCCACGGCCGTGGCCAAGTGCGAGGGCATCTCGCAGGAGAACGCGGTCCAGGCACCGCTCCCCGGTTCTCCCCTGATGACCCTCGCGGGCATCGTCAACCATCTTCGCTGGGTCGAGTACTTCTGGTTCGAGGTCCAGTTCCTCGGCGGGGAGGACGAGGGCCCGTGGACGGACGAGGATCCCGACCGCGAGATGCGCATCGCCGTCGACATGCCGATCGCCGACGTGCTGGCGGAGTACGAGGCGCAGTCCGCCCGGTACCGCGAACTCGTCGCCGGTCATGACCTGGACGCCTCGGCCGAACGGCCGCGCCGGGACGGTACGTTCCCCGATCTGCGCTGGATCCTGCTGCACCTGATCGAGGAGACGGCCCGGCACAACGGTCACATCGACATCATCCGGGAGATCGTCGACGGCACCACGGGCGACTGAGCCCCACGGGACCGGGCGACCCGGACGTCACGGGCCATCGCGCGTCCCGGGCGACCGAACGCCGTCGGCCCCCGACCGCTACGGAACGCTGCGCCGCGCCCGGTCGAGTTCGACGTTGAACTGGGCGCCGGTCAGCAGTGCCAGGTTGGTGAACCACACCCAGATCAGGAACACCACCAGCCCCGCGAGTGAGCCGTACAGCCTGCTGTAGGACCCGATGTACGTCGCGTACAGCGCGAATCCCGCCGAGGCCACCAGCCACAGCAGCGCCGCCAGCACCCCTCCCGGCAGCCCCTGCCGCGTTCCGCGCGCGGAGGCCGGTCCGGTCCGGAACAGGACCATGATCAGGCAGGCGACCAGGCAGAGCAGCATCGGCCACTTCAGCACCGCCCACAGCGCCTCCTCCAGGCCCGCCAGCCCCATCCGCTGTCCGAGCCGGCGGGCCGGCGGCCCGGAGAGGACGAGAGCGAACGCGCTGGCCATCAGGAGCAGCAGCAGCCCGGTCGCGGACGCGACGATGATGTGGGCCTTGCGCAGGGCGGGCCGGGTGTCCGGCACCCCGTGCATCGCGTGCAGCGCCCGCCGGAACACGGCCAGATAGCTGGACGCGGACCAGACCGCGCTGACGGTCCCGGTCCCGACCAGCAGCCACACCGCGGTGCGCTGCCGCGTGGCGGCCTCCAGCGGCTGGCGCAGCGCGGCGCCGGACTCCGCCGGGGCGAAGGCGGTGACGTCGGCTATCAGCGCCTGCGTGGCGTGGGGACTGGCCAGCCCGATGACGGAAACCGTCACCAGGAGCGCGGGGAGCAGGGCGAGAATGGCGTAGTACGTGAGGGCCGCCGCCCAGTCCGAGAGGTCGTCGTTCCACAGGGAGACGGGCGTCCGTCGCAGGGCGACGGTCCAGTTCCGCGGCGTCCGGGGGCGGCCGTCGGGGCCGTCGGGGCTGGGATGACCGGACTCCGGGCCGTTCTTCCTGGGGCGGCGGCTGTCCGTGCGGGGTGGTGTCCCGGCGGCGGTACCGCTGTTCTTGCTGAACACGGATGAGGCTCCGGGGATGTAGAAGGGGCGGCACGGTCGGGTACCTCGCGCGCAAGGGCCGTGGTGACGCGGTGTGCTTCCCATCCTCTTCTGCTCCCGTTCCCGACCGGTACACCCGGTCCCTCCGGACGCCGGGGCCGTCGTGCGCCCTCATCCCTCCGGAGGCCGGGCCCGTCGTGCGCCCGCGTCCCTCCGGAGGCCGGGCCCGTCGTGCGCCCGCATCCCTGCGGTCCGGTGCGCCCCCGGGCAGCCGCTGCCAGCTCACCGCTGTCACACCCGCGTCGTACGCTCGCGTCATGAGCGTCTCCCTCTACTACAACGCGCACCGCGCGACCCCGCTGACCGAGGCCGAGTCCGCCTCCGTCGGGCGCGTGGTGGCCGCGCACACGGCGTCGTTCCCGTACGACGACGAGGAAAGCCTGTACCTGTACGACCAGGATTCCTCCGAGCCTCCGGAGATAGTCGCCGGGTCCACCAAGATGCCCTTCGATCCCGGCCGGCTGATGCCCGTGATCGCCCATGTGCTGGATTCCGTCACGGAGTTGCGCCGGGTCCTGCCGGATGCGGAATGGCGGGTGCACATGGACGATCTCGACGTCCCGTGGGACGAGGCCGAGGGGTACGCCCTGCCCGGGATGCGCGACGCGGACCTCATGGCGGAGCTCGCGGCGGCGGGCGGCGAGGACGGAGCGGCGGGGTGAGCGACGCGGGTTCCGGGACAGAGGCGGGGGCGGGGACGGTTCCGGGGGCCCGGCAGCCCACGCCGGAGCAGCGGCGGCTCATCGAGTTCGGCGAGGCGCTGTACCACCGCGTGTCACCTGATGCCGCTCTCGGCCATGTGCTGTTGCCCGAGGACGGCGCGGTGGCGGTCGTGCACCAGGTGAGGGGCGGCGGCACGATCCTCGTGGGGGCCGACCGGTCGGTGCTCTTCTCCGGCTCCGCGCGCGGCATCGGTCCCGCCCTGGCCGACTTCCGGGCGGGAGCGCGCACGCCCGTGGAGCGCTTCGGGCGGTGACGGCCGCGACGACGTCCTCGTGGAGACGGCCGATCGGGCCCGGGCCGTGCCCTGGAAGGAGTGCGCGATGGGGTCGACCGCGTACCCGTAGAAGGAGGCCCGGTGGTTGACCCCGCGCTCAAGCACGCCCTGCGCCTTCTCCGCTCAGTGAAGTCGCAGAAGCCGCCCGACGGGGATGCCGTCGCGTTCGCCGACTGGCGGGAGAGCGTCGCCGGGGCCTTGGACGCGTTGGCCTGCGTACTGAACTTCGAGGCGGACCGGGAGAGGGCCGGAGCGGAGGCTGCGGCAGCACGGGAACAGGCCGCGGCCGTTCGAAGCCGCTGGGGGACCGCGGTCAGCGAGCGCTGATACCGCGGGCGGCCATCCAGATGGTGAGGTCGCGGGCAATCCGGTCGATGCTCGTCTCGGTGACGACCTCGTGTTCACGACGCGTGGTGTCACGGCGCACGACCTCGTAGACGCCTTCGTCCAGGACCGCGACCGAGGTGAACCACACAGGGTCGTCCTCGTCGGGCTGGATGACGACGAAGGTGTTGTCCGAGCTGTTGAGGTCGTCGATCAGCATGAACAGCGCGTCCTCGGACGGGTCCTCGATGTGGTCGCCGCTCTCACTCTCGGCCCGGTAGTACGCAGCTCTCATCGGTCCTGTCTCCTCACAGCCCGCTGCCCTGATTCCGGCCAGGATGACACGCACCACTGACACTTCCGACAGCGCCGACCGGGCCCGCCGCGCGAGCGGGGCGGCCCGCCCCACGTCGGACACGGTCTCCCCCGCAGCCCCCGGACAACACCGTGAGCGGACGGACAGTCACAGCCCGGGCTGCCACGTGCCGAAAGCCCAGCCCGGGTAGGAGGTGCCGAGATACGGCAGGTGGGCGTCCCAGTCCCAGGATGACAGCGCCTGTACGGGTTGCAGCGTGATGCGACTGTCCGAGTCGACGTCGAACCCCCAGGAGAAGCCGGCCAGCGGCAGGACGCGCCGTTCGGTGTCGTCCATCGGTGTCCATGCGAGGTAACTGTGAGCCGTCCAGGCGAGGGCATCCCGCCTGGCGCGGGAAGGCGCGTCGAACAAGGTGGGCTTGCTTCCGAAGAAGGCGTACGGCGACGGCGCGTCCTCGAAGAGATAGAACGGATCCATGTCGAAGGCGGCTCCGGCGGAAGAGTTGTCCGTCGAACGCACCAGTTGCACCCAGCCGAAGAATGCCCGGTAGCCCTTTCCCGGGTAGTCGATCTCGGCCGTGCAGCTCGGGAAGTCACGGGCGGAGGGGTGCTTGCCGATCGCGACGGGGTCATCCACGTGCTCGACAGTCACGGTCAGCGAGCCCTGTAAGCCGTCATGCAAGAAGGAGGCGATCACAACTGCACCCTGTCGCTTGCAAGCCGCCCTGGGAAGGCCCGTACGAGCCAGAGAAGGCCCGTACGAGAGCGCGACAGCCGGGAGAGGCGTGCAACGGGCGCGGCGGCCCCCGGAGCCTGCACGGGCGCGGCGGCCCCGGAGCCGGGTCACCAGCCCCCGTGCCCGCTGCTTCCGTGGTGACCGGCGCCGCCGTCCGACCAGCTGCCGGGATCCGCGGAGTGGCCGAGGCCGTGGCCTCCGGTGGTGAAGTCTGCGTAGAGGTCGGCGAGTTCACCCTGGAGCCGCCGGGTGAGTCCGTCGGCTCCGGCGGCCAGCGCGGCTGCGGTCTCCGCGTCCGTCGCCAGGTCCGCTCCTCCGCCGGCGGGCGCAAGGTGTCCCGTTGAGGCGAGTGCGGCCAGACGGCGGCGGGCGGCTGTGCCCCGCAAGCCCGGGTGGACGGCGTGAGCGAGGCCTGCGGCGTGGACCAGGGCGAGAAGGGTCAGGTCGCCCCCGTCCGGGGACCCGGCCGGTCCGGAGCGCACCACGGCGTCCAGCCGGCCCAGCAGCTCCCGGCGGGGCGACCGGTCGACGAGGCCGATGTCGTGGCGCGTACGGCCCCCGGCATCGCGCCACCGACGGACACGGACCGTCCCGCGGTCCTCAAGCCGGGAAAGGTACTCGCCCGTGAGGGAGCGCGGCGTCCGGCGCAGCCACTCCCCGGGACCGGGCGGGGGATCGGCGGCGGCCAGAGCACGCAGGACGTTGTTCAGGCGGCGGTCCTCGACGGGCCGGGAGTCGGCGACCTCGATCCGGCGCAAACCGACGATGATCCGCCCCGCCCGGCCCAGATCCGCCAACTCTGCCGCCCGGAGGGCGAACCGGAGCCGTTCGGCGTCCCGTATCCGGGCTCGACGCCGGTGCGGCACCACCGCGATCAGGAGCAGTTCGTCCGCTGTAGTCATACGGGCCACGGTAGGGATACCTCCCACCGGAGGAGCAGACTCCGGCGAATGAGGCGCCTCGACGGTCAACACGCCTGCGCAGCAGCATGTTTGGCGAAACCGACCCCGGCGTGGCGCGTCCCCCTTCATGCACAACACAGCACGCGTCGTGCACACAGCACGCGTCGTGCACACGGAGCTTTCGCGCACACCTCGACCCTGGCGCGTGCCGGGGGTCCTCGTGTGTACAACAGCGCGTATGTGCACGGCAGTCCACCTGCGCGCTCAGCGGTCTTCGTGTGCACGGCACCCTTCGTGCGCACGGCAGTCCTCGTACGCACCAGCCCTCGTACGCGTGGTCACGGGCAACGAGGGCGGGTTGCGGGGTGCGGGAGCGAGCCGCTTGCCGGGCGGCACAACGGGAGGGTCGGACCAGCATGACCACAGGCACGGGCGACGGGCACGACGGCGTGCGGGCCGACGGGCAGGACGGGGACGGGAAGAAGGCCCCGCCCACCGCCCTGGGCGATCTCGCCCCGCTCACCGCCACCGACCCGCAGCGGATCGGCCCGTACCTGCTGCTCGGCCGGCTCGGCGCCGGCGGCATGGGCCGGGTCCACCTCGCACGGTCCGAGGGCGGACGAACCGTCGCCGTGAAGGTGGTGCACGAGGAACATGTCTCCGACCCACAGTTCAGGGCCCGTTTCCGCCGCGAGATCGACGCAGCCAGGCGCGTCGGGGAGCGCTACACCGCTCCCGTACTCGACTCCGCCCCCGACGCCGACCCGCCGTGGGTCGCCACCGGATACGTGCCCGGCCTCACTCTCGAACAGGTCATCCGCAGATACGGCCCCCTGCCCCCGTCCTCCGTGCTCACCCTGGCCGACGGGCTGCTGAAGGCACTGGAGGACATTCACGCGGCGGGGATCATCCATCGTGACCTCAAGCCATCGAACGTTGTCAACGAGGGAACAAGACCCAGGACTTGGTGCCGCGCTGCGGCTGCGGTGCCTCGCACATGCCCCACTCGCCTCCCCAGTCGTCCGCGACCGCCGCCAGCAGCCAGAGCGCGCGTCGCCGACGCCTCTCGCAGAGAGTGGTCAGGTCGGGGTCGGAATGGTGCGGATGCTGGTCCCACACGAGCAGGCGCACCGCGTCGTCGCGGTGACGCAGGGACACATAGAGCTCCCTGCCCGGGCTCATCCGTGCGGTGACCGAGACGAGTTCGGTGACAGCATGTGTGACCGGCCAGATGTACGGGGCGAGCCCGTGCGCCTCCAGGGCGGCCGCGGTCGCCGTACGGGCGATGCGGGCGCTGCGGATGTCGCCGGGAAGGGTGAAGCTCAGCGCGAGCCCGGAGGCATGGCGACCGGATCCGCCCTTCGGGCGGAGGTAGGGCTGCGGCGAGCGGGGCCGGGCGGAGTGCGCACCGGTGTCCGGGAACGGCGTCCGCGTCTCGGCGGCGGCCGGGCAGAGTGCGTCGAGTGGAGATGAGTGCATGGCTGATTCCCCGTAACGGGTGACGAGTTGGCGGTGTCTCTCTTCCTCGTGGGTGCGCACGGATGGCTCGCGCGATTCGGACGACGAACAGTGGCCTGTCTCCCTGACACGGACCCGCCCCTCCCAGGGAAGGAGGTCGCGGGCAGGGCCGTGCGATGCACTTCTTGCTCGGCGCTGCGTGAGCGGTGCGTGACTGAATGTAGTGGATGACGGGTCATATTGGCCACCTCGTCTCGCAAATGTGCCCCTTGCGTAGCTCAAGAAGGCTGCGGCACGGCAGACTTTGCGACGAAGGACACGGAAGGACTGGCATGGCATCCCGAATCGCGCCGACCGAACGTCAGAAGCGCCTGGGGCGCGAACTCAGGAAGATGCGGCTTGCCGCCGGAGTCTCCGCACAGGCCGCCGCAGGCATCCTCCGAGTCGACCGCTCGCGGCTCTCCAATATCGAGCAAGGCATCAGAGCCATCAGCGAGGAGCGGCTGCTCGCGCTGGCGGACGCATGCGAGTGTCAGGATCAGGCCTTCGTCGCCGCTCTGGCCCGGATGACGCGAGCGACGGAGCGGGGCTGGTGGGAACGGTACCGGGACTCCCTGCCCGCAGGTTTGCTCGACATCTCGGAGCTGGAGGCCGGGGCACTCCGCATGCGCACAGCACATTCGGTCCACATCCCGGGCATTCTCCAGACGAGCGATCACGCCTTGGCCGTCTTCCGCGTGGTCGTCCCCGCGCTCCCGGAACACGAAGCGGCCCTGCGGCTCGCTCATCGCGTGGAGCGGCAGAAGGTCCTGGAAGGCGCCGCCGCTCCAAAGTACACGGGCGTCATCCATGAAGCCGCACTCCGCATGCAGTTCGGCGGGCGCCAGGTGGCCCGCGCCCAGCTTGAGCATCTGCTGGCGGTGTCCGGCAGCCCCCGCATCACGCTGCGCGTCATCCCCTTCGAAGCGGGGGCATTCCCGGGTGCGGGGCAGACGGTCAACTACGCGGAAGGACCAGTGCCCCAACTGGACACGGTTCAGGTGGACAGCACACACGGCCCCGAATTCCTCTACGAGGAAGCCCAGTTGAGCAAGTATCGTTCCCACCTCGACTGGATGGAGCGAATCGCGCTGCGGGAGGACAAGTCGCGGGACTTCATCCACGGCATCGCACGCCACCTCTGAGGAGAGTCACCATGCAGGACGTCACGTGGGAAGAGCCGTTCTGCGGCGAAGGTGCCAGCTGCTACCGCCTGGGGACCGACGGCGAGGGCAACAGCTACATCTCCGTCGCGGGCGCCGAGGAGCACCACCTCACCGACAGCCTCGCATCGCTCCAGCAGATGATCCGCGACATCAAGGCCGGCAAGGCGGACCACCTGCTGTAACAGCACGCGCACCCGGCCCCGCAACGCCCCGCAGCGGGTCACGGTGCCGGGCGCACGGCGCCGGATCAGAGGTTCTTCACGTCCAGGTGGTACGAGGTGTCGACCCAGAAGCCGCTGGTGGAGCTGCCCTTGATCTCCAGTACGTACTGCCCGGGAGCCAGCGGCGCGATGCCTCCCCAGATCCCCCACGCGTAGCGGCGGACCAGCCCTGTCCGGAACGGTGCCGTGAACTCCCGCAGAGGCAGCGGGAGGCCGTTGAGGAAGGCTGAGGCCTCCTCCACCTCCAGGGACTGCGGAACCTTCGAGTACGACCTGGCGTGCTGCATGTTGAGGACCGGGAAGAACAGCGGCTTGCCCGACGGGACCGCGCACCGCCGCTCCACACGGCCGCCGTAGGTACCCGCGAGGAACCAGAGGTCGGCCGGCTGATTCCAGGCGGCGTACTCCCCTGTCCGGTCCCCGACCGGGCTGACATCGTCCGGGGCTGACAGCGCCCACTTCCACCATCGGGCCGCGAGCGCCCCGCCCTCGTCCTCGCTCAGCTCCCAGGTGCCGCCGGTCGGCTCCGTACCGCTCACGATTCCCCTCCCTCTCACGGCCCCGCACCCTCGGGGCTCGATTCGAACAAGCGGACACTACCCGGCAGGGGTTCATGGGCTCGACCGGTTCAGCGGGGTCCGCAGGACGAACGGGGTCAGCGGGGTCAGCGGGGTCAGCGGGGTCAGGAGTTCATCTCGTTGAACGGTTCGCCGGGCCCGGACCCCCGAGGCTGTCGGCAGGGCTCGGACGCACCCCGCAAAAGCCTCGCGGCCGATGCCGTATGCGAGGTGCATACGGCATCGGCCGCGAGGTCACGATGCGGAGCGGAGGAGCGGGTCAGCTCTTCGAGCCCTCCGAACGCGCGAAGGAGACCTCCACGCGGCGGTTCTTCTTGCGGCCGTCCTCCGTCGCGTTGTCGGCGATCGGGTACTGCTCGCCGTAGCCACGGATCTCGTACGAGATACCAGTACCGGCCAGCGCCTTGTCGAGGACGTTGTGCACGGCCTCCGCGCGCTGCTTGGAGAGCACGTCGCCATGGGCGGAGGAACCCAGGTTGTCGGTGAAGCCGAACACCCGGACCTTCTTGGCGTCCTGCTTCTTGATCTCCGTGGCGATCGCGTTGATACGGCTGTTGGCCGCGGAGCTCAGCTTCGCGCTGTCCTTGCCGAAGAGGACCTCGGCCTGGAGCGCGAACTTGATGTCCGTGTTGGTGTCCTCGCGGCGCTCAGTACCCGCCAGATCCTCGATGACCGACTTGATGTCGAGGACCTTCGGCGGCGCGAGTGTCGCTCCCTCGGGGAGCTTGAGGTCCGAGTCGTTCGCGTCGAGCTTCATTCCCGGATCGGCCGATGCCGACGGATACGGGCTGTCATCGGCGAAGGCACTTGGAGCAGTGACGACTCCGAACCCCAGCGCCACCACGAGCAGCGCCGTCGCTGCCCTCGCCCCGGAACGCCGGTCGGCAGGGATGACATTGCTCATCACGAGATCGCAATCGTCGCGTTGGTGAAGCCGGGGAACTGGAGGTCGACCTCGCTCGTGGACTGAGCCGGTGCGGGGAACTGCGCAAAGAACGTCAGACTCGCACCGGCTGCGATGCTCGGCTCGAAGCCACTTGTCGTCAGCGGCCGGTCGTCCGTGTCACGAAGCACGTAGTACCGCTTCTTGGCCTTCGAATCGACGAGGGTCATCCCCGCGAGAGACCGGCCCGTCGCCGCGATGTCCTGCTCCTGGCCACTCCACTGCACCGGCGTGGTGTAGAGAGAGCTTCCAGTGTTCTTGAACTGTCCGGTGACCGTGAGGAATCCACCTGAGTCACGCTTGGCCGAATTGATGATCATGTCGACGCCGCCGTCACCCTTGACCGTCACCAGAACCGTCTCGGTGTCCGGCACGGTTTCCCCGCCGCCGCTGCCCTTGTCGGACTCGGACGGCGCGGTGGAAGCCTGCGATGCGGCGTCCTTCGGCTTGTTCCCGTCGTCGCTGCCGCAAGCGGTCATCGAGAGCGCCAGGACTGCTGCCAGCACAGCGGCGCCTCCGGCGCGGCGCATCGTCCTCACGTGCGGATAGCTCATCGGTCCAGTTCCTTTGCGTTCGGTCGTGGTCAGTCTTCGGCCAGGCGTACGTCGAAAAGCAGGGTCATGTCAGGCATGACAGCCAGGCTCTGGGGGCTTACCACCCACACCAGCCCGCTGGCACAGCCGACCGTGCCGATGGACGGCGACGTGATGATCGGGTTCGGGACGAACTTGCATCCCCGATTGTCGAGGACGGCGACGGCCTCCGCCTCCGCCTTCTTCCCCTCGGTACCCGGAACATGATTCGCGCTCATGCCCTTCCGCGACTTCAGCTCGACCTCGTAGCCCCAGCGCATGTCCCCGACGGGCCCGCAATTGACTTGGGCGGCATCGTTCCGGGCGGCGAACGTGCGCGCCATGGCGCAGCCGTCCATGCCGACGTAGGGGGTGTTGAAGACCTCGGTGTAGAAGCCCCTGTCCATGACGTGAGCCATCAGGTCCAGCTTGAGCAGCTTCCGGGAGTCCTTGGCCGCTGCCAGAGCTGTGGCATCGGCCGCGGTCTGGGCACCGTTCCGCTTGACATCCGCCTCACCGAACGCAAAGAAGACCAACGCAAGGAAGAGCAGGCCGGTCACCGCTGTGATGTACAGCGGTGTGGCCTGCCCTGCCTCGGACTTCAGCCGACGCATCACCCGTTGAGGACCGAGTTGATCTTCGTGGTGAAGGAGTTCGCGATGCTCGAGCCCAGCTTCGTGTTCAGCAGCGCGACGACGATGGCCACCACGAGGATCGTGATGCCGACGTACTCGATCGCACCCTGCCCCTTGTCGCTGCGGCGCTTGATCGCGTCCACCGCGGTGTTCTTCCAGCCGTTGATGTAGGTCTGCGTGGTGGCGGCGGCCTTCAGGGTGATGTTCGACATGGTGTTCCCCTCCGAGTTCGGCCGACCGGGAATCGGCCGACATTGCTGGGTACGTTTTCGTGTCGTTCGCGCTTCCGGCTTCCTCCTGGCCGGTCTCACCTTCGACATGAGAAACGTACGTCGCGGCAACGCCTACTCGCATGGGTCTGCGGGCCCAACTCCGGGCCCACTGGTCGAGTTGGGCCTGAAGGCCCGTCATCTTGTCAGCCATGTCGCGTCGACCCCCCGGACGACATGCGGTGCCAGACGGCGATGGCCTCGCCCCGGCTGCCGGCATTCAACTTGGCGAAGATGCGGTTGATGTGGTTCTTGACCGTCTTCTGGCTGATGAAGCAGGTGGACGCGATCTGCTGATTGGTCATGCCCGACGCGATCAGGTCCATCACTTCCACCTCCCGTTCACTCAGCTCGGCCCGTACGCCCTGGGGAGCCTCACTGGGAAGCCCTGGGGATGAATGTCCCACAGATGATTGCGGAAGCGAAGCCCTTTGAGTGAATCCATGTGCGTTCAACTCGCGTCTTACGCCACCGACCTGGTGGCTCACCGCTCCACCAGGCCCCCACTGTCCGCGCGTGTCGTGTGCGGATGCAGACACCTGCCCCTGGGGGACGGCCGGTCGGCGGCCCGGCCCGTTGAAAGCCGTACCCAGTCCCTCGGGCAACGGCCTGCCGTCCTGGCCGGGGCCGACGCCGCCGCCTCGTACCGACTCCAGCAGTGCGCTGCTGGCCGAGTACGTGAAGTGGGCCCGGCCCTCCTTGGTGTCGCGAACGGCGGCCACCAGCTCGTCCGCGGTGAACTCGCCGTGCACCAGATAGCCGCCGGCGCCCAGCCGCAGCGCCTCATGGACGATCTCGCTCTCCCGGCTGTACGTCATCATCAGTACCGGAGCCAGCCGCACCAGGTGGGGCAGGGCCGAGATGCCGTCGACGCCTGGCATGCGCACGTCCAGCAGTACGACGTCCGGGCGGTGCCGCACCGCCATCTCGTACGCCTGCCGGCCGTCCCCCGCCTCCGCGACCACGTCGATGTCGTCACGTCCGTGCAGGAGGACGGTCAGGCCGGCCCGTACGACCGGATTGTCGTCGGCGACGACGACTCGGAGCGGACGTGCCGCGGGCATCGCCTCGGGGCTGGGGAAGGCCGGGAATCCACCGGGGGAATCAGGTGCGGGGACACCGGCTGTGGGGGGCGAACTGAGCGGGCTCGGGTGCGAGGACGTGTGCTGCGAGACGTGCGGCTGCTGCGTCCACTGTTCTCCGGAGCTGCGGGAAATCTCGTCCGACATGGCGCGGGCCTCCTCTCTCAAGGATGGGGACTGTGGGGGGTACTCAGGAGCTGATGTGCGGAATCAGTGGTGGGGTCGGGCTGGTCGGCCGGGGGCCTGCGTGAGCAACGGCGGGTACCCGGGAGGGGCGGTGGACACGGGCGGAGGTGCCAGGTTCATCGCGGCAAGCGACAGATCGAGACGGACCTCGGTGCCCCGCTCCGCCTGGCCCCTGCCGATCCGGATGCGTGCGCCGATGGAAGCGGCGCGTTCGACCATGCCGACGAGGCCGAAGTGCCCGGCCTTGCGGAGATCCGCCAGGGAAGTGCCCCGGGGCAGGCCCTTGCCGTCGTCGTACACACTGATGCGCACGACGTCACGGACCAGCCCGGCGGAGACCTCCACATAGTTGGGACGGGCATGGCGATGGGCGTTCTCCATGGCCTCGGTCGCGATCGTGAGGGCCTGGCGGGCCACGGCGTGCGGAATGGGCGGGACGGGGCCGTCTCCGAGCCGGCGGAACACCGCCTTGACGCCGTGGCGGCGGTCGAAGTCGGCCGTGCGCGCCGCCAGCTCGTCGACCACGTCCACGCCGCCGTCGAGCCCTGACTCCCTGCGCAGGTCGGAGAGGAGTTCCCGGGACTCGGCCGCCGCCCTGCGAGCGGCGCGTGCGACCAGTTCGGCCTGGTGCTTGACCGTCAGCGGGTCCATGCGGTCGGCGGTGCTGGCCAGGCCGTCGGCCGCCAGCGCCAGGCCGTGCAGCGTCTTGGCCACGGAGTCGTGCATCTCCCGGGCGAGGCGTGCGCGCTCCTCCTCGACCGCTCCGCTGACCGCCAGGCGGGCCCTCGTATCCGTCAGGGCCTGGGAGGCGGCGCCGAACCCCAGAAGGAGACTGCGCAGCGTGCTTCCGACCGCCCCGGCCATGATGCAGAGGCCCACTACGAGGAGGGCCGAGGCATCCGCGTCGACCTCGTCGCTGATTCCGTACGCCGCGGCGAGCAGGAGCGTCTGAAGAGCGGCGAAGATGGCGCCGCCTCGCCAGCTGTAGATCAGACCGGCGAGGAGCGGGGTGCAGACCGTCACGTAGGAGAGCGTCGAGCCGGGACTCGCGGCGAACAGCAGAAGCGCACCGAACAGCATGTCCGCGGCGAGCAGAAGCGGATGACGCAGCAGGACCGGCCCGAAACGCTCCCAGTCGCGCATGAGTACGTACGACACCATGACGGTGACGAGAACCGCCGCTCCCACCAGCCAGCTGCCGACCTCGTCATGCACGCTGTCGAGGGCGAAGGGCGTGGCCAGCAGGGTCATCGCGAGCCGGAAGCCGAAGAGCTGACGGCAGAGGGCCTGCAGCGCGTTCAGCTGGATGGGAAGGGAGGGAACATGCCCTGGCGCGCTCTCCGGTGCATGCGCTTCTGATCCGCCTGTCAGAGCGGGACCGGTCGGTCGTGGGGCCATCTGATCCTCTCACCTCCTCATCAGTGCGGAACGCTTCATGACGACTGCGCGCGTCAGCGGCCGAATACATCTCCGAAGTTGACGTTGGCCGCGTAGTAGAAGCCGACAACGATCAGAATCATCGTTCCCGGCAGCATGAAGCTGGTGACGATCAGCGTCGCCTTGGGGACGGCCTTGGCTGCCTTGCGCCGCGCGTTCTGGGAGTCGGTCCGTCGCATGTCGTTGGCGATCTGGATCAGGGTGTCCACGATCGGGGCACCCAGCTCCTCGCCCTGCTGGAGGGCCGAGACGAACATCGACACCTGCTCGGACTCGTTCCGCTTGCGGAGCTGGTCGAAGGCGTCACGGCGGCTGACGCCCATGTCCATCTGGCGCAGGGTGATGCGGAGTTCGTCGGCCCACGGCCCCTTGTACTTCTCCGCGACCCGTTCCAGCGCCTGCCGGAAGCCGAGTCCGGCCGAGACGACGACCGCGAGGACGTCGAGGAAGTCCGGGAGCGTCCGGTCGATGTCCTCCTTGCGGCGCGAGATGGCGGACCTGATGATCACGTCCGTCCAGAACAGGCCGTAGACGAACAGGATGATGGCCAGAACGAGTTGTCCGTTCATGAGCATCGCCAGCGCGGCGAGGGTTCCCAGGCCGCCGTAGAAGGCGCGCCGGGCCGCGTAGCGGTCGACCGTCATACCGCCGGGGTTGCCCGCCATGTCCAGTTTGCGGCGGACCTTGTCGACGCGCTTGGGACCCATCATCGACAGGATGCGGGGCGCGTAGCGCATGCCCATGCGGTCGGCCAGGCCGCCGGCGGCCGTGGTGCGGGTGGCGCCGATCTCCAGCGCGAGCTCCATGTCGCCGGGGAGCTTGGCTTCGGCCCGGTACATGCGGATGCCGTGGAAGGCTCCGTAGACGGCGAGTCCGAAGACGGCCGCGATCAGAAGATCCATGATGTCCTCTCCTTTTCGGTTCCGGCCGTCATATCCGGACGCGAGTGAGTCGGCTGATCAGGAAGAAGCCGAGCGCGTAGAGGCCGGCGGCGACGAGGACGGCGATCCGGCCGGGGGTGGCGGCTGTCATGTCGTCCAGCGAGCCGGCCCGCATGCTGTTGACGATGAGCAGGAAGCCCAGACCCAGGATCGGGACGGCGACCGCGGTCACCTTGACCTGGGAGAGCAGGGTCGTGACTTCTCGCCGGGTCTCCTTGCGCTCCTCCAGCGTCCCCGTGAGGTTGCGCAGCGAGGAGACGATCGTGCCGCCCGCCCGGTTGGAGAGGATGAGGGTGGAGACCAGCACGGTCAGTTCGCGTGAGGGCAGCCGCTCGACGAGTTCGTTCATCGCGTCGTCCAGCGAGTGGCCCACGGCCAGCCGGTCGGCCACCCGGCGCAGTTCCTCGTGGGCCGGCTCGTCGAGCTCGTCCACCGCCATGCTGATGGCCGTACGGAGCGCCAGGCCGGCCTGGGTGGCGTTGGCGAGGACTCGGGTCAGCTCGGGGAGCTGATTGATGAACGCCTCGGTGCGCTTGGCACGCTGGTAGTTGAGGAAGGCGTTGCCTCCCCACAGGCCTGTGAGCGCGGCGATGAGTCCGAAGAACGGGGCGAAGATCGAGCCGACCACGAAGTAGAGGCCGAGCAGTGCCGCCACGACGTAGACGAAGTACTCGCCCGGTGTGAGGTCGAGGCCGGTCGCCGCGATCTTGCGTTCGATGCGCTTGCCGAGATCCGTCTTCCGCAGGCGCCGGTCGACGCCCTGGAATCGACGGGTCCGGCCGCCGATGGTGAGCTGTCCCGTGTGGGACATCCGGTCGACCAGAATCTGCTGCTGAGCCTTGCCCGCGGTGAAGATGTGCACGCCTATGACGCCGAACAGACCGGCGAGGAGCGTCACACCGATCGTCAGGAGCGGAAGATTTTCCATGTCGGACGAGGCCTTCTGGGTGAGCGGCGGACTGGGGGACGTAACCGGATGCGGGTACGGGAAGAGCGGCGGACGGGGAGCTGCCCGGTGCGGTACCGGGTCAGGCGGCTGACTTGCGCATGCTCAGCTGTTCCTCCGCCTCGGCGACGCCGAAGGCCGGCGGGACGGACTCACTCGACATGTAGAGGCGGTCCGCCACCCGGCGGGGCAGCGGGTAGTAGTCGAACTTTCCGTAAATGCGGCCGTCCGCCGCCATCGGCTGGGCGTTGAACCGGCAGACGGAGACGATGCGGTAGTCCTCCCGTCCGTGCGAGTCCACGATCGCGATCTCGGTGATCCGGCGGGATCCGTCGGCGTGGCGGGTCAGCTGCACGATCACGTCGATGGCGCTGTTGATCTGGTCGTGGATCGCCACGAACGGGATCTCGACCTCGGACATGGAGCTCAGCGTCTGAAGACGCATCAGCGCGTCCTCGGCGTTGTTGGCGTGGACGGTGGCGAGCGAGCCGTCGTGACCGGTGGACATGGCCTGGAGCATGTCGAGGGTCTCGCCGCCTCGGACCTCACCGACGATGATGCGGTCGGGGCGCATACGCAGGGAGTTGCGGACCAGGTCGCGGATGCTGATCTGGCCCTTGCCCTCCACGTTGGAGGGGCGGCTCTCCAGTGTGATCACGTGGGACTGCTGGAGCTGGAGCTCGGCGGAGTCCTCGATCGTCACGATGCGCTCACCGTTGGGGATGAGGCCGGACAGCGCGTTGAGCAGGGTCGTCTTGCCGGTGCCGGTGGCGCCCGAGACGATCACGTTGAACTTGGCGCGGACCAGTCCGGCGAGCAGCATCAGCATGTGCTCGTCGAGCGAGCCGAGCCCGATCATCTCCTGGAGCGTGAACGCCTTGGGGAACCGCCGGATGGTGAGGATCGGGCCCTTGAGGGAGAGCGGCGGGATGATCACGTTGACACGCTCGCCCGAGGGGAGCCGTGCGTCGACCATCGGATTGGCCTCGTCGACGCGGCGGTTGACCGTGGAGACGATGCGTTCGATGGTCTGCATCAGCTGTTCGTTGGACGAGAAGCGCATCGGGAGCAGTTCCAGGCGCCCGCGCCGCTCCACGTACACCTGTTCGTGTCCGTTGACCATGATTTCGCTGATGGAGGCGTCTTCGAGCAGGGGTTCCAGGATGCCGAGTCCGAGGGACTCGTCGACGACCCGGCGGATGAGCTGCGAGCGCTCCATCTGGGAGAGGACGGGGCCCTCGCGGCTGATGATGTGGCCCAGGACGCGTTCGAGCCGCGCCCGGCGTTCGGCCGCCGCGAGGGCGGACATCTCCGCGAGGTCGATCTCCTCCAGGAGCTTGGCGCGGTAGACCTGGACCAGCCGACTCTCCTCGCTCAGTCCGCCCGTCGGCTCGGGACCGGTGATGCGCGCCCGCAGGCTCATTTCCTCTACTCCCTTGTGTGGTACGGCGGTACTGGATCAGTCACGCGGCATGGTGGCCTTCTTCGTGACCGATCCGAACGTGAACATCGGCAGGAGTGAAGGGATGGGAACCGTCACCCGCACGGTCACCTCGGTCATGCCGCCGGAGGGGATGATCCTGGCGTCGTCGGCCAGCCAGTCGCTCAGGGAGTCGCGCGCGACCGATGCCGCGCGCCCGAACTGGTACTTGTCCGAGCCCACGCGCGCCCCCGCCCGAGCGGCTGTTCCGGCCTGCTGGGCCGTGTAGATCGCGATGCCGAGCTGGACCACGGCCAGTGCCACGACGAGCAGCAGGGTGAGCACGCCCACGTACTCGACGGCTGCCTGGCCCCGCGCCCGGTCCGAGCGGGACGCGGGTGTGCGTCCGGTGCGGGTCCGCAGTGCACAGGTGAGCCTCACCATCCCCACCCGCCCTTCTCCTTCTTGGCCTTGGCATCGCCTGTCGCGTGCCACGGCACGTCGAACACCCCCGGGAAGATCAGGGGCACCTTGACCTCGATCTTCGCGGTGACCAGGTCACCGAAGCCGCTGTCGCTGCAACGCACGATGCGGGTCTTCCAGGCACGGGGCACGTCCTCGCGCACGGCCTGCTCGCATGCCTGGCGGGAGTTGCCCTCGGCGACCGCGGCCGCCCTGACACCCTTGTCCGCCGCGTTGCCCGCGAGCACCCACGTGTAACAGACCAGTCCGGCCTGCCACATCACCGCGAGCGTCACCAGGATCAGGGGCAGTGTGCCGACGAACTCGATCGCCGTCTGCCCCCGGTCGCTCCGTGTGCGCCGGGGGCGCTCGCCGGAGCCGGATATCTCAGCTCTCGCGCTCCCCGGTCCTGCCTGCGGCCGGCCCGTTCGTAGAAGATTCATAATTCAACGGTCCTCCTCGGTCTCTTCGCTTCACTGGTCGCTTCGTCGGCCGCTTCGCCGGCCGCGTCGCTGTTCGCGTCGCTGTTCGCGTCGCCGCGTGTTCGGGGGCTCATTTCGTACGTCCCCGACGGCCGCCGAGCGAACCTCGGTCGCCCTTGAACTTGCCCTGTTTGTCGTCGCTTTCGGCGTTCTTCACCAGACCGAGATCTGCGGCGAGCCCCCACAGCGCCTGCTTCACTGTGGATTTGGCCTCCAGGTCCTGGAGGCGGCCGGCGTCGATCACCGCATGGAGTTCCTTGAAGTTCGCGGGCACCACGATCCGCGCCACCTTCGTGGCCGTGATCTTCTCGACCAGTGGGGGCTGGATCTCCGTGTTACGCGTGTAGCGGTTGACGACGGTGACCGTCTCCTCGGCCTTGCGGACCTGGAGCCGGTCCCAGAGCCGGACCATGCGCTTGGCCGCGCGCACGGTGATCACGTCGGGGGTGGTGACCAGCAGGGTGCGGTCCGCCATCTCGATGGCCGCGGCGTTGGCCGAGTTCATATGCGTACCGCAGTCGACGACGACGACCTCGAAGCGGTGGCGCAGGGCGCCGATGGTCTGGCGTACGACCCGGTCGCTGACGTCCTCGCCGCGCTCGCCCTCGCCCGGTGCCAGCAGCAGGGCGAGCCCGGTGTCGTGGCTGTACAGGGCGTCCTGGAGAACGCGGGGCGAGATGTCCTGGATGGTGGACAGGTCGACGATCGACCGGCGGAACTGCACGTCCAGATAGGACGCCACGTCCCCGGACTGGAGGTCCAGGTCGGCGAGCGCGACGGTGTGGCCCGACGCCGCGGCGGCAAGGGCGAGTTGGACGGCGACGACGGTCGCACCCACACCGCCCTTGGCACCACTGACGGTGACGACCGTGCCGCCGGGACCCGTGAACATCTCCGCGCCCGCGCCCAGGTGGCGCCGGACCCCGACGGACCAGCCCGCCGCGGCCTGGACGCGCTGGGCCAGCTCCTCGTACGACAGGGGCAGGCCGACCAGACCGCGGGCGCCGGAGTCCATGGCGGCCGAGTAGAGCCCGGGGCTCATGTCGGCGGTGACGAGTACGACTCCGACGGCGGGAAAGCGCAGGGCCACCTCCCGGATCAGCTCGAGCGCCGGGACCGGACCGATCCGCTCGTGCACCAGCACGACCTCGGGCAGCTCGTCCAGCGACTCGGCGGCGAGCCGGGCCAGCGTGTCGAGCAGCGAGGTCGAGTCACCGAGCGGCGCCGCCGGCTCCGCGTCGGGGAGCTGGCTGAGCAGCGTGGTGACGGACCGGGCGGCGTCGGAGTCCCCGACGGCCGGGAGGATTCGTGTGCTCATCCGGTCCTCACTTGTTCTTGTCTTCGTCGAGGTTGTAACTGCCCTCACCGGGACGGAGGGTGGTCGGGCTGTCGTCGGGCAGCAGGGCGAGGCGTACGTGCTCCGCGAAGGACTCGGCGTAGGCGACGCGCTGCGCGTCGGTGGTGTCCAGGGCGAAGGTGATCGGCACGGCCTCGGTGGGGCCGCCCCGGTCGTCGCCCTTCGGGTCGAGCGAGGTCAGCTGGCCGACGTCGAGCACCTTGGCATTGGGGACGATCACGCGCGAGGTGGGCTTGTCCTTGTCGGTCTGGCCCTCGAAGGTCGCGTAGATGTTGACCAGGTTGCCCGGCCGGATCTTGCCGGCGACGCCGGTCGCAGCGTCGATCATGATGGCTATCTCCTGCTGGCCGTTCTCCAGCTTGGGCCGCTTGACGAGCATGTCGTCCTGGAGCAGGGATCCCTTGCGGAGGTTGGTGACGGCGATCTTGCCGTTCAGCACCGAGAGGTCGGTGACGGCGTTCTTGGACAGCCAGCGCTTCGGCATGCTGACCTTCTCGAACTGCCCCGGGTCCAGCGGCCGGTAGGGGGCTATATCGGATTTCACCTGGTAGGCAGTCACCTCCGGACCGACCTTCGAGTTCACATCACTGATCACCGAGAGCACACCGGCGAACGCACCGAAGGCACAGAGGACCGAGAGGAGGAGAAGGATGACGCCGCGGCGTTGCCGTGAGTTCATGAGCGGAGCAACCTCGTTGGGAGACGTGGGTTGATAAGCGGAGTGAGGGGCGGAGCGGGGTCGAGCCGTCACTGGTCTCGCTGTGGCGCCGCCCTTGGGGCCGGGCCGGCGCCGTGCACTGTTCTCCGGGATGTGGGGGCATCAGGGGTGCGCCGCCGTCGCGGTGGCTCACGCCCCGTCGCGCATCGGCGTTCCCTGGCTCAGGACACCGGAGCCGCGCGTGTGGCTCTCCGGCGGTTTCAGCGGAGCCGCGCACAGACCACAGCGGTCACCGATGAGTTCATTTCCGCACCAGGTACAGACCTCCCTGCGAACCGAAGAAACCAGCTGATAGATCAGTGAAATATCGGGCAGAAAGGCGGCGAATTCGATCATCTTCGAAGTTCCCCACCAGGAAGGCGATTCGGCGGGCAGCGGTGCCTCATGCACTGCCTGCACCTCCCAGGCCGGGGCGACGGTGGCCGTCACCCAGTCCGATTGCAGCTGCCCCTTGGCCACCAGCAGGTGGGTGGCGAATTCCGGCCCGGTCAGGTCCCCCGAGCCGAGCTTGATCAGCTGGGGTTCCGGGTTGGCCACCACGCCGAACTGCGAGCCGGGGACCCAGGACTTCGCGTGGGTCTTCAGGCTGACCGGCACCCGGTCGAGTTTGGTGACCGAGTTCAGGAGTGCGCCGGAGTGGATGTAGTGGGAGAGCAGCCTCGCCGCGGAGGCGACGACTCCGGCACTGAAGTCACAGATGGACAACTGCCGGAGCTGGCGCACCAGTACGGCGAGCCCCAGAGGAGGCAGATCCACCTTGAGCAGGGCGATGCGGTCGCTCTCCATCACCGCGCGGATCGCGTGCAGCCTCCGCTCATGGGCGGGCTTGATGCTGGCGGGGTAGAGCGCGACGACGTAGCCGTGCTGCTCCAGAAGCACGTGCATGTCGCCCACCGCCTGTTCGAGCGACTGCTCATCGGGAGCGCGCAGCACCACGGCCGTGGGCGTCTGCTGATCGGCCGGGGACAGCACCAGGTCAGCGCTTGTCACTGCTATTGCTGTCGGCACGCTGTTCCCCGTTCGGCTCCGGCCGCCGCATACCGCCGGCCGCAATCGCTCTCGTCAGGCGCTCCTCCACACAGGCGCTCCCGCATCAGCACTTTATCCACGTAATGCGAGGTAGAGAACACCTTCCAGGACCCAGTACGGACGGGCCCACGGAGCCCTTCCGGACGTTCGCGTGACAAATCGGCCCAAGTGGCCAGTTGTTAAAGTCCGTACCATTTAATCGAATACCCATTCCCTCCACGGGTTATTCATGATCCTCGTCAGCCTTTATGCACGTCAGAGGCGTGGGAGCGCATTCACGCGACAGCCACCGCTGTTCCTGATGGGCCCACTGTGAACTCTGGGCCCTGATTGGGTCCCCCGGGCCCAACGCGATCCGCATGACCGGTGCACTCGACGGCGCCATCAACAGCACCTCCGGGATGGCACCCCCGCCCGCCTCGGGGGGCTCACGCGCCGGAGCTCACGCCCCCGCCAACCACGCCTCCCGCACGCCTCTTTGTGATGACTCACTGCCAGAGGTCTTGACAACTCGATTGGTCTGGACCAGTTTTATCGCCCAGCGGTGGCCACCGTTCCTCGATTCCACACCCGCACCCCCAGTGCACCACCCCCGGCATCCCCGTGCCGCTCCCCGCCATCCCCGACTCCCCCACGGAGGCAGCAAGTGGAACGATCCCCCGCAGCCGGCCGCGGCAGACGGCACAGCCGCCCGCTCCTCGGATCCGCCATGGCCGTCGTCGCCGCCGGCGCCCTGACCCTCACCGGTCTCGTGAGCAGCGCCTCGGCCGCCGATGTCAACGTCGCGAAGAACGCCGGATTCGAGTCCGGCCTCGCCAACTGGACCTGTTCCGGCGGCTCCGGCGCCGCCGTCTCGTCCCCCGTGCACGGCGGCACCTCGGCGCTACGGGCCACCCCGGCCGGCCAGGACAACGCCAAGTGCACCCAGACCGTGGCCGTGAAGCCCAACTCCACGTACGCGCTCAGCTCCTGGGTCCAGGGCGGCTACGCCTACCTCGGTGCCAGCGGCACCGGAACCACCGACGTGGCGACCTGGACCCCCGGCTCCAGCAGCTGGACCCAGCTCTCGACCAGCTTCACGACCGGGCCCAGCACCACCTCCGTCACCGTGTACACGCACGGCTGGTACGGGCAGGCCGCCTATGTCGTGGACGACGTCTCGGTCACCGGACCCGACGGAGGCGGCGGCACCGACCCCGGCCCGGTGATCCCCGCGGCCCCCGCCGGTCTCGCCGTGGGCACGCCCACGTCGTCCTCGCTCGCCCTGTCCTGGAACGCGGTCTCGGGCGCGACCGGTTACACGGTCTACAAGGACGGCGCGAAGGCCACCACCTCCACCGGTACCTCGGCGACGATCACCGGGCTGGCCGCCGACACGGCCTACCAGTTCGCGGTGACCGCCACCAACGCGGCCGGCGAGTCCGTCAAGTCCGCGACGGTCAGCGGCCGTACGTCGACCTCCGGTACCGGCAACCCGAACCCCGGCACCTCCGTGCCCAAGCACGCGGTCACCGGCTACTGGCAGAACTTCAACAACGGCGCGACCGTGCAGAAGCTCAGCGACGTGCCGGCGAACTACGACATCATCGCGGTCTCCTTCGCCGACGCCACGGCGACGCCCGGTGCCGTCACCTTCAACCTGGACTCGGCGGGCCTGAACGGCTACACCGTCGACCAGTTCAAGGCCGACATCAAGGCGAAGCAGGCGGCCGGCAAGAACGTCATCATCTCGGTCGGCGGTGAGAAGGGGTCCGTCTCGGTCAACAGCGACGCCTCCGCCACCAACTTCGCCAACTCGCTCTACTCCCTCATCCAGGAGTACGGCTTCAACGGCGTCGACATCGACCTGGAGAACGGCCTCAACTCCACGTACATGACGAAGGCGCTGCGCTCGCTGTCGCAGAAGGCGGGCTCCGGTCTCGTCATCACGATGGCCCCGCAGACCATCGACATGCAGTCGACCTCGGGTGAGTACTTCAAGACCGCGCTCGCCGTCAAGGACATCCTGACCGTCGTCAACATGCAGTACTACAACAGCGGTTCGATGCTCGGCTGCGACGGCAAGGTCTACTCGCAGGGCTCGGTCGACTTCCTCACCGCGCTCGCCTGCATCCAGCTGGAGGGCGGTCTCGACCCGTCGCAGGTCGGCCTCGGCGTCCCCGCCTCCACGAGTGGCGCGGGCAGCGGTTACGTGTCCCCCTCGGTCGTGAACGCGGCCCTGGACTGCCTCGCCAAGGGCACCGGCTGCGGCACCTTCAAGCCGTCGAAGACCTACCCGGGTATCCGTGGCGCGATGACCTGGTCGACCAACTGGGACGCCAAGTCCGGCAACGCCTGGTCGAACGCGGTCGGCCCGCACGTCCACGCCCTGCCGTAACACCGCCCGGACGGGCCCGGCCGGGCCCGTCCGGCCTCACTGACCAGCAGCGCCGCCGCTCCCCCGGTGGCGCTGCTGCATGTGCGGGGCCGGGCGGGCGTCCCGGGCCTGTATCGGACCCGCAACAGAGTTCCGGGGAGTTGCCGCGCCCCATGGCTGTTGGGGCAGCCTCGTGGCACCGTTGCTGTGAAGGCGCGACAGGGGGAGAGAGATGACGGGGGCGCGGGTTCAGGCGCTGAGCGAGGACGATCCGGGGGCGCTCGGACCGTACCGGCTGATCGGACGGCTGGCGTCCGGAGGCATGGGGCGGATCTATCTGGCCCGCAGCGACGAGCGCGGCGGACGCGCCCTGGTCGCCGTGAAGACGCTGCTGGCCGAGGGCAACGTCAGCGACGTCGACCGCCGGCGCTTCGCCCGTGAGGTGGCCGTCGCACAGCGGGTCGCCAGCGCGTACACGGCGCGTGTCCGGGACGCGGACCCCGACGCGGAGCGGCCGTGGATGGCCATCGACTACATCGCCGCCCCGCCGCTCTCCAGGCTTGTGAGCGAGTGCGGGGTGCTTCCGGCGTCCGCCGTGCGGTGGATCGCCGCCGGTACCGCCGAGGCCCTGGTCACCCTGCACGGAGTGAAGATCGTCCATCGCGATGTGAAGCCGCAGAACGTGCTGTTGCCGCTGGACGGACCCCGGGTCATCGACTTCGGCATCTCGCACGCCAGTGACCTCACGCTCACCGGGCTCACGATCGGCACGATCCCCTTCACCTCGCCCGAACAGGCCCGCGGTGAGGAGTCCACCGCGGCCTCCGATGTCTACTCGCTCGGCGCGACGCTCTTCCTGCTCGCCACCGGACGGCCTCCCTACGTCATGGACGGCGCCCCGCTGGCCCTGCTGGCCCGTGTCCAGCGCGGCGAACTCGACCTCGGCGGGCTGCCGAAGGAGCTCGTGGCGACGATCCGGCCGTGTCTGTCCCTCGACCCGGACAAGCGCCCCGAACCGGCGGACCTGCTCGCCCGTTTCCGCGAGGCCCAGGCCGGTCTGCCGGTGTCCCGGGGCGGCACCCGGTGGCTGCCGCCCCGGTGGACGGCGCTGATCGGCGCGTACGCGACCCAGGGCCTGGAACTCGCGAACGACCGGCACACCAACCGGCGGCCCCCGTCGGGCCCGTCCGCCCCGTCCCACCCGTCGAACGCCGCCACCCGGCCCGTCGTCCAGCGCACGCGCGTGGTCCCGCCCCCGCCTCCCCCGACGCTCGTCTACCCGCCGGAGCGGGAGGCCCGCGCCGCCCGTGACCGCGCCCGCCGCGCACGGGCGCGGCCGGACCTGGCGGCCCTCGCCGAACTGGCGGAGCGGCAGCGGGCGGAGCAGGCCGAGCAGGAACGTGGCGAACAGGAGCGCGTCGAGGCCGCCCGCATGGAGGCCGAGCGGCTGGCCGCCCAGCGCCAGGAGGCCGCCCGCGCCCGGCGCGAGCGGGAGCGTGCCGCCAAGGAGCACGAGCGTGCCGAGCGCGAGCGGGCCGAGCGCCGGGCGGAGCGGGAACGCGCGGCCCAGGAGCACGAGCGGGCCGAGCGCGATCAGGCACGGCAGCAGGCCGAGCGCCGGGCGGAGCGGGAACGCGCCACCAGGGAGGCGGCCGAGCGGGAGGCCCGGAGGCGTTCCGAGCGGGAGGCGGCCCGGCGTACGGCCCGTGCGCGCGCGTCCTCGCCCAGTGCCCCGCCGTCCGCCCCGGACAGCACGCGCCCGACACCTCCGAGTACCGGTTCCTCGGGCAAGTCGTCGGGTCTGGGCTGTCTGCTCGCCGTGGCCGCCGTCATCGCCCTGCTGATCTGGCATCCCTGGGGCACGACCGCCAACAACGCCTCTGGTAGCGGCAGTTCGTCCTCGGGCGGCAGTTCGGGCACCGTATCGTCCGGCGGTCTCAACACGCATACGGACGGCTCCGGCACAGCCCGCGACAGCAACAGCAGCAGCACGGACAGCGGAACCGACGACTCCGGCGGCGATGCCGAGTCCGACCCGACGCCGACACCCACACCGACCCCCAGCCCCACGCCGGATGCCACCGACCGGGCATTCGCGGCGGTGCGCGCCGGTGACTGTCTCAACGTGTACAACGACGGCCACAACGACATGAGCGCCGACCGCCCGATCCGGGTGAACTGCGGCGCCTCGAACGCGTACATGCGCGTCAATCGCGTCAGCAGCCTTTCCGGGGGCTCCAGTTCCTGCGACACCGGGGCGGGTTACACCTGGTGGAGCAGGTCCGGTGACGACGGGATCGACAGGACGCTCTGCCTCGGCCGGGTGTACCAGGTGGGGCAGTGCTTCCCGGCGGACGTCACCGGGGCCACCAGTGCCGATCTGACGGTGGTCTGGCGCTGCAACGCGTCGACCGTTCCCGTGGCCGGGCAGTCGATCCTGCGGATCACCGGGTTCTACCGGGCTCCGAAGGCGGGCCAGAACTGGACCTGCCCGGCCGGGCAGGGCGAGCGGTTCTGGTACTGGCCGGTGAACCAGGGCCGGAGCATCATCTGCGCGTCGGCGGCCTGAACCGGCACCTGGGGGCGGGGCCGGTCGCGACGGCGGGACGCCGTCGCGACCGGCCGCCCGGAGGCCGGATCGCGACCGGCCGCCGCCCGGAGGTCAGATCACCAGGCTGAGCAGCGCCGCCACGGCGAACCCGGCGACCGACAGGACCGTCTCCAGGACCGTCCAGGACTTCAGGGTGTCGCGCTCGGAGATGCCGAAGTACTTCGACACCATCCAGAATCCGCCGTCGTTGACGTGCGAGGCGATGATCGATCCCGCCGAGATCGCCATGATGATCAGCGCCAGGTGCGGCTGCGAGAAGTCCTGGTCCTCGACGAGCGGGACCACGATGCCGGCGGTGGTGACGATGGCGACCGTCGCCGAGCCCTGGGCGATGCGCAGCACCGCCGAGATCAGCCAGGCGAGCAGGATGACGGGCAGGCCGACGTCGTTGAACGTGTCGGCGAGCGCGTCCGCGATGCCACTGCTCTTGAGGACGGCGCCGAAGATGCCGCCCGCGCCGACGACGAGCAGGATGTTGCCGACCGGCTTGAGGGACGAGGTCGACACCGATTCGAGGGACTTGCGGGACCAGCCGCGCCGGATGCCGAGCAGGTAGTAGGCGAGCAGCAGCGCGATCGTCAGGGCGACGAACGGGTTGCCGAAGAACTCGATGACGGAGCGGAGCGTCGAGGGGTCGAGCGCGATGGAGGAGAACGTCGCGGCGAGGATCAGCACCAGCGGGGTGCCGATGATCGCGAGAACGGTGGAGAGCGCGACGGGCGCCTCGTGCGGGGTGACCCCGGCGGCCCGCTGCTCGGCGACGACCGCGGCCTTCGCCTCCTCGGCGGCGTCGGCCATGTCCTGCGGGACGTCGACGAAGATGCGCTTCCCGATCCAGGCGGCGTAGCCCCAGGCGGCCAGGACGGACGGGATGCCGACGACGGCGCCCATCAGGATGACCCAGCCGAGCGAGACGTGGAAGAGGCCGGCGGCGGCGACCGGGCCGGGGTGCGGCGGCAGGAACGCGTGCGTCATGGACAGGCCCGCCAGGAGCGGCATCGCGTAGAGCAGGACCGACTTGCCGGAGCGTTTGGCCGCCGCGTACACGATCGGCGCGAGGACGAAGATGCCGACGTCGAAGAAGACCGGGATTCCGAAGATCAGACCGGTCAGGCCCATGGCGAGCGGGGCGCGCTTCTCCCCGAAGAGGTTCAGCAGCCGGGCGCTCAGCACCTCGGCCCCGCCGGAGACTTCGAGGATCGCGCCGAGCATCGTGCCGAGGCCGATGATGATCGCGACATGGCCGAGGATGCCGCCCATGCCGGATTCGATGACGGAGACGGCAGCGGACTTCTGCACCGTGCCGAAGAGTTCGGTGACGGAGAGACCCGCGCCCAGGCCGACGGCTATGGAGACGGCGAGCAGCGCGACGAACGGCTGAAGCCTGACCTTGATGATCAGGAAGAGGAGGAGCGCGATCCCGAGGACGGCGATGGTCAGCAGACCGGCCGTCCCGCCTATGAGGAGGAGAAGACCGCCGGTGTGGGGTGGCGTCTCGGCCGGTGGGGGGCTTGCGGCGAGCAGCATGGGTAACTCCGTTGTCGTCCATGGAACGCGGGCAGGGTGGCGCGCGGCACGGCACCCCGGTGGGGCGGGGGGCCGTGCCGTGCGTGGTGCGGTGGTGCGGGTGCGGCAAGGGGTCCGGGCTCAGCCGAGGACCGCGAGGGCGTCGATCTCGATGAGCAGGCCCTTGGGCAGGCCGACGTAGACCGTCGTGCGGGCGGCGGGGGCCTCCTTGAGGTTCTGCTCGCCGAAGTAGGCGTTGTAGATCTCGTTCATCTCCGCGAAGTGGTCCACGTCCGTGAGGTAGACGCGCATCATCATCACGTCGTCCCAGCTCGCGCCGCCCTCATCCAGGATCGCCTTGACGTTGGCGAAGGTCTGGAGGGTCTGCTCGCGCAGGGTCGGGCCGGCCGGGGTCGGGGCCTGGCCCTCGACGGCGGGCAGGAAGCCGACCTGGCCGGCGACCTGGAGGATGTTCCCCTTCCGCACCCCGTGCGAGAACTTCGCGGGCGGGGTGGTGTGGGTGCTCGGGGTGAGCGGGGTCTTCGCGGTCTTTTCGGTACTGCTGATGCTGTCGGTCATCGCTGATCAGACTTTCTTGGGTCGGTTGGTGCCGGAGTACTCCCGGCTGATGGTGTCGGCGGTGCGACGGACCAGAGGGAGCAGAGTGAGAAGTTCCTCGGCCGTGACGACCACGTTCGGCGCCGAGACCGACATGGCGGCGACGACGCGCCCGTCCGCGCCGCGAATGGGGGCGCCGACGCAGTTGATGGACTCCTCGTGGCCGCCGAGGTCGGTGGCCCATCCCTGTTCGCGCACGGTGGCGAGTTCCTTGAGGAAGGCGCCGGGTCCGGGTGTCGAACGGGACGTGTACATGGGGTAGTCGAGCTTCTCGGCGACGGAGCGCCGCTCGGCCTCGGAGAGGTCGGCGAGCAGGAGCTTGGCCACGGCGGCGACGGTGATCGCGACGGGTTTGCCGATACGGGAGTACATCCGGACCGGGTAGCGGCTCTCGACCTTGTCGATGTAGAGGACCTCGTTCTCCTCGTACACGGCGAGGTGGACGGTGTGTCCGCAGTTCGCGTTGAGCTCGACGAGGTGCGCGTGGGCGATCTCCCGTACGTCGAGGTTCTCGACGGCCTCCTGGGCGAGCGCGAAGAGCCGCGCGCCGAGGCGGTAGCGCTGGTCCTGCTGGCGGTAGACGAGCCCGTGCTCGTGGAGCGTACGGAGCAGGCGCAGGGCCGTGGACTTGTGGACGCCCAGCCGCTCGGCGACCTGCCCGAGGTCGGCGGGTCCCTGCGCGAGCAGGGGCAGGATGCTCAGTGCCCGGTCGACGGTCTGGCTCATGCCCGTGCCCCGCTGCTCTCGGCCCGGTGTCCGCCGGTGACGCCCCTCGTGTCCGGCCGCCCGCTGCGCTCGCTCATGTCGTACGTACCTCCGTGTCGTCCCCCGTCCACCCGGGGCCGAGACGCAGTCTCCCCCAGTCGGCGTCGCTCAGTGCCGCGAGCCGGTCCGCCCGGTCGCGGCCGGGCGGGTCGGTGAGGTCGCCGGGGACGGTGAGGACGGCCGCGGCCATCAGGTGCCCGTGCCGGGCCCGGTCGCGGACGGGCAGCCCGCGCAGGGTGGCCGAGAGGAACCCGGCGGCGAAGGCGTCACCGGCACCGACGGGGGCGACGACGTCGACCCGGAGGGCGGGGACGTCGGTGACCGTGTCGGCCGGGCCCGTTTCCCGGGAGAACACCGTCGCCCCCTCCGCGCCCCGCTTCACGACCACCACCGCGGGTTCCGGCAGCGCTTCGCGGATCGCGTCGGCGCCCTTCACCCCCCATGCCTCCGCCGCCTCGTCGTCACCGACGAAGACGAGGTCGGCACGGCGGGCCAGGTCCAGCAGGACGCCGGGGGACGCGTCGGCGGTCCGCCAGAGGCCGGGCCTGTGGTTGACGTCGAAGGAGACGAGCGGGCGGCCGGGGCGCGGGGCGGTCAGCTCGCGCAGCAGCGCCAGGCAGTCGGCGGAGAGCGCCGCGGTGATACCGGAGAGGTGCAGGACCCGGCAGCCGGGCAGGGCCCCGTACGGGACGTTCGCGGGGGACATCGCGGATGCCGCGGACCCGGCCCGGTAGTACGCCACCTCGTGGACGTCGGTGGCGCGGTCCGTCGCCGTACGGAAGTAGATGCCCGTGGGCCGGGACGGATCGCGCTGCACGGCGGAGGTGTCGACGCCGTACGCGGAGACCGCCTCGACGAGGTGGTCGCCGAAGCCGTCCGCTCCGACCCGGCTCACCCAGGCCGCGCGGTGGCCGGCCGAGGCGAGGGCGCAGGCCACGTTGGACTCGGCGCCGCCGATGCCCCGGCCGAAGGACGGAACGTCGGCGAGGCGTCCGGGCCGTGAGGGCAGGAACGTCACCATGGACTCACCGAGGCACACGACATCGGCGGTCGCTTCGGCATCGGTCCTGGCCGGGGTTCCGGACACTCGGGCTCCTCGGAATCGGGCGGGCGGGGTGGCACCGGGTCTCGTCATTGACCGGGCATCGGCTCGGATGTTAGACACCCTTGAGCGATATGCGCAATGGGTGTTGCATATGCTGCAACGACAATGTGGCAGCCCGGCACACCCTCTCCGCATGACGACCAGTAACACCCGGTATCCCGAAAACACCCGATGACGCACCATGACGCCGAATACTTCACCTGACTCCGCATGACCCCGAATTCCCCCGCACGGCCCTGAATGACCACGAATGACCTCGCACGACTCCGCACGACCTCACACGGCTTCGCATGACTTCGATCGAGGAGGCACCCCCATGGCCGCCGAACGCCCCGTTGCCGCACCCGCCGCATCCGCAACCGCGCTCGCCGCGCTCGCCGACGAACGGGTCGACCACCGGTTCAAGGCGCTCCCGCCCGACGCGGCCGGCCTGACCGTCGGCGGCCTCGCCGCCGAGCGGCGCAACCTCTTCACCGGTGGCTTCACCACCCCGGTGCTCGCCCTGTCGGCCGAGTCCGTCGAGCACAACCTCGCCCTGATGGAGACGTACGCCCGGCGCCACGGCCTCGCGTTCGCCCCGCACGGCAAGACCTCCATGTCGCCGCAGCTCTTCGCCCGCCAGCTGGAGCACGGCGCATGGGGCATCACCGCGGCGGTACCCCACCAGGCGCGGGTCTACCGGGCGTTCGGAATCCAGCGCATCTTCCTCTCCAACGAACTCGTCGACGCGGCGGCGCTGCGGTGGCTCGCGGGCGAGCTCGACGCCGACCCGGACTTCCGCTTCCTGTGCTACGTCGACTCGGTGCGCGGCGTCGAGCTGATGGACGAGGCCCTGAGCGCGGCGGGCGCGTCCCGTCCGGTGGACGTCGTCGTGGAGCTCGGCGCGGGCGAGGGTGCCCGCACGGGTGCCCGTACCGAGGCCGACTGCGCCTCGGTCGCCGACGCGGTGGCCGCCGCCGGGACGCTGCGTCTGGTGGGCGTGGCCGGTTACGAGGGCGAGGTGCCGGACGCGACCGGCGAACGGGTACGGGACTGGCTGCGCCGGCTCGTCGCGCTGGCCGCCGGCTTCGACGCGGCTGGGCGGTTCGCCGCGTCGGCCGCCGATGAGCCGATCGTGATCAGTGCGGGCGGCAGCGCGTGGTTCGACGCGGTGGCGGACGTGTTCGCGGAGATCCCCGAACTCTCCTCCCCTGTACTCAAGTTGCTCCGCTCAGGAGCGTACGTCTCGCACGACGACGGGCACTACCGCCACCTCACCCCCTTCAACCGGGTCCCCGAGGAGGGCGCGCTGCGGCCCGCCTTCCGGCTCTGGGCCCAGGTCGTTTCGCGCCCGTCGGCCGGGCAGGCGTTCCTGAACGCGGGCAAGCGGGACGCCGCCTACGACCTCGATCTGCCCCGGGCGCAGGTCGTGCGGTCCGGGCGCGACGGCTCGGTGCGGGCGGCGACCGGGATCGAGGTCACCGGCCTGTCGGACCAGCACACCTGGGTACGGACGGACGACGGGGCCGAGCTGGAGGTCGGGGACTGGGTGGGCATGGGCCTGTCCCACCCCTGCACGAGCTTCGACAAGTGGCAGCTGATCCCGCTGGTGGAGGCCGACGGCACGGTCACGGACTACGTCCGCACCTTCTTCTGATCCCGATGATCCCGGCCGGTGCGCGGGGGACGGGCGCCGTGCCCCACCCCCCGGCCGGCCGGCCCCCGAAAGGCATCCCCTCATGGACCTGGTCATCCGCGACGCCCGCGTCATCGACGGCACCGCCACCCCCTCCTACCGCGCCGACGTGGCCCTCACCGGCGGCCGCATCGCGGAGATCCACCGCGCGGACTCCCCGGGGCCCCGCCCCAGCGCCGCCCGGACGCTGGACGCCGACGGCCTCGCCCTCTCCCCCGGCTTCGTCGACATGCACGCCCACAGCGACCTCGCCCTGCTGCGCGACCCCGACCACAGCGCGAAGGCCGCACAGGGCGTCACCCTCGAAGTGCTGGGCCAGGACGGGCTGTCGTACGCCCCCGTCGACGACCGCACGCTCGCCGAGGTCCGGCGCTCCATCACGGGGTGGAACGGCGACGGGAGCGACATCGACTTCGACTGGCGCACCGTCGGCGAGTACCTCGACCGGCTGGACCGCAACTTCGACGGCCGGGGCATCGCGGTGAACGCCGCCTATCTGATCCCGCAGGGCACCGTCCGGATGTACGCGGTCGGCTGGGACGACCGGCCCGCCACCGACGCCGAACTGACCCGGATGAGACAACTCGTCGCGCGGTCCATGGCGGAGGGTGCCGTCGGCATGTCCTCGGGTCTCACCTACACCCCGGGCATGTACGCGGACGACGCCGAACTCACCGCCCTGTGCCGGGTGGTGGCCGAGCACGGCGGCTACTACTGCCCGCACCACCGCTCGTACGGCGCGGGCGCGCTGGAGGCGTACGAGGAGATGGTGCGGCTCACCCGCTCCGCGGGCTGCGCCCTGCATCTCGCCCACGCCACCATGAACTTCGGCGTGAACGAGGGCCGCGCCCCGGAGCTGCTCGGCCTCCTCGACCGCGCGCTCGGCGAAGGCGCCGACATCTCCCTCGACACCTACCCGTACACCCCGGGCTGCACCACCCTGGTCGCCATGCTGCCCAGCTGGGCGAGCGAGGGCGGCCCCGAGTCGGTCCTGACGCGCCTGGCCGACGACGCGACGGCGGCGAGGATCCGCCACGACCTGGAGGTCGTGGGTTCGGACGGCTGTCACGGCGTGCCCATCGAGTGGGACACCATCGAGATCTCCGGCGTCAGCACGCCGGACCTCGCGCACCACGTCGGCCGTACGGTGGCCGAGTCGGCCGGGCTGCGCGGGGAGGAGCCCTGGGTGACCGCACGGCGGCTGCTGCTGGACGACCGGCTCGGGACGACGATCCTCCAGCACGTGGGCCATGAGGAGAACGTCCGGCAGATCATGCGCCACCGCGTCCACACCGGCGGCAGCGACGGAATCCTCCAGGGCGACAAGCCGCACCCCCGGGCGTACGGCACGTTCCCGCAGTATCTCGGCAGGTACGCACGGGACTTGGGCGTCCTCTCCCTGGAGGAGTGCGTCGCCCATCTCACCTCGCGCCCGGCCGCCCGGCTGCGGCTGCCGGACCGGGGGTACGTACGCGAGGGCTACCGCGCCGATCTGGTGCTCTTCGATCCGTCGACGGTGGCGGCGGGCTCGACGTTCGAGGAGCCCCGCACCCTGCCCGTCGGCATTCCGCACGTGCTGATCGACGGCCGCTTCGTCATCGAGGACGGGAAGCGCACACAGGTACTGGCCGGCCGGTCGGTGCGGTCGACGGGGCGGCGGCGGAACGGGGGCGGGTGACCCCCCTGCCGCTCCGGACGGCCTCGGCGGCCGGGACCGCCGAGGCCCGGACGGCTGGTTCACATGGTGTTGACGATGAGGCCGATGTGGGTGAAGTAGTTCAGCCCGCCGAAGAACAGGAACGCCAGCCCCGCCAGTGCCCAGACGACGCCGATGACGGGGGTCATCCAGGTCCGGGGCCTGCGCAGCGCGAACGGGAACAGCAGCGCGCCGATGCCGACCAGGACGTACAGGCCCGACATGAAGCTCGCCTCCAGCATCGGCCAGTCGGCGAACTCCCCCGAGATGGGTTCCTCGGGGGGTGCGGCGAAGAGGGTGTACTTCCAGCCGGCGGCGGCGATCCCGAAGCAGGCGAGCCCGAGGCCGAACACGAAGACCGAGAGGGGCCCGGAGACGCGGGCCGCGCGGGCGACGCGGTCGGCGTCGTTGATCTCGGCTCCGCGTTTCCAGAGGTAGAAGCTCGCGGCGAGGAGGAAGACGCCGAAGGCGAGTGCCGGTTCACCGAAGATGACGTTGTCGAACGGGAAGCCCTGTCCGGCGAGGGGCCAGGTCAGGGTCATGTGGAGGCCGGTGGTGACCAGGGTGAAGCCGATGGCTCCGAACGCCAGGGCCCAGCCTTCCGGGGTGACGGTGCGCCCGGGCGCCAGGAGCTGGTACCCGAGCGCCACCACGAGCAGCAGTCCGGCGCCGGCGGCCACCGACATGATGGTGTTGTACGTCGGCATCCTGGTCCAGTCGATCTTCAGGCCGGATGCCGCCAGGGGGAGGACGTGAGGGATCATGCACGGAGCGTATCGCCGCATACCGGACTTATCGCCCATTGAGGTGGGCGTCACCCGAGCGAGAACGGCGGCGGGGCGGGCGCATCGTCCCGCCCCGCCGCACCCGTCACGGCTTGGGCAGTGTGCAGCCCGCACGGTTGAGGTCGAAGACGTTGCCGGTTCCGATGCACGGCACGATGCCGTAGGTCTCCTGGGCGTAGTTGATGCCCTCGCGGACCGTCACCTGCCCGTTCTCGTCGACCTCGCAGGGGTTGTTGTCCGTGCACTCCTGCCCGTCCTCGTTGCCGGTGTTGTTGACGGCGACGACCTTGCCGGTGGCGTTGTCGATCACCGGCGAACCGGATGTGCCGCCGATGGTCTGGCAGGCGGAGGTGTAGCGGACCGAGTCCTTCCAGGTCCACTCCCCCTCCTTGAGGCGGTAGACGAAGCCGTCGACGTTGCAACTGTACGTGCGCTTCCAGTACCCGGACACGACGGTGATCGCGGTGCCCTGCACCGGGTGCGCGGTGTTGAGCTCCAGCGCCTTGATGCCGTAGGTGCTCTCGATCTGGGCGTACGTGGAGGTGAGCTGGTACACCGATATGTCGGTGTCCGTCATCGTCCCGTACGCGACCTTGCTCGCCCGCAGCGTGCCGACGCCGGTGCCCGCGGAGTTCAGCAGGGTGAAGCTGCGGGTGGAGGACTTGTTGAACACGACCTCGCCGGGGCCGGGGAACCCGGACTCCAGGCAGTGGCCGTTGGAGAGTACGAGCGCGGGGTCGCCCGGCTGGGAGGCGGGCGTGCGGACGACCGATCCCGAACAGTTGCTGAGCGCCACGGTTCCGGCGAAGTTCACGGCCTTGGGCTTGACCTGCGCCTGGGTGGCCGCCCGGCCGGACGACACCGCGTCGGCCGCCGCGTGGCCGGCCGACGCCGCCGCACCGAACGTGCCGGACGCTGCCGCGTCGTGGCTTGTGGCCGCTGCCGCGGGCACGGTGCCGGCTCCGAGGAGCAGCACCGCGAACAGCGCACCGACGAGAGGCTTCTTCATGTGGGGGTCCCCTCAAGTGACCTGCGCAGAGCGTGGGAAGCCTCTGCGACCGGAGTTCTTCCGGTTTGACATGCGCATGGTGGCGCACGGGAGGGAAGCCCACAAGGGGCGAATTCAGGTCACCAGGCCCTGTCGGTAGGCGTACACGACGGCCTGGACACGGTCACGGAGTCCGAGTTTGGCGAGGATGCGTGACACGAACGTCTTGACGGTCTCCGGGCTGATGAGCAGGGCCCCCGCGATCTCGGCGTTGGAGAAGCCGTCCGCGATGAGGCGCAGGACCTCCAGTTCGCGCGGGGTCAGCGGGATGTCGTCCGGGGTGCCGCCGGCGGGCCGGATCCGGGCGGCGTACCGGCCGACCAGCGTGCGGGTGACCTCGGGGTCCAGCAGGGCCTGCCCCGTCAGCACCGTCCTGATTCCGTGCAGCAGCCGGGCGGGCGGCGCGTCCTTGAGCAGGAAGCCGCTCGCTCCGGCGCGCAGCGCCTCGTAGACGTACTCGTCCAGATTGAACGTGGTCACCACCAGCACCTTGACGGGGTCCGGCACCCCGGCGCCGGCCAGCAGGCGGGTGGCCTCGATGCCGTCGAGCACCGGCATGCGGATGTCCATCACCACGACGTCCGGCCGCAGCCGGCCCGCCATCTCGACCGCCGTCCGCCCGTCACCGCACTCGCCGGCCACTTCGAGATCGGGCTGGGCGTCGATGATCGTGGCGAGTCCGGTACGGACCAGGATCTGGTCGTCGCAGACGAGGACCCGGACCGGGGCGGTCACGAGGCGCCCCCCGCGGGTATGCGGGCCCGGACGACGAATCCGCCGTCCGCGCCGGGGGCGGCGCTGAACTCGCCGCCCAGGACGCCGACCCGTTCGCGCAGCCCCACCAGGCCCCGCCCGCTCCCGCCCGGGACCGGAGCCCGCGTGCCGGAGCCGTCCGTGGAGACCTCCACCGTGATCCCTCTTCCACTGTGCCGTACCTGAACCGAAGTACGGCTTCCTTGCGCGTACTTGAGGGCGTTCGTCAGCGCTTCCTGCACCACACGGTAGGCCACGAGCTCGGCGCTGCCGGTCGCTGCGGCCGGGGTGCCCTCCTCGGTGAACTCCACCGGCTGCCCCGCGCGGCGGGTCTGCTCCACGAGGGTGAGGACCCGTCCGGCGGCCGGTGTCCTCGGCTCGGCCCCGTGGCCGGGATCGAGCAGGCCGAGCAGATGCCGCAGGTCGGCGATGGCCCGTCGGCCGGTGTCGGTGACGGCGGTCAGGGTCTCGTCGAGCCGTTCGGGTGCGGCGGTCAGGTAGCGGGCCGCCTCGGCCTGCACGACCATCGCCGTGACGTGATGGGTCACGACGTCGTGGAGTTCGCGGGCGATCCGGGTGCGTTCGGCGACCAGGGTGTCCTCGGCGACGCGGCGGCGGCGCTCGCTCTCCGCCCCGCGGGTGGACCGCAGCCACGCCCCGGCGCCCCAGGCGAAGGCCAGCACCAGGTAGAACGTGACGAAATCGATGGGAGGTTCACCGGTTCCGTACCGGAGGAGTACGAGCGCCAGTGGCACGTACGCCGCGGAGAGCAGCAGCACGACGGCCCGCCGGTGCCGTTCCAGATGGGACCCCGCGCTCAGCAGGGCGATGGGCAGCGCGGCACCCGCGACCAGGTGGTAGCCGCGGAGCTGGTCCACGGCGAAGCCGAGCGACACCAGGGCGGCACAGACCGCCGGCCACCGCCGGCGCGCGGCGAGCGGAAGGCATTCGAGGGCCACGACCACGACGGCCGGCGCGTCGAAGGGGTGGGCGGGCATCCCGCCGAGCTGGGTCCCCCGGCTGTGGAGCGCGGGCACGAGCGATGCCGCGAGCAGGAACAGCCCGAGCGGAAGATCACGCAGGGTCATGTCGAGCCGGCGCCACTGCCCGGGAAGGCGCGGAAGGCTGGTCACCGGGAAACTGTAGTGGTGACCTCGGCCCGGACGGCCCGCCGCCGACGGGGGACCACATGGCCGCGCCAGTGGGCCAGCCACATGAACACGGCGGTCAGCACCACACCGAACGCCACCGCGTACACGCTGCCTTCGGGTCCGAAGGCGCCGCCGGTGACCGGCCTCGGGCCCGAGATCACGGAGTCCAGCAGTCCCCGCTGGGTGTCGTTGCCCGAGACCTCCGTGCTGAAGATGCCGGACGCGGCGTAGTTCCACCCGAAGTGCACACCGATGGGCAGCCACAGCGTGCGGGTGGCCGCGTAGGCGGCGGCGAGCATGCCGCCGGCCTCGATCGCGATGGCGGCGGCGCCCCACAGATCGGCGTCCGGGTTGAACAGATGCACCAGGCCGAACAGCGCGCCCGTCAGCGTCAGCGAGAGCCAGGTGCCCACGCGCTCCTCCAGGAGCCGGAACAGCACGCCCCGGAACAGCAGTTCCTCCGTCACCGCGGCGGCGGCCATGAAGCCGGTCAGCCCCACCGCGCCCGGGACGGTCCCCAGCCCCTCGACCGTGTAGTGGCCGAGGAGTGCGATGTTCGCGATGACGGCCCCGAACAGCGCGACGCCGATCAGCACCCCCCGGCCGACACCCGCCCCCGCGCCTTCCCGGGACAGCTCGGTGACCGGGCGGCGCTCGGTCCGCCCCACCACCCACCGGTAGACCGGCACCGCGAGCACGGCCGTCAGAAGGCCGAGAATCAGCGTGAGCCACGGATTCCCGTCCACCGCGGCGGTGCACCGACCGCCGATCATCGCCACCGCGGCAACGGCGGCGAGCTGCCAGACCACTCTCATGAGAACTCCTCAGCGGGACCCGCGGACGGTGTGCCCGCGGCTTCGCTCCGACGCTACGGATCCGGCGGGCCCGAGTCGTCACCGCGCGGTGGACACCTGCGCGTAGCTCTCACGGGGGACGGCCCGCGCCCCGCGGCCTGCTCAACAGACCGTGAGGCGCGGGCCGTTCGGGCTCACGCCGGGAGAGGCGCCGCCCGTCGGACCCCGGTCCGCTCCACCGGGATCCACAGCTGTGCTTCCGCCCGCTCCCCGTCCGGCGAGACACGGACACGCAGGATCTCCGGCCCCGGCCGGCTCCGGTACGGGTTGGACGGGAACCACTCCGTGAAGACGTCGCGCCACAGGTACTGGAGCGTCTGCGGGAAGGCGCCCGCACTGTCGAAGACGGCCCAGGTGCCCGCCGCCACCGGGAGCGCGTCCAGGTCGTCGGGGACGGGCGCGGAGCTCACCACCCCGTGGTAGTAGTCCAGTTCGGTACCCTCGGCCCTGCTTTCGGCGAGGTCGTCGCTCACCTGGACGATCCCCGCCGGCTCCTGGTCGGACAGGCTCCCGATGCGCTCCAGCGTCTCCTTCCCGATGCTCCGGACGAACTCGGCGATGGCCGGGTTCACCCCCTCATGCACCAGGGGTACGCGCGCCTTCCTCCCCACCACATGGAACTTCCCCTTCTCCACGATCCGGTATCGCATGCTGCTGGTCCCTTCGACGACGAGGCGGAAGGACATCCGGGGCTGGGACCGCAGAGCGGCCCCGGTGCGTCTGGCCTCGCCGGGACCGATGCCGTGCATGGCCCGGAACGCACGGGCGAACGCCTCGCCCGAGGCGTAGCCGTACCGCACCGCGACATCCAGCAGCGTCCGCTCACCGGCCAGCACCTCGGCTCCCGCGACCGTGAGCCGCCGGCGCCGGATGTACTCCGACAGCGGGATCCCGGCAAGTGCGGAGAACATCCGCCGCAGGTGGTACTCCGAGGTCATCGCGATCCTGGCCAGCTCGGCGGCCTCGACACGACCGTCGAGACGGAGCTCGATGTGATCCATGGCTTCGTTCAGCCGCTCCAGCACCCGGGTCTCCTTCCCTTCGTCCACCACGCCAGGAAGGAACCCCCCTGCCCCACCCGACATCCTGTGCCCGGCCCGGCCCGCACGTCAGCGGGGCGGGGCGGGCCGGGGCGCCGCAGCGGGCCAGGCCCGGCCGGGCACGTCAGCGGGCCGGGGCGCCGAAGCGGGCCAGACAGTGCCAGACCCGCTTCAGGGCCTGGAGGTCATGGCGTCCGGCGCGGGCCGCGTCACCGATGATCCGCGGGTCCAGGACCCCGTCCTCGGCGATCTCCGCCCCGAGGGCGACGAACTCCTCGCCGCGGTAGTCGCCGTGCCGGCGCAGCTCCTCGACGGTCAGCCGGAACCCGCCGTGCCATTCGGTGGGGAACGGCAGAGCGCGGGCCGCCGCCTCCACCGGGGTGTCGCGGTAGCAGGGGTCCAGGACGAGGGCCTCGACATGCCGGCCCAGCAGGACAGGGCCGTGGATCTGGGCCTCGACGTAGTCGTCCAGCGCGTCCTGGTCGTCCGCCTCGGCCAGCTCGATCAGGTGCATGCCGGCCGCGACGCCGAAGTCGGCGGGCTCGGCGGCGCTGTCCGGATAGCAGAAGGTCGCACGCGACAGGGCCCCGGCGGTGAGCCTGAGGTGTGCCGAGCCGAACCTCGGTGCCGCCCCGATGGTCGCGCGCCGGAAATTCAGCGCCCCGTACACCGGACGCTGTCCGCCCGGCACGTCGTCGTAGGCACCGCCGAAGATCCGGCTCTCCCAGCGCCACCGGTCGCCGCCCGGGTGCGCGGTGAGGCCGCCGTTGCTGGTGCCCGTCACGAACTGCGACTGGTAGACACCGTCCTTCGCGAGGGCGTCCAGCACGAGCCGCCCCGCCGTTTCGCGGTCGGGGTGGAAGTTCAGCGTCAGCCGGAGCGAGGAGTCGACCGGCCGCCCGGAGGACAGGGACGCGACATGGGCCAGCGCCCGGGACGGGGCCGAGTGGGCCGGGCCCCCGGCCGCCTCCGCCGCCTCCGCCGCCTTGAGTACGTCGTACCCGACGAAGTCGAACATCCGCTGCCCGGCGCGAAGTTCGCCCGCCCCGTCCTTCCCGCCCGTGAACCGGTGCGCGCCGACACCGAAGCCCGCGTCCGGGTCCGACAGCCACAGCCGCTCGAAGCCACGCTCCTCGAACCAGTCGCAGACCAGCGGCACCCGGTCGGGCGCCTGGCGATGACGTGTCCACACGACCGTGCCACCCGTCCGGCACAACCGGGTACAGGTGTCGACGGTGCGCTCGATGCCGGCGTCGACGACATTGCCGAACACACCGCAGACCAGGACGAGATCGGCCGGGGCCAGGTCGAGGTAGTGGTCGGTGAGCGAGGCGTCGCCCGTCACCACATCCACCTGCGGCAGACCGGCCCGGCGGGCCGAATCCCGCGCGTATGCCACGTTTCCGGGGTCGAGCTCCACCAGCCGGGCCCGGACGTCGTCGCGCCGGGGGTGGTCCGCCAGTACCTCGACGAGGTCGCGCCCCTGGCCCGCGCACACGCTGACCACCACGAGCGGGCCCGGCGGCGCGGTGTCCAGCGCTTCCCGGATCCGGTCCTGGACGGTGCGCAGCCGCCGTGTCAGCCATGAATCGGGGGAATCGTACGCGTCGTGCCACGCATGCCAGTCCATGGCCGGGACCCTACGACGGGGGCGGCCGGCCCGTCATGCGGGTTACGGCCGGCGGCTGTCGCACCTGGCCGCCGCCGAGGACAAGGACGAGGACAAGGGGAAGGGGAAGGGGAAGGAGGAGCAGGGACGGCTACGGGACCGAGGAACGGGACCCGCGGAGCGTGGCCAGGGGCGGACCGGACGGCCGGACCCCGGGGCGCCGTGGCGCATCTCACCCGCCCCGGTCCGTCACGCCCCGGTTCCACCGCTTTCCAAGCCGAGGCCGGGTCCGCGCCCCGGTTTCCCACGGCTCCCGGGCACGGGCACATGGCGATGGAAGCCGGGGCGGCGGGCGGACGGACCCGGCTGGGTGACCGGCGGGGGAAAGGCCGGGCGGCCCGCGAAACACAGTCGTAAGCTCGCAGACATGCAGGTCATCCAGTCCACGAAGCTCGCCAATGTCTGTTACGAAATCCGGGGCCCCGTGCTCGAAGAGGCGATGCGGCTGGAAGCAGCAGGTCATCGCATCCTCAAGCTGAACACCGGCAACCCTGCCGCGTTCGGTTTCGAATGCCCGCCCGAGATCCTCGAAGACATCCTGCGCAACCTGTCCGGGGCGCACGGCTACGGCGACGCGAAGGGTCTGCTGTCCGCGCGGCGGGCGGTGATGCAGCACTACCAGACCAAGGGCATCGACCTCGATGTCGAGGACGTCTACCTGGGCAACGGCGTCTCCGAGCTGATCCAGATGTCGATGCAGGCGCTGCTCGACGACGGCGACGAGGTGCTCGTCCCGGCCCCGGACTACCCGCTGTGGACGGCGTCCGTCTCACTGGCCGGCGGCACGGCCGTGCACTACCGGTGCGACGAGCAGTCGGACTGGATGCCGGACCTGGCCGACATCGAGCGGAGGATCACCGACCGCACCAAGGCCCTCGTCATCATCAACCCGAACAATCCGACGGGTGCGGTGTACGACGACGAGATGCTGCGCGGGCTGACGGAGATCGCCCGTCGCCACAACCTGGTGGTCTGCTCCGACGAGATCTACGACCGGATCCTGTACGACGGAGCGACCCACACCCCGACCGCCGCCATCGCCCCCGATCTGATGGTGCTCACCTTCAACGGGCTGTCGAAGAACTACCGGGTGGCCGGCTACCGCTCGGGCTGGATGGCGGTCTGCGGGCCGAAGGCGCACGCCGGCTCGTACATCGAGGGGCTGACGATCCTGGCCAACATGCGGCTGTGCGCCAACATGCCCGCGCAGCACGCCGTGGCCACCGCGCTCGGCGGGCGGCAGTCGATCAACGACCTGGTGCTGCCGGGCGGCCGGATCCTGGAGCAGCGGGACGTGGCGTACGACCTGCTGACGCAGATTCCGGGCGTGACCTGCGTGAAACCGAAGGGGGCGCTGTATCTCTTCCCCCGGCTCGACCCCAAGGTGTACAAGATCAAGGACGACCGGCAGATGGTCCTCGACCTGCTGCGGGCCGAGAAGATCATGGTGGTGCAGGGGACGGGGTTCAACTGGCCGGATCCCGATCACTTCCGGGTCGTGACGCTGCCGTCGGCCAAGGACCTGACGGACGCCATAGGGCGGATCGCCCGCTTCCTGGACGGATACGGGCAGGTCTGATCCGGCACGGACAGGTCCGACCCCACAAAGGCGGGTCCGACCCCGCACAGGCATCGCCGACACCCGCCATCTCGAAGAAAGACAACTTTAGACTGAATCCAAGCTAGGATGGTCCCCACAGCACCACCAGGAGGCCATCCATGTACGAACCGATCCGCACCAAATCGGTCCACACACCGGCCGACCACGCCGGCGACTTCCCGCACCGCACCCGCGAGGAGGAGCTGGACATCCAGCTCGCCGGACACCTCGCCGCGCTGCTCGCGGTCACCGACGAACTGGGCCTCGGCGAGGCGGGCGACCGTATCGCCGAGCAGGTCGCCCGGTTGCGCGGCGCCCCGCCCGCCCGGCACGCCGGTCTGAGCGACGCGCCCGCCACCACCCTCCACCGCCGCGCCCACGCCCTCGCGGGCCGGGCCCTGGTGGTGGCGGCGTCCCGCGCGGACACCGTGGTCGCGATCCTCTCGGCCGAGCGCATGGACGCCCACACCGCAGCGGTTCCGGCCGCCGCCGACACCACCGCCACCCCGTCGCGACTGGTCGGCGCCCTCTGACGGCCCCGGTCCACGGGCCGTCGAGGCGCGTGGACCGGGTGCCACCCAGTCATGCCGGGCCATCGGTGCCGGCAGGCCGTGTCGGCGTGTTGCCGGGCCGTGCCACCCATGCGTGCCCCGCTCCGAAGGGACAGCCGTCCTGCGGAGCGGGGTTCTGCACGTCAGCGCCCGCCAGAAGGCCCGCACCGCCGGGCCGCACCGCACCGAGGGCCGCACCACCGGAGCCGCACCACCGGGCCCGCACCACCGGAGCCGTACCCGGAAACGGACGCTGTTGGCGCGGAAACGGGAGCGGCCCCCGGAACGCATCAGGTTCCGGGGGCCACTCCAGGGGCGTGTTCGTGCACGCCCCTGCCGCGGCAGGCCTTTGACCCCACAGGTCAGGGCGGATGTCGGGAGCCGGGCCGCGGAGATCGGGGGGACGGTCAGCCCAGGCGCTGGACCAGCGCGCGGTACTCGTCCCACAGTCCCTTCGGCGTGTGGTCACCGAAGGTGTTCAGGTGCTCGGGGATCAGCGCCGCCTCCTCGCGCCAGACCTCCTTGTCCACGTTGAGCAGGAAGTCCAGGTCGGACTCGGACAGGTCCAGGCCCTCGGTGTCGATCGAGCCCTTGGCCGGCAGGATGCCGATCGGGGTCTCGACGCCCTCGGCCTTGCCCTCCAGGCGCTCGACGATCCACTTCAGAACGCGGCTGTTCTCGCCGAAGCCGGGCCAGACGAACTTGCCCGCGTCGTTCTTGCGGAACCAGTTCACGTAGTAGATCTTCGGAAGCTTCGACTGGTCCGGCTTGTCCGCGCCGACCTTCAGCCAGTGGTTCATGTAGTCGCCCATGTTGTAGCCGCAGAACGGCAGCATGGCGAACGGGTCGCGGCGCAGCTCACCGACCTTGCCCTCGGCGGCGGCGGTCTTCTCGGAGGCGACGTTGGCTCCGAGGAAGACACCGTGCTGCCAGTCGAAGGACTCGGTGACCAGCGGGACGGCCGAGGCGCGGCGGCCGCCGAAGAGGATGGCCGAGATCGGCACCCCCTTCGGGTCCTCCCACTCGGGCGCGATGATCGGGCACTGCCCGGCCGGGACGGTGAAGCGGGCGTTGGGGTGGGCGGCGGGCGTGCCGGACTCGGGGGTCCAGTCGTTGCCCTTCCAGTCCGTGAGGTGCTGGGGAAGCTCCTCGGTCATGCCCTCCCACCAGACGTCGCCGTCGTCGGTGAGCGCGACGTTGGTGAAGACGGAGTTGCCCCACATGGTCTTCATGGCGTTGGCGTTGGTGTGCTCGCCGGTGCCGGGCGCGACGCCGAAGAAGCCGGCCTCGGGGTTGATCGCGTGGAGCCGGCCGTCCTCACCGAACCGCATCCACGCGATGTCGTCGCCGATGGTCTCGACGGTCCAGCCGGAGATCGTGGGCTCCAGCATGGCGAGGTTGGTCTTGCCGCAGGCGCTCGGGAACGCGGCCGCGACGTACTTCGACTCACCGCGCGGCGGCGTGAGCTTCAGGATCAGCATGTGCTCGGCCAGCCAGCCCTCGTCACGCGCCATGACGGAGGCGATGCGCAGCGCGTAGCACTTCTTGCCGAGCAGGGCGTTGCCGCCGTAGCCGGAGCCGTAGGACCAGATCTCACGGTCCTCCGGGAAGTGCGAGATGTACTTGGTGGAGTTGCAGGGCCACGGGACGTCCTCCTGGCCCTCCTCCAGGGGTGCGCCGAGCGTGTGGACGGCCTTGACGAAGAAGCCGTCGGTGCCGAGCTCGTCGAGGACGGCCTGGCCCATGCGCGTCATGGTGCGCATCGAGACGGCGACGTACGCGGAGTCGGTGATCTCGACGCCGATCGCGGAGAGCGGCGAGCCGACGGGGCCCATGCAGAAGGGCACGACGTACATGGTGCGGCCGCGCATCGAGCCCCGGAAGACACCGTTGTCCCCCACGAAGATCTCCCGCATCTCGGCGGGGTCCTTCCAGTGGTTCGTCGGACCGGCGTCCTCCTCCTTCGCGGAGCAGATGAACGTCCGGGTCTCCACGCGTGCGACATCGCTCGGGTCGGATGCGGCGTAGTACGAGTTCGGGCGCTTGATCTCGTCGAGCTTGGTGAACGTGCCCTTGGTGACGAGCTCCCCGCACAGGCGCTCGTACTCGGCCTCGGAGCCGTCGCACCAGACGATCCGGTCCGGTTCGGTGAGGGCTGCGATCTCGTCGACCCAGGAGACGAGCTCCTGGTGGTGGGTGGGAACAGTGAGGGGAGCCGCGATGTCGCGCGCCACGATCGCTCCTTGGTGAGGGTGTCTGTCTGGTAGGTGCCCCGTGGGGGCCGCGACCCGGATGCTTCTACCCCTTCGAATTTCCCTGGCGCTCATCCGGTGCCGACCGCACTCATTTGATCATCCGGCCGTTCCGCCCATATGTCCAGGGGGCCGCCCACGTGAGCATCGCCACTCGTATCCGATACCTACGGTGGCGTAGGTACGATGCGGGAATGACTGCTGCCGCCGCCGCGCCCGAAACCGCCGGGCTGGAACCAGCCGCAACCACCCATGCCGAGCTGAAGCCACGTATGCGCGGCTGGCTGCACGCCGGAATGTTCCCGGCCGTCCTGATCGCGGGCATCGCGCTCATCGCGCTCACGGACAGCAGCCGCGGCCGGATCGCCTGCGGGATCTACATCCTCACCGCGTGCCTGCTGTTCGGCGTGAGCGCGGTCTACCACCGGGGTACGTGGGGGCCGCGCGGCGAGGCCGTGCTGCGCAGGCTCGACCACGCGAACATCTTCCTGATCATCGCGGGCACCTACACTCCGCTGACCCTGCTCCTGCTGCCCGAGGCCACCGGGACCCCGCTGCTGTGGGCGGTCTGGGCGGCGGCGGTCGCGGGCATAGCCTTCCGGGTGTTCTGGGTCGGCGCCCCGCGCTGGCTGTACACCCCCTGCTACCTCGCGATGGGCTGGGCGGCGGTCTTCTTCCTGCCGGACTTCATGCGGACCGGCGGGATAGCGGTGCTGGTGCTCGTCATCGTCGGCGGGCTGCTCTACAGCGTCGGCGGCGTCATCTACGGCATCAAGCGGCCGAACCCGTCACCGCGCTTCTTCGGCTTCCACGAGGTCTTCCACTCGCTGACCCTGGCGGCCTTCATCGTCCACTACGTCGGCATCTCGCTAGTGGCCTACAACCACAGCTGAGCACCCCCTCACCCTCACCCAGGGCCGCGGCCTCCGAGCCGCGGCCCTTTCGCGTGCCCCTCGCAGGACACCCCGGAGTGCGGCCCGCGGCCGTGATCAGCCTCCGGATCCGCCGCCTCCGAACGCGGGATCCGCCGCCCCCGAGGACGGGATCCACCTCACGGTCCGCGACCCCGGGCACGGGATCCCCTTCACGCTCCGCCGCCCCCCAGCGCCCGCGCCAGCACCTCCGGGTCGGTGGTCGGCGCCTCGCACACGAAGTGCCTGCACACATACGCCGTCGGCGCGCCGTCCACCATCGGACGGTCCGCCAGCAGCGGGAACTCCGTACCGGCCGTCTCGCCCGCCGCGACCACCGCGCCGGGCGCCCGCCCCAGCAGGGCCGTACGGTGCAGCACGCCGCCGACCGGTCCGGCGACCGCCACCTCGCGCGGCCCGTCGAGCAGCGCCTCGGCCACGGCGAGCCCCCAGCCGGTGAACCTCGGCGCCCTCGGCCCCAGGGCCTTCACCACACCCAACGCCCCTTCCGCGGCCGTGCGGTGGGGTTCCGATCCGGTGTACGCGGCGTACGAGAGCAGCGCACCGGCCGCCGCTGTCCAGCCTGCCGGGGTCGCGCTGTCGGTGGGGTCCTGAGGCCGGCGGATCAGCTGCTCGGCGTCGTCCGCCGTGTCGTACAACTGCCCTCCCTCGCCGGTGAAGTGCTGGAGCACGATGTCCGTGAGGAAGCCCGCGAACTCCAGCCAGGCCCCCTCGCCGGTGACAGCGGCCAGGGCGAGGAACCCCTCCGCCACATCGCCGTAGTCCTCCAGCACCCCGGCGTGCTCACCCGCGCGGCCGTCCTTCGACGTACGGACCAGCCGGGCGGCGGGGCCCATGTGGAGCCGCACCAGCAGGTCCGCAGCCTCGGTGGCGCGCTCGATCAGGTCGGGGCGGTCGAAGTACGCCCCCGTCTCGGCGAGGGCGGCGATCGCCAGCCCGTTCCACGCCGCGACCACCTTGTCGTCCCGCCCCGGCCGGGCACGCAGCTCACGGGCGGCGAGCAGCCGGGCCCGCACACCGGCGGCGCGGGCCTCGTCCGCGGCGTCGGCCGCCGGGAGCTGAAGCACCGAGAAGCCCTCCTCGAAGGTGCCCTCGTCGGTCACCGCGAAGAGCTCAGCCGCGAACACGGCGTCCTCCTCGCCCAGCACCTCGCGCAGCTGCGCGGGGGTCCAGACGTAGTACGCGCCCTCGACGTGCCTGCCGTTCGCGTCCTCGCTGTCGGCGTCCAGCGCGGAGGCGAATCCGCCCTCGGCGGTGCGCAGTTCGCGGACCATGAAGTCGGCCGTCTCCAGCGCGACCCGGCGGGCGAGTCCGGAGCCGGTGGAGCGCCACAGGTGGGCGTAGACACGGCAGAGCAGGGCGTTGTCGTAGAGCATCTTCTCGAAGTGCGGAACGACCCACTCCCGGTCCACCGCGTAGCGGGCGAAGCCACCGCCGAGCTGGTCGTAGATCCCGCCCCTGGCCATGGCCTCGCAGGTGTCCGACGCCATCTGGAGGGCGCCGTCCGCCCCGGTGCGGGCGTGGTGGCGCAGCAGGAACTCGATCGTCATCGACGGCGGGAACTTGGGCGCGCCACCGAAGCCGCCGTGCTTCTCGTCGTACTCCCGGGTCAGCCCGAGCAGCGCCTGGGCGAGCTCCGGCTCGCCGGGCACCCCGTCGCCGCCCTGGGCGAGGGTGCGGTCGGACAGATCGCGGACGATGCGTGAGGCGACCTCGCCGACCTCGTCCCTGCGGTCGGTCCAGGCCGCCGTCACCCCTTCGAGGACCTGACGGAAGGAGGGCAGGCCATGACGGGAATCGGGCGGGAAGTACGTGCCGAAGTAGAAGGGCTCGGCGTCCGCGGTGAGGAAGACGGTCATGGGCCAGCCGCCCTGCCCCGTCGCCGCCTGCACGGCCTCCATGTACACGGCGTCCACGTCGGGCCGTTCCTCGCGGTCGACCTTGACGTTCACGAAGTGCTCGTTCATGTACGCGGCGGTGACTTCGTCCTCGAAGGACTCGTGCGCCATGACATGACACCAGTGGCACGACGCGTAGCCGACGCTGAGCAGCACCGGAACGTCCCGCCTTCTGGCCTCCTCGAACGCGTCAGGCGACCAGGGCCACCAGTCGACGGGGTTGTCGGCATGCTGGAGGAGGTACGGGGAGGTGGTCTGCGCAAGTCGGTTGGCCATGGCCCCAATCCTCGCGCACCCGCCTCCACCGCACCCGCGCGCCACGGGGCGGAAGGCGAACGGGCAGGTGGGGCGGGGCTGCGCTGGGGTTCCCGTCCTCGTGTCCGCGCTGACCATCGTTGAAGCCGTGCACGGGAAGACCGGTCTGGCGCGTTTGAAGTGGGTGCTCTCCCGACTGCGAGTGGAACCGGTCAGCCAGGAGGACTCCCTGACTGCCGTGGGGCTGCTTCAGGAAGCGGGCGGGCTGCACGGGCACAAGTACGCAATCGACGCCCTCGTCGCCGCGCTCGCGCTCCGTGTCCCGGCCCCGTGATCGTTCTGGCCTCCGACCGCGACGGCTGGTCGAAGCCCTGCGGGAAGCGCGTGATCATCAGAGACGTGTAAGCACCGTCTACTACCGCGTCTGTGAGTTCACTGGCACCAGTGGCGCGCTGAGCAGCCCCACCTGAGCAGCACCGGCACATCCCGCCTGCCGGCCTCCTCGAACGCTCCGGGCTTGGCGCGCAGCGGCGCCGGGTCGGCCGAGGCCTCTCGAAGTCACCCGTCGTCGGGAGTGCCATCGGCCGCCACTCGCGGATTCGGGTCCGGACCCCCCGGACCCCCCGGACGCTCCACAGGGCTGAGCCGCTGCTCCTCCTCGGTGGTGGCGGGTGGAGGAACAGCGGCGCCCGCATCCGCACGCTGGAAGCAGTAGAGCGCGAGCAGCATGACAGCGCCGCCCAGGAACTGGAGCTGATCCATGCCCTCGTCGAGGATCAGCCACGCCAGGACCGCGGCCACGACCGGACGCAGCAACCCGGACATGGACGCGAGGGCGGGGTCCACGGTCCGCAGCGCATAGGTCATCAGGCCGTGACCGAACAGCTGGCTGACGAGTGCGTAGCCGAAGATCAGCGCGTAGCCGGAGACGCTCTTCGGCAGCAGGGGGTCGCTCGTCAAGAACGCCACTGGTGCCAGCATCATCATGATCACGAGTGAGTTCGTGAGCATGATGATGCTCGTGGGAACGCGTTCCCGCAGATGTTTGGTCAGGAGAAGGAACACGGCGTACAGCGCCGCGGATGTCAGAGCGAGTCCGTCGCCGAAGGCGTGCAGGCTGCTCGGCGCTTGGTCCCCCCCTCCCATCACGACGAGCGCGCCCCCGGCCAAGGCGATGAACACCGCCACCAGCTTCATCAGGGCGATGCGCTCGCGGAACGCCAGCCAGGCGAAGAGCAGCACGAACACGGGCGAAGCGTTCATCAGAAAGGCGGTGTTGGCCACGGTGGTGTAGTTGACCGCCCACTGGTTGGCCAGCAGATCGAGCCCGGAGACGATGCTGGCCAGCACGAGAAGTCCCATGTCCCGGCCGCGTATGTCCCGCACACGCACAGCAGCGCTCCGCGGTGCGAGTACCGCCCCGAGCAGCATCGATGCGACCAGCATGCGCAGCATGAGCGTCGCGGTGGGGTCCACGTCGCTCAGGCGCACGAAGATGAAGGCGGAGCCGATCCCTACGACGCTGCCCGCGAGGGCGAGTTGCCCCCGGATGTGTTCAGACCGTGTGACAGACGGGCCCGTCCCGGGTGCCTTCGTCATGAAGTCTCGCTCTCCTGTTCCGGAACACGAACGGTGTTGAGTGCACAGTGAACGCTTCCGAAGAGCTTGTGATGTTCGTCGAAGGGCACACCGACCACCTCGATCCCCTTCGGCTCCAGGAGTGACGCCAGCGCCTTGTGGGCGGCGGTCGAGGTGAGGACGGTCCGCCCGTCAGGGAGGAAGAAGCTGTTGGCGGCGAAGAGGAGCTGTTGCGCGGCCGGGAGGGGGACGACCTCGGCGCCCGCGGCGTGCAGTGCCTCGCGGAGGGTCGTCGCGACGGCGCCGGATTCGTCCGGGCCCCGATGAACGACGGCCGACACCTCGACGTCGTCGAGCCGGTCCTCGGCCACGACTGCGATGTCCGGGCCGAGGGCAAGCCAGTGGTCGAGGTGGAACTCCTCGGGCCGCCTGCGTCCGTCCCGCACGCTGATGACGGCCCGCTCCCCGGTCAACAGCTGCCGGCGGAGCCGGTCCATCGCTTCCGGACTGCTCCGGAAGCCCCCGCTGAGCACGGCGAGGCGCTGCGAGACCGCGACGTCCCCGCCCTCCAGCCACTGCCCTTCCCCGGCGGTGAGTTCGGCGGGCCTGCCCCGGAGCTGTTCGAGGACCGCCTTGACGACCGCTGTCTCCCGCGCCCGGTCCTGCCGGCGCAGCCGGCCGAGCGCCACCGACTCCCCCAGGTCGACGTAGTGGTCGCGGGGGAACATCAAGCCGAACAGGGGGCGGATCTCGTACGACTCGTAGACGGCGTCAGGGCTGATCTCGGCGAGCTGGGGATCGGCATGGGTGCGCAGATGCGGTCGGCGGATCACGATGTCCGCCAGGTCGTTGCCGCTCCAGCTGTCGAGCGCCGCCCGGATGCCCGGCCAGCGGTCCGGGTCGTCGGTGCCGACCGCGGCGGCGGCGAGGTCGACGAGCGGCTCCCGGGGGCCCTCCGTCAGGAGCTGACGAATGCTCAGGCACTCGGCCCCGCGGCTGACCAGGGCCTCCCTCAGCGCGGCCGACTCCGCGGCGGCACGGCCCGGATCGTATGGGGGGTCCTCACCCATGAACAGCGCCATCTCGGCCGGCATGACGTCGCCCGGGTTCTGTGTCAAGAAGACGATACGGCTCATCGCCCCTCCTCCGTCAGCACATAGGAATAGGTCTGCAGCGTCTCGGCGACCGCGTCGGCGACGTGTTTCGCGGACGGCGCGCGGTAGCGGAACCGTCCGAGCAGTTCCTCGTAGCCGCCCTTGCCGTCGAAGCGGTGGCCCGGCTCGGGCAGCACCTCGGCGTACAGACACTCCACTCGTTCCAGCGGGCTCTGCCTGGAGACCAGGGTCAGTCCGGCCGGTTCCGGCAGCATGAGGAAACCCGCGTGCTCACGTGGGGCGCCCTCGGGCAGTGTCCGCGGAGGCTGCGACATGACGACGCGGAGCCAGTCGCCCACCAGATCCACCCCGTAGACATCCTGCAGGACGAACGGTATTTCGCCGCCACCGACTCGCGCTCCGACTTCGAGGAAGACGGGCCCGTCGGCGCCCTCGATGACCTCCAGGTGGAACGCCCCGTCGCGCAGGTCCAGCGCGTCCAGACACCGGCCGGCGAACGCGCCGATGAGGTCGGCCTTCTCGTCGAGGCGCACCACGGAGGCGAGCGGCTCGCCGCGCGTGAACTCGTAGCAGGTGCCGATGTACTGGGAGCTGAGCTGGAAGCACGTGCGGCCCCGGTGCCGCAGGCCGTCGACGTGCCAGATCGGCCCGGAGACGTGCTCCTCGGCCTCGTACTCGGCCAGGTCGAGACCGGCGAGTGCGGCGACGGGGTCGGTGCCGGGCTCGATCACGACGACTCCGCCGGAGGCCGCGCCGGCGCGCGGTTTGGCCACCACCGCCCCTCCGCAGGTGCGGGCGAACTCCACGACCTGCGCGACCGACGTGACGGAGGTGAACCGCGGAGCCCGCAGGCCTGCCTCGGCGATGGCCTCCTTCATACGGGGCTTGTCCCGGAACAGCTGGGTGGCCCGCACCCCGGGACCGGGCACACCCAGATGGTCCCGGACGGCGGCAGCGGTCAGCAGGTCGAACTCGGACTGGGCGAACACGGCGTCGAAGGGCCCGGCCTCCCGGTGACACCGCTCGGCGGCGCGGAGCACCTGCTGCTCGTCGCCGAGCGAGGGCAGCACCTCCAGGTGGCGGCCCGACCGGGCCATGGGCACGTGGTCCGGAACCGTCACGTAGGAGACCTCGTGCTCCTGGTGGTCGACGTACCGGTCGTACTCCGCGAAGCAGTCGCTGTGCCGGTTGAGAATCAGAAGACGCATGCCACGGTCCCTCCAGTCGCTTTCTCCGCCAGGGCGTCCACCCGGGCCGCCGCGGCTTCGCGCGCCGCGCGGCCATGGTCGCGCGCGAGCATCCCGTGACCTCTCTCGTGCGTCAGGGGCGCGAGCGTCACAAGGCCGGCCCGGTGTCGGGCGCGGTCAAGGTATCGGCCGTTGTGGGCAACGTCGCCTCTGCGGCCGTTGACGGCAAGGGTGGGCACGCCGCGGCGCTCCTCACGGACTGTTCGATGTGTGTGTCCACTTGTGCAAGCGCGGCGTCCAGCGTCTGCCGGTCGTCGGCGACAAGGACGGCGTGCCCGAAGCGGTCGCGGAAGTCGGCGGCGGGCCGCAGGGCGGCACCCGCCGCATGACTGACCGAAACGCTTCGGCACCCGGAGACGGCGGATATCCGCCGGGCGAGCCGAGCCGGGTCTCCCAGGACAGCGGGGTGCGGGACGCTGAAGAAGCGCACGCCGGCAGCGCGTGGCCGTCTGCCCGCCTCCGGTGGTGTGACGGGCAGCCCCGCCAGGGCCTGGATCATCGCGCGCGGCAGGTCGAACCCGTACGACGCCGCGATCAGTTCCTGAATCCGGTCACCGCCCAGACGCGCGGCCACCTCGATCACCACGGGACCCGACGAGGTCAGCCGCGCCTCCAGGTGGAACACCCCGACGTGCATGCCGAGGGCTTCGACGGCGGCCCGGGTGATCCGCTCGACCTGGGCCCGTGCCTCCGGTTCGAGCCCGGCGTCCACGATGTGCCCGATCTCCACGAAGTTCGGTTCGGGGCCGAGTTGCTTCTCCGTCACGGCCACGACCCGAACGGTGCCGTCCGCGACGTATCCCTCGACACTCACTTCAGGACCCGTCACGTACGACTCGACAAGGAGCCTGCCGCCGATACGGAGGCCCATGTCCTCAACGGGGTCGTGGCGGGACAACTCCACCTGGTCGCACAGCTCCCCGAAGTCCTCGACCCGGCGCACCCGGAGGCTGCCGCAGCCGTTGACAGGCTTGACGACCGCGGGGAATCCCACCTTGCGGGCCACGTCCTTGAGCACGGAGTCGTCGGCCCGTTCGACGGCGAGCGGGACGCCATGGGCCACCCGCACACCGCCGGCCGTGAGTGCTTGTTTCATCTTGCGTTTGTCCCGCAGGAGTTCAGCCGACCGAGGGCTGATACCAGGAAGGCCGAGGCGCTGCGCCACGGCGGAGGCGGTGGATATGGAGTACTCGAACGCCGGTACCACCGCTACCACTTCGGTCCGCCGCGCCAGGGCGGCGGCCATATCGGCCACCGCCCCGGCTGACCGCGTGTCCACCTGGAGGTGGGATGCCGCGCCCGACGCGACGGCATCCCGCACCGCGGTGGGCAGTTCATGGACTGCCCGACGGTCACCGATGTGGACACGGAATCCGAGATCGAGCGCTGCCGGGATGAGGTCGGTGCCGGATGACTCCGGTTCGAGTATCAGGACGGTCCCATCGGGCACTTCGAATCCTTACGGTCGACATGGCATTTCGCGGTGCGGGCACCGCGAGCGGTCCAGGGCTTCGCGGCGATTCAGGCCTTGCGGCCGGCCGTGGTTTCGTAGAGCTCCGTGAAGTACAGCGCGATCAGGTCGATGAAGTTGACCAGGTGCCGTTCCGCGTCCTCCAGGGAGCCCCAGCCCTTGATCGCGCGGTCCACCGTGCTCCACATCAGCTCGTCGTGGTCGTGGGACTCGTCGTAGTCGATGTGGGCCTGGGATCCCTTGACCTTCTCCAGGCCGTAGACCTCGGCCGCGTGCTCGGTGATGCCCGGGTTGTAGCGGTCCGAGTACCACTCGACGAACCAGTTCCAGACCGTGGTCGGGAGCGGCCCTTCCTGGTTGATGGAGAAGTACATGTACCCGATGAGGTATTCGGTCGACGGTAACGGACGGATCGCGTCCACGTCGTCCTTGGTGAGACCGAATTCCTTCAGGTCGCGCAGGAACATCCCCTCGTGGTTATTCTCTTCGGAGAGATACCGCGCGAGCGTCGCAGCAAGCCGGTGGTCCTTGTAGCCCACCTTGTAAAGACCGTATGCGTCCACCTCATTGTTGAGGCGAATTCGAAGTACGGTCTCGACGAGGTGCCGCCGGTAGTAGTCCGGGTCCGACCACTCGGCCGCATGAAATTCCCGCGCCTTCGGAACCTTCTCGAAGAGCCGCTCCATTCCTTCCGCAGCCAGCTTCTCAAGGCGTTCGCGTGACATATTGGTGCCTTTCATCGCTCGACGGTAAGAATTTTCTGGTCACCCTCGGTGCGCCGTGGATGACACCGGCGCCTTCCGCGACAGGGCGCGTCGTTCCGGCAGGCGTGACTTCGTCCTTCGAATCAACATCCTCCTGGACAGCTCGAAACTTCCTCTTGACATCTTCGGAACGGGGCGATCAGTTACCCCGCTCCGGAGGTCAGATACTCGGGCCGGCCGAGGAATCCTTTGACGCGCAGCGCTCTTGCCCGCCAACCGCGTGAGATCGACGGCCATGGAGCCGGTTGCACGTGAGGTCATGGAACAGTTCGTGGACTGACATGGATTGATCCACGTCGACTCGCCGTACCGTCGTGGTGATCGTCATGGAGTTGGCCCTTGTGGGCATCCGACTTCCCCGCGCCCGGACTTCGCTCTGGGCGGCACGATCTCCACCGGCATGACATCACTCATAAGAGGGCTCCTGAGGAATGTTGTGCCTAATGTGGCGCAGATCACATGCGGGCCGCACTTCCCGCATAGCCATAGTCCTGACGACTCACCAAGTGATCTCTCGCCGCGGAGCCTTCAATTCCGCCCCACCGGGAAGTAAAGATCTACGCGCGAGTTGCGTCTCCGGCGGCCGCCGCTCTTAAGGCATTGGACCTTTGCCGACGTGCCGTACGGTTTGGCCGATCGGCCGGACAGGCGAATGAAGTCCACCGCGACCGCCGGAGCGGGACATCGGGGCGCCGGGACGTCAGGACGCCGGGATGCCAGGACACCGGGACGCCGGCTCAACGGAGGGGCCGGCAGAGCGATCGCCGCTGCGTACCGCACCTTTCCCGGCGCACTCGGACGCTGCCCGGCCAACGACGGATACGGCCGAGAACGTCAAGAACGCGACCCCGGCCAGGCGGACGCGCCGGACGCCGGCCGGGCGGCGGAACCGGCACCTCCATTGCCCCCGTCGCGTTCCCGCCGGATCACATTCGGCAGCCCAACAGGCTGAAAACACACTGAAGTTATGGCCCGAATACGCTCACCAGACACCCGTTGACACCCGTCTGCGGCACGTCCTAGCGTGACGGCATGGCTAGCTTAAGATCGTATGTCCTTCTCTTGGGACTCGGTACGCGGTACTTCTTGCGCGAGCGTTCGTTCTCGGGCGCCAAGGACGCAAGTTCCCTGCCCGTGTGGGCAACAGCGCTCGATCCACAGCGTTCCCCGCAGCGCTTCTTCGACCGAGTGATAGCGGCGGACGACGGCTATGCCGATTCCGTGCTCGCGGCGGTGGCCGAGTGGAAACAGCGCGGATGGGACCTGGCGGCAGTTGTGCCGATCAACGACTGGGGTGTCCCGACGGCGAGTGCCGTCGCGAAGAAGTACGGATTGCCCGGACTCTCAGCCGATTCGGCACATGTCACTCGCGACAAGTACGCGATGAAGGCGCGTTTCGAGGCGGCGGATCTGCCGACCCCGCGTTCCATCGCCGTCACCACCGAAGAAGAAATGCTCGCCGCGGCCGGGGAGATCGGATACCCGGTCGTGCTCAAGCCCGCCGACTTCAGCGGCAGCGGCGGGGTCAGTCTCGCCCATACACGCGCTGAAGCGATTGCCGCATTCGCTGCCTCCGTAGAACACATCGAGCGTTACCGCGACGACTTCCCCATCGACGGTACCCACTACATGGTCGAGCAATACGTGGACTCCCAGGAGGAGGTCTCCGTAGAGGTACTCTGCCATGGCGATCGGCGCACCACACTCGCGGTGACCGAAAAGTATCTTTCGGAACCTCCTGTGTTTGCCGAGGTGGGGCACCTCGTACCCAGTCACCGTACCGGCGATACGGCGTTGACGACTTTGGCGGAGAAAGCATGCGAGGCCCTCGGAATCGATCGCGGGATCGCGCACGTCGAGGTCAAATTCGACAGCAAGGGTGCTCCGTGGCTCATTGAGGCGGCGGCTCGTCCGGGCGGTGACGGCATCATGGACCAGGTGGAGCGTGCCTACGGGTACAACCCCTACACCCTGCACGTGGCCTCGTACCTGGGCATCGACCCTCTCCCCCTGGTGCGGAGGGAACCCACCGCCAGCAGCGCCGTGGCCTTCCTGAAGGCACAGCCGGGGGAGATCACCTCGGTGAGGGTCCCCGAGGAGCTTCCCGAGAGCGTGGTCTCCGTGCACGTGTCCAAGAAGCCCGGTGATGTCGCGAAGCCGGTCGCGGACTGGTCCACCCGGGACGGCGTGGTCGAAATGACGTGGCCCGAGATCTTCACCGAGCGCACCACGATGCCGGTCAAGATCGCAGATTCACTGTCCGACGAAATCTTCGGTTGATCAGAGATTGAGTGCACAGGGAAGGTCTTGTCGGCACCCATGATCCGATACACCATCGCTTCGACCATCTATCGTCTCTTCGCCGGTATTTTCCTCGTCGTGATCAACTGGCAGATCGCGACAGCGGAAGGCGGGGGCTACTGGCGGTTGGTCATCTCGACGCTGCTGTCCTATCTGCCGGCACTGGCGGTGCCGCTCGTTATCCGTCGCATCAAGATATCGGGGCAACGCCTGTCCGTACTGTCGCTGCTTTATGTGGCAGCGGTTTCATTCGTGGTCAGCTTTCTCGTGGAGAACCCCACCGCGCTGGTCGTGGCAAATCTCTTCATGTGGATCGGTTTCTTCTCCCTGGAGGCGAGCTGGGAAAGCTGGTTCAACGAGGAGAAGCGGCGGCAGGACGTGCCGTGGGCCAGCTCCGTCACGATGTCGGCCAATCAGGCGGCCCTGATGATCGGTCCGCTGTTGGCCCCCGCGGTCATCGGAGTGGTGGGCACCCGCGGCATCGTGCAAGCGTTGACGGCGGGCTTCGCACTGGTCGCGGCGCTCGGTTGGGCGGGAGCGGGTGCTGTCGCAGCCGCTCCCGCAGATGACGCCGACACAGATGACGAGGCCGAAGCCCGCCCCGCGGCGAAGCCCGGGGCCCCACTGCGGCTGATCGCCACGTTCGCGCTCATCTGGCCCGTGCTGGGCGCGTTCAATCTGATGCTGCCGCTCCAGGTCAGCGACCGTGACGCGGGCCTCGTCTCGGTCGCCGTCGTCGACGCCTGCCTGGGCATCGGCGTTATCGTCGCGGGCCTGGTGTCGGCCCGCGCCGGGCTGTCTTCCGCGACGCTCTCGAAGCTGGTGATCGCCTGCACCGTGGCGGGTGGGGTGCTGTGGGCGCTGCCGACGGGTGGAGCCACCGTGGTCGCGATGGCGCTCTCCACCTTCGCGCTGGGGGCCGGCTTCGGCACGCTGCGCATCGCGCTGCGGGAGTACACCGCAACCCACTACGACTCCGCCGTCACCGGCCATGCGGTCGCCCTCGGCAATGCCTCGGCGATTCCCATCCTGGCCGTCGTCCTCCTCGTCTTCGGCACGGCGCAGCCGCTGGTGTGGATCGCACCGTTCCTGCTCGTCATCGTTATGTCGTGCTCATTCCAAGGGATGCGGACATGGAAAACATCGTTGAAGATCTAGTGGCCCTCCGGCTCGACCCCCGCACCGTCCGAAACTCCGACCCTCACCACGGCCTCGTGGCCGCCGCCGAACGCGTCACCGACATGGAGGCGGAGCGATGTCGTGATTCCATCGAAATCCTCGAAGCAATTGCGCCTCACACCCTCGACCCCGAGTTCCGCGCCACACGCGAGGCGGTGTTGACCTGGGCACGCGGGGATCTGCCCAGCGCTCGCGACATACTGGCGAGCAGCCTGAAGAACTCCAGCGGAGAGCATGCGTTGCTCACCGGCTTCCTCGCGCATATGGCCGACTTCTCCCTCGGCGACAACGAGGGAATGCTTGAGACGGGCCGCAGCCTCAGCGAGCTGCGCTCCACGATGACCCGCCGCGCCGCCGGCCTCAGCGACGGCCTTCTCGCCTTCGCGCTTGAGGAATGCGGGGACTACTCCGAGGCGATCTCCTCCGCAGAGCGTGCGATGAGCATCAACCCTGACGATGTCTACGCACTGCACGCCAAGGTGCACGTGTTGCAGAGGCTGCGTGACTTCGAGGCGGCGAAGGACTCCATCTCCCGCTACTCCAATGGATGGGGAGCGGCAGAGCCGATGCGCATCCACATGTGGTGGCACTTCGCCATAGGTCTGCTCGGTGAGGGTGAGCTGGAAGAGGCTCTGCGCTGCTACCAGCTGGAGGTACGCCGCAAGACGAGGGCCGGAGCCCGGGAGGACCTCGATGCGGTCGCGCTGCTCTGGCGGCTGGAAATGCTCGGAGGACAGGACTTCTCCGAGATGCTGGCGCCTCATTGGCTGACGCTCGCCGAGGCCTGGGCCGCCTATGCGGCAGACCCCAATTACGTCTTCAACGATCTGCACGCCGCAATGGCGTTCGCGAAGGCCGAAGACTACCAGCTCTTCGACAGAATCGTCGATTCCTGCCGCGAACGGGAGTCGCCGGAGTTCTTCGGCTCTGTGTGCCGACCGCTCTTCGAGGGCATCGCGGCCTTCGCGCAGCGGGACTACGCGACCTCCGCACGGGTCATGCGTCTCGCCCTGGAGCAGGAGCAGTTGCGTATCGGCGGCAGCAAGGTGCAGCAGAACATCTTCCACTGGACCCGAGATGCGGCCGATGCCTATCTCAGCAGCAGCAAGCCCAGCGATCTCTTCAGCTCTCACATCTATTCACGAACAGGGAAGTGAACAATGACCCAGAAGATCACTGTCGTCATGGACGCGAATGAAGTCGTGCAGCTCGACTACCCCGAGCCCGCTTCACTAACAGTCAAAAAGGGCCGCATCGGTTTCTACTGTCTACCTGACGGTGGTTACTCCGAGGAAGAATTACGTGATGGCGTGACGGTCATCGGCGTCGGCGAGAAGATCAGCATTGCGGCAGGAGAGAAGCTCTTGCTGACGGCCGCACAACCGCATACGGAGTACAGCAGCGAAAGCGCGGCCGAGCCGCACCGGTGCACGATCCGGGCGGACTACCCAATTGTGGCTGCCATGCGGGACTACGTGGCGAAGAAGGGCTACTACTTCGGCTACGAAGACCGCTACGCGAAAGTCTACGAGAGCGGCGCGGCATCATGGGAAGGGGTCTCCGAGAACGCGAGCCTGCGGGAGATCCTTGCGCGGCACCCGGATATATTCAAGGGTGACATCGCGGACATGGGTACAGGAGAAGGCCGCGACAGCCTCTTTCTGCTGAGCAGCCGAATAGGCCGCAGTGTGACCTCTTTCGATGTGTCGCACAGCGCCTTGGAAAATGCGCGCCGGCGCGCTCGCGAGAAGGGGCTCCCCGCCGACGGATTCATCGAGAAGGACATCATCTTCCTGCGCGATGTGGCGGCGGAGTCCTTCGACCTGGTCCTCAACATGGGCGCGCTGCACATGCTCGACCGGGCGGAGGACCGGGCGCGTCACATCGCCCGTGTCTTCGACGTGCTGCGGCCCGGGGGTCACTTCGTCGTCGACCACTGCGCCTCGGAATGGGGCCGCGGCTTCCACACCATCAAGAACTACGATGACATTGCTGCCGACTTGGTGCCGGGCCGCACCATTACCCGGTATGTCGAGATCGACGGCGAGCGTAAACCCATCGACCTTGAGGTGCTGCACTACTCCGAGCGTTCCTCGGAATCACTGCTCTCCGAATTGGCTGCGGCGGGCTTTGAAGAGTTCGCACGCCTCGACACCGACACGGAAGCCTTCGGCAACTCGACATTGCAGGTAGTGCGGAAGCCCATTAAGGATGCCAGGTAGATGACACCCGAGATCCCGGCCCCCGCATCGGCCGAGGCGAATGTGCTGGCGGTGGTGAAGAGCCTGGCCGAGGGCGCGATTACACGCGATCTTGACCGAGAGCTGCCGCGCGAGCAGGTGCGCGCCCTGGCCGACGCAGGTTTCAGTCGTCTGCGCATACCAAAGGAATGGGGCGGCGACGGGCTCACCATTCCCGAATGGGGAGACGTACTCATCGAGCTGGCGGCAGCCGACTCCAACATTCTCCAGATCTTTCGGGGCCACATCGCCTTCGTGGAGGACGTCGTTCACCGGGCCGACGACGAATACCGCAAGCGGTGGCTGCCCCGGCTTCTTGACGGCCAGGTGGTGGGAAACGCCTGGGCCGAGGCGGGACCGATCGCGATGGGCAAGAAGAACACGCTCTTCACCCGGCAAGGTGATGAGATGACGGTCTCCGGCCAGAAGCATTACACAACCGGCTCGACCTTCGCGGATTGGGCGGATGTATCAGGAGTCCACGACGGCCAGAGCGTGGCCGGCTTCGTCTCGATGCATCAGTCGGGCATCACCGTCCACGACAACTGGGATGGATTCGGCCAACGCACCACGGGCACAGGCACATTGATCTTCGACGAGGCGCGTGTCGACCCTCGCGATGTCTCCTCCTTCGAGGAGCGCATTCGCTATCAGACACCGCTCTACCAGTGGATATTGCTAGTCGTGCAGGCAGGCATCGCGGTTGCCGTCGAGCGGGACGTCACAGAAGCCGTACGCAATCGCCGGCGCAACTACTCGCACAGTTCCGCCACTCTCGCCAAGGACGACCCGAATATCCAATCGGTTGTGGGAGAAATCTCCTCCATCGCCTACACGGCGCGGGCTCTGACCCGTGGCGTGGCGGAGGCATTGCAGCGGGCCTCCGAGACGGGCATGGCCGGGCGTGACTCCCAGGAGGATCGTGAGGCGAATCTTGTGGCGGAGATCCGCTCCGAGCAGGCGCAAGTGATGCTCTCCGAGCTGGTACCGCGCTCGGCGACCCTCCTGTTCAACACGCTCGGCGCCTCGGCGACCAGTACCGGTCTCGACCTCGACAGGCACTGGCGCAATTCCAGGACGGTCGCCAGCCACAACCCGGTGATGTTCAAGCAGCGGGCCATTGGCGACTGGCTTCTCAACGGTGCTCTGCCACCCGTTGACTGGCAGGTGGGAGCTCCCTCCGCGGCGAAGACGGCTTCGGACTGAGCTCTTGCGGCCCGTCGATCCCTGTTGCCGCGGTCAGCGGGGATCGACGGGCCGGGCGGTCTCGGCCAAGGGCTGTCCCGCGATTCCTGGCGGGACAGCCCATGGGCGGTTGTCGATCGGCGAGCTCGTCACGGCACTCGCACGCCTTGATCCCGGTGGTCGCTTCTCGTGCCGGCCGCCGCGGTGACATCGTTCCGGCGTCGGTGTCACCGCGGCGGCCCGTGCCGGAGGTGGCACCGGGCCGGCCAGGACAGGACGGCCTGCCTCGACAACGCCCGTCGGCACCATCGACGAGGGCGACGGGCGGCAGCACACTCCGATCGCGGGCCGCCACCGCTGCGCACGCCGGCTCTCCTCCTGCCCGGCCCACTCCACCAGCCCGCGTCGGCCCGCCGCCTCCGGGTCGTGTGCGCAGGGACTCGGCTCGTGACCGACGTCACCGACGTTTCATGACCCCGGTATCGGTCCCCGTACCCGCAACCACTCCCTGACCTGCACAGACAGCGCCACGCTCAAGACCTACAGCTGCGCCGTCACACGACCGCCGCTGCCGTCCGCAGTCACGCAAGAAGGGAACTCTGTTCATGCCCACACCATCCGCAGTGACCTCGCAGGAATTCCGTGACGCCATGGCGCGATTCACCTCGGGAATCGCCGTTGTGACAACGTCCGACAGGGGCGGCACGGATCATGGCTTCACCGCGAGTTCATTCACATCCGTTTCCCTCGAACCTCCGCTGGTGCTGGTCTGCATAGCCCGGAGCGCGCGCTGTCACCCGGTGTTTCAGCAAGAGAACCGTTTCGGAGTCAGCGTTCTCGCCTCCGGCCAGGGGGCGTTGGCGCAACGCTTCGCCAGCTCGTCGGAGGAGAAGTTCCAGGATGTCGCGGTCACGCGCACCGGCCATGGGCTGCCCCTGATCCTCGGAGCGTTGTGCACCCTCGAATGTGAGAAACACGCACAGTACGAGTCGGGAGACCACACGATTCTGGTGGGGCGCGTGGCAAGGGCCGCGTCCGGAGACGGCAGTCCGCTCGTCTGGTACGACAGGTGCTTCCATTCGCTCGCCGCCCTGAGCCACGCGCCCGCACAGTACGTGTGAACTGCCGGCGGCCAGGGCGTCAACCGGAACAAGCGCACCCGCGTCGGCCACCGGTACATCGCGCTCGCCGACCGCGACGGCGCCGCTTCGGGACGCCGGTGGGGGTCACGGGCACACGTACGCGATCGACGGGGCTGTCATCCGCGCGTTGTGGGAGTGCGGTCCCGGATGTGTTCGTCACTTCCGTGCAACCCTCCGGCGGCTTCGGAGGTCTCCTGAACGAACAAACGTTCTTGAGTTGTTCCTTTGCTCCTACCCACCGAGCCACTTCATACAGAGGTATTCATGGTCCACGCTTCCCCCGGCCAGCGCACGCTCCGCCGTACCGCCGGCGCCGTCGGCGCGGCAGCCCTGATGATGCTGGGTGCCACGCCCGCGAGCGCCGCAGACCCGGACACCGGCCTCGTGATGGGCAGGATCGGCCCGATCTCGGGGGTGAAGCCGGGCAGCGAGCTCAGCCTGCCGGGCTCCTTCACCAACACGGGCACCGAGGCGCTCGACAAGGTCTGGATGGTCTGGTCCGTGACCCAGGGTCTCAGCTATACCCCGTTCCCGACGCCCTCCAACTGCTCCACCCACAACCTCGGCGGCGCCGACGAGATACCTCCCTCCTATGCCCTGATCTGCGAGTTCGACCAGACGGTGAGCCCCGGTGTCGTCTACGCGCCCGAGGGTCTGAAGCTGAAGGTGCGGGACAACGCCCTCAACGACGAGCTGGCCGTGCGGGTCAGCAGGAGTCCCATCCAGACCGGTACGGGCGACGAGGGTCCCCCGACTCCGGGCACCGGGCCCGCCGTGAAGCTGGTGGAAAGGCCCGACGAGACCCCGGCCGCTCCGGGCTCCACCGACCCCTACTGGACCAAGACGGCCGTGACCGCCAAGAGCACGGCCGACTTCCAGGTGACGGGTGCCCATCTGAAGGGCAAGGTCGGCGACACGGTCCCGGTGACGGTGAAGTTCACCAACGCCGGGCCCGGCTGGGTGGGGGGTGAGCGCGACACCTCCGTGACCCACGTCCACATCAAGATTCCCGCCGGTACGACGCTCACCGGAACCCCCCCTTGCCGGAGCGAGGGGCAGGGGACGTACACGTGCGGCACCTACAACTCGTGGGTCTACGCGAAGAGTGAGACCCCGTACACATTCAAGCTGAAGATCAACAAGGCCGTGCCCGGGGCCAAGGGCTCGGTGGCACTGGAGAAGAAGTCCCGGCCCTTCGACCCGGTCAAGTCGAACGACACGGCTGAGATCCTGCTCGACGTCGAAGGCTCCGGCACCTCGGGCGGCAGTGGCTCGGCGTCCGGCTCCGGCGGTTCGGGGACGTCCGGCTCGGGCGGGTCCGGCTCGGCATCCGGCTCGGGCGGTTCCGGGACGGCCGCCACCGGCGGTTCCGGCTCCGGCAGTTCAGGAGCGACGTCCGGCTCCGGGACTGCCGCCACGGGCGGCGGCTCCGCCTCGGGCTCGTCCGCCACGGGCGGTGACCTGGCCGAGACCGGCTCCGGTTCCACCCTGCCCCTGGCGGGGGCTGCTGTCGGCGCCCTGGTTCTCGGCGCGGGCGGAGTCCTGGTCGCACGCCGCCGGGCAGCACGGCAGCGGTAACGACACCTGGCCGGAGGGCGAGTGACAGGACGGGGCGCATGCCCGTTCCGTCACTCGCCCTCCGGCATGTCCGGGCCTCCACAGACAGGGTCGACTTGTCGAATATCGATATGCTCCGCTAGCCTCCACCATATCGACCATCGATATGGGGGGAGCTGTCGTGCATACGCGACTCACAAAGATTCTGGCCTCGGTCACGTTCGGTCTGGCGGTCCTCAGCGGGCTCGCCTTCCTGGGCACGGCCGCCACACACCTGCTCGACGACGGCTCGATCTGCGTGAAGACGGGTTTCTGGGCCAACGCCTCGTTCGGGTCACAAGGTCCACCCGTGGGCAAGGGCGTCGACGCCTCCAGCAGTACCGCGCTCCTCTGCCAGGACAGCCCCTCCTTCGCACAGCGGGCCGCGGACCTCGGGGGCGAGCTGCCCTGGCTCCTGTTCAGCGCCCTCGCGCTCCTGCTCTTCTCCTGGCTGCTGACGGGCGTCCAGCAGCAGGGGCCGTTCACGGACACGGTGGCGCGACGGCTCACGGCTCTCGGCTGGCTCGTCGCCGTGGGCACCCCGCTGGCCGGCCTCATCGCCGGCTCGTCGCAGTCCTGGCTCGCCGGGAGCATGGCACCCGTGGTGGGCTCCGAGCTGGAGATCTCCGGCCCGACGGCGCTCATCCTCGCCGGCCTGGGTGCCGTGATCATGGGGAGGATCATGCGCGAGGGCGTGCGCATGCGCGAGGACATCGAAGCGACCATCTGATGCCCGAGGACGAGATCCACGGGATCCGGATCCATCTCGACCGGGTCCTCGCCGAGCGCGGCATGACCCTCACCGAACTGTCCTCGCGGGTGGGCATCACCGTCGTCAATCTGTCCGTACTCAAGAACGGACGGGCCAAGGCCGTACGCTTCTCCACCCTGTCGAGGATCTGCGAGGTCCTCCGGTGCCAGCCGGGGGACCTGATCACCCACGACCCCGCAGGACCCGCCGAGCCCTCCTGACGTCCACCGGCCACGAGCCACGCGCTCCCGCCCCTCCCCCGCGGGGCGGCTCGCGCCTTCAGGTCAATCGCCTCAGCTACAGGCGCACTTGCGGTTCCGCTCGGTTGCGCGGGCGGCGCCGCCTCGGCGGAGTCTCGCTGACTCCCTGTCGCACACCGGCCCCAGGCAGGAGACTGGTCCTCCACACGGCCGGACGCCGGGCCGGCCGAAAGGGCAGGAACCGAGGGGGACTCATGCGGATGCGGGACAGCCACCGGGCGGAAGCCGAACGGCTGTTGGCACGAGCCGTGGAGGAAGAGGTACGCCGCTCGGGCGGCCGGACCGACCCCGGCACGCTGATGGCACGCGGCCGCGCCGCGCTCGATTCACTGGCGGGCGGGGTGAGCGAGGAGTACACCGCGTACACCCAGGCGCTCGACGCCGCGACGGCCGGGCAGCAGCAGCTGGCCCAGCGCTTCAACCGGGCGTCACTCGGAACACCGTTGCTGGTCACGGGAGTCGCCGCCGCCGCCGCCGTCGGCGCTGACGTGGCGCTCGGCACCGCAGGCGGCCTGGCGCTCGGTGCGGGCGCCGTCGTGGCGGTCGCGGGCGCCACCGCCACCGTCGCCAAGGTCACCGCCTCGCACTGGCCGGCCGCGCACCGCCGGGCCGGAGCCGCCGGGCAGCCCGGCGGCACGGAACAGCTGCGCCTCCAGTGGCTGACGGCGCTGGAGGTACGGGGCATCCGCCCCTTCGTCGACCAGCAGCGGATGCTGACCGCCTCCTCACGTACGCCCGCGAAGAAGGCACCGGCCGACCGGGCTGCGCCCAGACTGCGCGGCGGGGACCGCAGCGCGGCAGCCCGGATGCGCGCGCTCCTTGAGCAGTCGTTCAGCCATCTCCCCACGTCCGAGACGAAGTTCGCGGGCCGTCGCGGCGAGCTGGCACAGATCGCCCAGTGGGTGCACGCGGCCCGCGCGTCGACGGAGACGAAGCCGACGGTCGTCGTCCTGCACGGGCCGGCCGGTGCCGGGCGCACCGCGCTGGCCGTGCGGGCTGCGCACAGCCTGAAGGACCAGTTCCGGGGCGCGTGCGTGGTCGATCTGCGCGGCGGCGCCGACGACGAGCCGCCGCTGCCGACCCGGGACGCCCTGCTGCATCTGCTGAACCGGCTCGGCGCCCCCCGCGAGCAGTTGCTGTTCCGCGACAGCTCCTCCGCCGAACAGCAGGTGCGCCGGCTCAGCGAGCTGTACCACCAGCATCTGACCGGCACCCCGGTGACGGTCGTCCTCGACGACGCGAGCGATGCCGAGCAGGTCCGCACCCTGGTCCCGGAGCGTTCGGACAGCCTCGTCCTGGTCACCGCCCGCGAGCCGCTGGACCTGCCGGAGTCCCTGCCCGCCTGGGTGCATCAGCTGGAGGTCGGGGCGCTGGACACCGCGGGGGCGGAGGAGCTGCTGCGCGAGGCGTCCCAGGAGGAAGGGCAGGGACTGTACGACTACGAGGCGGGCGAGGCGATCACCGAGCTGTGCGGCGGACTGCCGCTGGCGCTCCGGATCGCGGGGTCGTCGCTCGGCGAGCGCACCCCGAGCGCACTGGCCGCCGACCTGGCCGCGTACGGTCCGGTCCCGCCGGCCGAGCGCGCCCTGTGGCTGCGCTACACCGACCAGCCCGAACAGGCGCGGCGGCTGCTGCGCCGGCTCGCGCTGGCCGGCCGGGCCAGCCTGGGCGCCGCGGCGGCCGCCGCACTGCTGTCGGCCGACGAGCAGGAGGCCGGGCGGCTGCTGACCGCCCTGTCCGGGGCCGGGCTGCTGGACCATGTGCGGGGCTCCCGCTACCGGCTGCACGATCTCGTACGGGGCTTCGCCCTGGCCCGGCTGAACGACGAGGAGGAGGCCGCCGAACGCACGGCCGCGCAGGAACGGCTCATCGCGAACTACGCCGAGCTGGCGGGTGCGGTGATCCGGATGGTGGACGGCAAGATGTCCACCCGGGCCGGGCAGTTCGGACCGCACGGGTTCGGCTCCCTCGACTCGGCGCTGCGCTGGCTGGACGACGAGTCGAGCTTCATCACGTCCGCGCTGCGGCACAGCGAGGGCGTCGACCAGACCGCGGTGCTCGATCTGCTGGGGGCGCTGTGCGACTACTGCCTGCTGCGTGGCGACCTCTACCGGCTGGGCGAGATCAGCGAGTTGACGCAGGCGGTCGACCAGGGGCTGCTGGAGCGGTCGGTGCAGTGGCGGACCGGTATCGCGGCCCGTCAGCTCGGCGAGCTGGACAAGGCCCGCACCACACTGTCGTCCGTCGTCGGCCTGTACCGGGAGGCACAGAACGACTCGGGTACGGCGCTGGCGCTGTGCTCGCTCGGCATCACCCTGCATCACCAGGGCAATCTGACGGAGGCGTCGGCGCGGCTGCGCGAGGCGATCGGGCTGCAGTCCTCCGCGGCGCAGGCGGAGGACCGGGCCTGGTCGCTGCACGCGCTGGCCGCGGTGGAGCGCGACCGGTCCCAGCTGGCCGAGGCGCTGGAGCTCCTGGACACGGCGCTGGCCCTGCACCGCGAGGGCGAGTCGCTGCACGGGGAGGCGTGGACGCAGTTCCAGCTGGGTCAGGTGCGGCTGCGGATGGGCGATGTGGAGCGGGCCGAGGACGCGCTGCGCACGGCCCTGGAACTGTACGGGCGGACACGGGACGACCGGGGCGAGGCGTGGGCGCTGACCCAGCTGGCGCGGGCCCGGCTGCTGGACCGCGATCCGGCCCCGGCGGTCGAGGAGCTGAACGCGGCGCTGGGCCGCCACCGTGACAACGAGGACGCGCGGGGCGAGGCGTGGACGCTGTACTACCTGGGCCAGGCCCTGGAGGAGGCCGGCGACACCGATCAGGCGGTGCGGCAGCTGGAGCGGGCCCGGACGATGTTCTCGCGGATGCGGGACGTGTACGGGCTGGCGTGTGCCCGGCACCACTCGGGGCGGGTCACCCGCGACCAGCGGGCCGCGCAGACGGGCAACCTGCGCAATTCCGGATTCGCGCGTCAGCTGCTGGTGGACGCGCGGGCCGATTTCCGGCGTATCGGGGTCGCCCACGGGGAGGCGTGGACGTGTCTGGAGCTGGCCCTGATCGACGCGGGCAACCAGCGCGCGCCGCAGGCCCTGGCGCTGTGCGGTGAGGCGGCCGCGCTGTTCGACTCGTACGGCGACGCGCGGGGCGCGGACTGGGCCCGGTTCCTGCGGTGCACGCTGCTGCCGTACGCCTCACCGGGCGGGATCGAGGTGGGCACGGTGGTGGCTCAGCAGGAGCTGGCCGACCTGATCGCGGCCGGTCATGCGACACGGGACGCGAAGCTGGAGGACAGCGCGGAGGCGTTCCGGGTGGTTCTGAACCGGGGCGTGGATCTGGAGGACGGCTGGCAGGCCTGGCGCCTGGGCCTGATCCCGGCCCGTCAGGCGCGGGAAATCATGGGTGTGGCGGTCCCGGACAGGCCGTGAACCGGGCCGCGGACACCGGCCTCACGCCGCGCCGGGGCAGCCGCCCCGCCCTGGGGCGCACGCCGGACGGCGAGCTCACGCTGATCTGATCCGCGTGACCCGTCGCCGTACCGGCGGGCACGGGCGGAGCGGGACCGGTCGCCCGGTGCCGCCCCGCTCCCGCCGCCGCTACTTGCGCTTCGCGGAGCCCGCGGGCTCCGCCGCCGCCTGCGCGGCGGCCGGCTCCTCCGGAGCCTCCTCGAAGTCGACCTTGCCCATGTGCCGGTTCATCGACTTCATCAGCAGCCACACACCCACGGCGAGCGCTGCGAAGACGATGAAGCCGAGGACCCCGGGGGTCACCTTGTTCTTGTCCAGTTCCTCGGCGAGCGGGACGAGGTGCGGCAGTGCCTGAGTCGCGTACATATCAGGCATTGTCGCGGATGCCCGCGAAGAGGTCGCTCTCGGGGAGGGAGGTATCGACGAGAGACTTCGCCAGCTCGTACTCCTCGGTCGGCCAGACCTCCTTCTGGATGTCCATCGGAACGCGGAACCAGCCGCCCTCCGGGTCGATCTGCGTCGCGTGCGCGATCAGCGCCTTGTCGCGGATCTCATAGAAGTCCGCGCACGGAACGTGCGTGGTCAGCGTGCGTTCGGCGCGCTCGAACTCCTTCCAGCGCTCCAGCCAGTCCCCGTACGGCGACTCCAGGCCACGGGCGAGCAGCGCCTCGTGCAGGGCGACCGTGCGCGGCTTGTTGAAGCCCTGGTTGTAGTAGAGCTTCTGCGGCGTCCAGGCGGGACCGAACTCCGCCTCGGGGAACTTCTCGGTGTCCGCCGCACCCTCGAACGCGATCATCGAGATCGTGTGGGTCATGATGTGGTCGGGGTGCGGGTAGCCCCCGTTCTCGTCGTACGTGGTGATGACCTGCGGCCGGAAGGCGCGGATCTTCTCGACGAGGCGGCCCGCCGCCACGGTCTCGTCCTCCAGCGCGAAGCAGCCCTCGGGCAGCGGCGGCAGCGGGTCGCCCTCGGGGAGCCCCGAGTCGACGAAGCCGAGCCACTCCTGCTTGACGCCCAGGATCTCCCGGGCCTCGTCCATCTCCTTCTTGCGCACCTCGTGGATGTTCTTCTCGATGTACGCGTCGCCCTGGAGTTTCGGGTTGAGGATGGAGCCGCGCTCGCCTCCCGTGCAGGTGACGACCAGCACGTCCACCCCCTCGGACACGTACTTGGCCATGGTGGCCGCGCCCTTGCTCGACTCGTCGTCGGGGTGGGCGTGCACGGCCATCAGTCGAAGCTGCTCAGTCAAGACTCGTTCCTCAGTGATTGGTCGCCATCCGGGGTGCCGTCCCGAGGGGACGTCGGTGTGGGGTGGCGGTCGGGTGGCCCACGGGCGGCTTCTATAGTGACCGAACACGGGGGTGGAAAATTCCTCGATCCCCGGTACGGGAGGAACGATCATGACGGCGGTGCGCGAGACGCCTCCCGAGAACCGTTACGGCCGCTCCGCGGACCAGCGCGCGGACCGCAAGCTCAAGATCATCGGATCGGTTCTCGGCGTCGCCCTGCTGGGCGTGGTCGGCTGGATCGGTTACGGCTATGTGAGCGGCCAGGGGCTGAGCGCCGAGGTGATCAAGTCCAAGGTCGTCTCGGAGGACCGCGTCGAGGTGCACCTGGAGGTCCGCAAGGACCAGGACGCCAAGGGGTACTGCACGCTCCGCGCGCAGAGCGAGGACGGCATGGAGGTCGCCCGCAAGGACTTCCGCTTCGACGGCGCCACCGACCGGATCGACGAGATCCTCACCCTGCGTACGACGTCCAGGGCGACCGCCGTCGAGCTGCTGGGCTGCACGGACGACGACGGGGCGTAGCGTTGACGGCCGCTCGGGTGACCTGAGCGGTTCCTGAAGGCGCTGACCTGCGGCTCAACACTCTCAGCTGTTTACCTCCTCCCCCTTTCTCCGGCGAATTGTTAGGCTCGTGGTTTCGCCCACCCGTGGAAGCGCATGCTTCGGGGTAGGGCGATGCTTTGTATTCCCAGTACCGACGAGGAGCACCCTGTGACCCAGACCAGCGAAAACGTCACCTGGCTCACGCCGGAGGCGTACAACCAGCTCAAGGCCGAGCTGGAGCACCTGTCTGGTCCCGCGCGCACGGAGATCGCCGTAAAGATCGCGGCGGCCCGTGAGGAGGGCGACCTGCGCGAGAACGGCGGGTACCACGCGGCCAAGGAGGAGCAGGGCAAGATGGAGCTCCGGGTGCGCCAGCTGACCCAGCTCCTGGAGCACGCGAAGGTCGGCGAGGCACCGGCCGACGACGGCGTGGTCGAGCCCGGCATGGTCGTGACGATCGCCTTCGACGGCGATGACGACGACACGACGACCTTCCTTCTCGCCTCCCGCGAGTACGCGAGCTCGGACATCGAGACGTACTCCCCGCAGTCCCCGCTCGGCGTGGGCGTGAACGGCAAGCGGACGGGCGAGAGCGCCGAGTACGAGCTGCCCAACGGCAAGACGGCCACGGTGAAGATCCTTTCGGCGAAGCCGTACTCCGGCTGATCCGCACACCTCACGCGCACGGCGCGAAGCCCCGGCCGCTGGAGAATCCAGGAGGCGGCCGGGGCTTCGCGCTGTGTCCGTCACGGTGCGGCGTGCGGCGTGCCCGGACCGTGTGCCGGGCTTCGCGCCCCTGTCAGACGGATGCCTGCCGGTACTTGCGGACGGCCAGCGTGCGGAACACGGCGATGATCAGCACCGACCAGATGATCGAGGCCCAGATCGGGTGCTCCATCGGCCATGCGCCGGTGACCGACTTCGGTACGCCCGGCATCGTGTTCCCGAAGAGTTCACGGGCGCCCGCCACCGTGGCGCTGAAGGGGTTCCACTCGGCGACGTACTGGAGGAACGTCGGCATGCCGGTGACCGGTACGAAGGCGTTCGAGATGAACGTCAGGGGGAACAGCCAGATCAGACCGCCGGAGGTGGCCGCCTCCGGGGTCCGCACGGACAGGCCGATCAGGGCCCCGATCCAGGAGAAGGCGTAGCCGAGCAGGAGCAGGAGGAGAAAGCCGCAGATCACCTTGGCGATGTTCTCGTGGGTGCGCCAGCCGACGATCAGGGCGACCCCCGCGAGCACCACGAGGGTGAAGGTGGTCTGGACGAGGTCGGCGAGCGTTCGCCCGGTGAGGACGGCGCCCCGCGCCATGGGCAGTGACCTGAAGCGGTCGATCAGACCCTTGTGCATGTCGTCGGCGATGCCCGCACCGGCGCCCGCGGTGGCGAAGGTGACGGTCTGGGCGAAGATCCCTGCCATCAGGAACTCTTTGTACAGCTGCGGGTCGGTGGAGCCGCCGATGCTGATCGAGCCGCCGAAGACGTACGTGAACAGCACCACGAACATGACCGGCTGGATGACCCCGAAGAGCAGCATCTCCGGAATCCGTGACATCCGGATCAGGTTCCGGCGGGCTATGACCAGCGAGTCGCGGAGGGACTGGGCGATGCCGCCGGAGCCCCGGGGTGCGCGGCCTGCGGTCGTCTCGGTAACGGCGCTCACTTCGCTGCCTCCGTCCGGGCGGCGTTCGCCGCGCCCGCCGCGTTCTCGTCGTTCTCGTCGTTCTCGTCGGTCTTCTCCTGCTCGGCGGCGTGGCCGGTGAGGGAGATGAACACATCGTCGAGGGTGGGCCGGCGCAGCCCGATGTCGTCGATCTCCACGTCCCGGCTGTCGAGTTCGCGGATGACGTCGGCGAGGAGCCTGGCGCCGCCGTCGACGGGGACGGTCAGCTTGCGCATGTGCGGGACGACGGAGACCTCGCCCTTGCCGAGGCGGGCGAGGATGTCGCGGGCCGGGTCGAGCTGGTCGCGCTGCTGGACGACGACCTCGATGCGTTCGCCGCCGGTGCGGGCCTTGAGCTGGTCGGAGGTGCCGCGGGCGATGACGAGACCGTGGTCGATCACGCAGATGTCGTGGGCGAGGCGGTCGGCCTCCTCCAGGTACTGCGTGGTCAGCAGCAGCGTCGTGCCGCCGGCGACGAGCTCCTCGATGACCTCCCAGAGCTGCTGCCGGTTGCGCGGGTCGAGTCCGGTGGTGGGCTCGTCCATGAACATGACGGGCGGGGAGACGACGAGCGCCGCCGCGAGGTCGAGCCTGCGGCGCATGCCGCCGGAGTAGGTCTTGGCGGTCCGGTCGGCCGCGTCGGCGAGGTTGAACCGCTCCAGCAGCTCAGCGGCCCGCGCCTTCGCGGCGCGGGAGGACATCTGGTAGAGCTGGCCGACCATGTGCAGGTTCTCGCGGCCGGTCAGGTATTCGTCGACGGCGGCGAACTGGCCGGAGAGGCCGATCGAACGCCGCACCTCGTTGGGATTCTTCAGTACATCGATGCCCGCGACGAAGGCGCTGCCGCTGTCGGGCCTGAGCAGCGTCGTCAGGACGCGTACGGCGGTTGTCTTGCCGGCTCCGTTGGGGCCGAGAAGTCCGAGGACGGTGCCTTCCGGCACGTCGAGGTCGACGCCACCGAGAGCGGTGACGTCACCGAAGGTCTTGACCAGACCTTCGGCATGGATCGCGCCTGGCATACGGGATTCCCCCAGTGCGTTCGGGTGACTTCCTCACAGATCCTAGATTTGCCCCGGTTTGTGCGCCCGGTGGACACACAGTGTCCGTGTGTGTGCGCCACCGGGCCGGGCGCAGGGCACACTATCGCGATACATCGCGACCGCCAAGGGGTCAGACCATCACGCGATAGCCGGCCCCGCGCAGCGCCGCGGCGACCTCCTCGCAGTGCTCCGGCCCCTTGGTCTCCAGGTGGAGCTCCACCTCGGCCTCGGTGAGGCCGAGCCTCGGGTCGGTACGCACATGGCTGACGTCCAGCACGTTGGCGTCGGCCACCGAGAGCACGCCCAGCATGGTCGCCAGCGCGCCGGGGCGGTCCGTCAGGCGCAGCCGCAGGCTCAGATAGCGGCCGGCCGCCGCCATGCCGTGGGTCAGGATGCGCTGCATCAGCAGCGGGTCCACATTGCCGCCGGACAGCAGCGCCACCACCGGCCCCCGGAACGACTTCGGGTCGCCGAGCAGCGCCGCCACCGGGCTCGCCCCGGCCGGCTCCACCACCAGCTTCGCCCGCTCCAGGCAGAGCAGCAGGGCGCTGGACAGCTCGTCCTCGGAGACCGTACGGACTTCGTCGACCAGTTCCCGGACCAGGCCGAACGGCACATCACCGGGGCGTCCCACCTTGATGCCGTCCGCCATCGTCCGGAGCGAGCCGACCGACACGGGGTGGCCGGCGGCCAGCGACGGCGGGTAGCAGGCCGCACCGGCCGCCTGCACTCCGACGATCCGCACATCCGGCCGGATCGCCTTCACCGCCACGGCGATCCCGGCCGCGAGGCCACCGCCGCCCATACCGACGACGATCGTCCGCACCTCGGGGCACTGGTCCAGGATCTCCAGCCCCACCGTGCCCTGTCCGGCGATGACGTCGGGGTGGTCGAAGGGGTGGATGAAGACCGCGCCCGTCTCGTGCGCGTACTCCTGGGCCGCGGCCAGTGTCTCGTCGACGACATGACCGTGCAGCCGCACCCGCGCCCCGTACTCACGCGTCGCGGCGACCTTGGGCAGCGGCGCCCCGACCGGCATGAAGACCGTTGACCGTACGCCCAGCAGCGCAGACGCGAGCGCGACACCCTGCGCATGGTTTCCGGCACTCGCGGCGACAACGCCTGCGGCGCGTTCGACCGGAGTCAGGCCGGAGATACGTACGTACGCGCCCCGCAGTTTGAATGAGCCGGTCCGCTGAAGGTTCTCGCACTTGAACCGGACGGGCGCGCCCACCAGGGCGGACAGATGGCGGCTTCCCTCCAGCGGCGTGACCCTGGAGACGCCGGAGAGCATCTTCTGCGCCCCGAGGACGTCATCGAGGATCAGCGGGGGAAAACGGCCGGGCGGCGGGAAGTTCATACCGTAATTCTCGCAGCCGTGACCGGCCGGTGGACGGGTCGCACAAGCCCCCTCCCCCGCCCGCCGGCCGGTCCCGGGGGCCGTTGCCGCCTCGGCCGGTCCCGTCCTGCGGCGATGTCCGCAGGTTTGTGCAGCACTGGTACGCGTTGCCCCGGGGCCGCGTACTCTGTCCCCCACCCATCCGACACCGCACGAAGAGAGCTCCCGGCCATGCCCCCTCAGGACATGACGACTGCCGCGTCTCCTTCCGGGGGCGCCGCCCCGGAAGACCCGGGTCACGACCACCTTCTCGACACTCTGCAGCACCAGGTGGCGGTCTTCGCCCGGCGTGCCGAGCAGACCCGCCTCGGCGGTGTCGGGCAGGTGCGCAACTCCATGGACCGGGCCGCCTATCTGCTGCTCAACCGGCTGGACCGGGAAGGCCCCATGGGTGTCAAGGCGCTGGCCGCCGGGATGGGGATCGACTCCTCGACGGTGACCCGGCAGGTCGCGCCACTCGTGGACACCGGTCTCGTCAAGCGCACGTCGCACCCGGAGGACGGCCGCGCGGTCGTGCTCCAGCTGTCCCCGCGCGGCCAGGCACGGCTGGACGAGGTCCGGGTCTCGCGGCGCGAGCTGATGTCCCAGGTGACGGACGAGTGGTCGGAGGACGAACGGGACACGTTCTGCGCGCTGCTCACCCGCTTCAACGTGGCGCTGGCCGCCCGGCAGGCCGCGCACCAGGCGCAGTCCTAGGGCGTTTCGAAGGGAGCGCCCAGCGGGCCCCCGGGGGTTGACCCGGGGGCTGCGGAGCGCTCCGATTGACCTCGTGCGAGAGCGCCATGCGGGCCGACAGCGGCGCCGCGCCCAGGAGTTCGAGGCCTTCGTGGCGGGCGCGGCGGGCCGGCTGCTGCACACCGCGACCCTGCTCACGGCCGAACCGGCGGACCCGCCGGGCGGCAACGAACGCGCGCAGAGGCTCCTGACGGCCGCTCTGGCCCGGACGTACGCGGACTGGGAACGGCTGCACGGCGAGGATCCGTACAACCGCACCCGGCAGGATCTGGCCACCCGGTTCGCCCGGGAGGCATGGCGCCATCACCGCCCGCGCGGCGGGCTGCTGGACCGGCTGACCCCGCAGGAACGGCTCGTCCTGGTACTGCGCCTGTACGAGGGCGTCCCCGAGGAACAGACGGCGGCGCTGCTCGGGATGGCGGTGGACCGGGTCCGCGCGGTCTGCAACCGCTCGGTGGCCACGCTGCGCGGCACCAGGAGCCCGACCGCCCGGCGGGGCCGCGCCCGGGCCCTGGGGGCGGCGCCGTGAGCGGGACCGGCCGCAAGGAGGACGAGGTCCGGCGGATGCTGGAGGGCCCCCGTCCGCAGGTGCCCCCGGAACTGGCGGCACGGGCGGCGGAACGCGGCGTGCGGCTGCTGCGCCACCGGCGGGTGCTGCGCCGGCTGTGGCTGCTGATGGCGGCGGCGGCGGTCGTGGCGTTCACGGTGTGGGCGGTGACGGCCCAGCCCTGGCAGGTCCCGCCGGCCGGCACGACGCCGCCGCTGGACAGCTGGTAGAGCGGGCCTACGCGCGCGGACGGCCGCGTGCCCCGGCCCCTCCGGCCGGAACTCTCGACCCCGAGCCCGAGGACGAACGCACCCGAACCTCGCTGCCTCCTGTGGCGGGTGCGGCAGTGGCGGTATGGCCGGCTGAGTTCGCTGTCGGTTCACGCATGCCCGTTCTATCCTGGAATGGCATCGGCCGAGGAGGCTGTGATGACCAGGAAGATCGCCGACTGCCGCAAATATCCGAGCGTGTCGAACTGCTCGCTGACCATCTCCGGTGAGGAAGACGAAGTCGTGCGAGCCGCGACCGAACACGCGGTCTCCGTCCATGAGCACACCGACAGCCCCGAACTGCGGGAGCAGGTCAGGGCGTCGCTGGAGGACGAGAAGGTCTCGGTCTGAGAACGAGAAGAGCCGGGGCGGGACCGGTTGGCCCGGCCCCGCCCCTGACAGGTCGCCCACCGACGGCCGCACGTCATCACGTGCCGACGACCGCGCGCGATCGCGTACCGGCAGTTCCGCGCGGGAGACCCGCACGCACACCGGCACCGGGTGCGTGCACGTACGCGTACGGCGTCTACGCGAAGGCGGTCCACGCGAACTACGCGAACTAGCCGAGCGCCTGCGTCAGATCGGCCAGCAGGTCGTCGGCGTTCTCGATGCCGACGGAGAGACGGACCAGGTCGGCCGGGACCTCCAGCGGGGACCCGGCGGCCGAGGCGTGGGTCATCCGGCCGGGGTGCTCCAGCAGCGACTCGACGCCGCCGAGCGATTCACCGAGCGTGAAGAGCTTCGCGCGGTCGCAGACCTCGACAGCCGCCTCCTCGCCGCCCGTCACCCGGAAGGACACCATTCCGCCGAAGGCCTTCATCTGCTTGGCCGCGATCTCGTGCCCCTGGTGCTCGGGCAGGCCGGGGTAGAGGACCTGGGTGACCTTGGGGTGGCGGGTCAGCAGGTCGGCGACCTTGGTGGCGTTCTCGCTGTGCCGGTCCATCCGGACGGCCAGCGTCTTGATGCCGCGCAGCACCAGCCAGGCGTCGAACGGCCCGGCGACCGCACCCATCGCGTTCTGGTGGAACGCCAACTCATCCGAAAGATCGGGGTCGTTGACGATCAGCGCACCGCCGACGACGTCCGAGTGGCCGCCCATGTACTTGGTCGTGGAGTGGACCACGACATCGGCGCCCAGGGCGAGGGGCTGCTGGAGGTAGGGGCTGGCGAAGGTGTTGTCGACGACCAGCCGCGCGCCCGCGGCGCGGGCGACCCCGGCGACGGCCGCGATGTCGGTGATGCCGAGCAGCGGGTTGGAGGGGGTCTCCACCCAGATCGCCTTGGTGCGCGGGGTGATCGCCGCTCGTACCGCCGCCACGTCCGAGGTGTCGGCGACCGAGAACTCCACGCCCCAGCGCGAGGCGACCTTCGCGAACAGCCGGAACGTGCCGCCGTAGGCGTCGTTCGGGATGACCACATGGTCGCCGGGGGTCAGCAGCGTACGGAGCAGGCAGTCCTCGGCGGCGAGCCCGGACGCGAAGGCGAGCCCCCGGCGGCCGCCCTCCAGGGCCGCGAGGTTCTCCTCCAGCGCGGTACGCGTGGGGTTGGCGCTGCGGCTGTACTCGTAGCCGCCGCGCAGACCGCCCACGCCGTCCTGCTTGTACGTGGACACCTGGTAAATGGGCGGAACAACGGCGCCGGTAAGGGGATCGGCGGTGTTTCCCGCATGGATCGCGAGAGTCTCGAAGCTGTGCTGGTCGCTCATGGGCCCCGAGCGTAGTTCGTTCCGAGGGCGCTTACGGAGCACCTTGCCGTCCGGTGACAATGGGGGCATGGAGATTCTGTGGTTCCTGCTCGCGCTGTGCATGCTCGCCGCGGTCGTCGGCCCCTTCGTGCTGCGCCGTCGTGGTGGTATCCGTCAGGTGGCGCCCGGTTCCCCGGACGCCGCCGACCCGGACAGCTACGGCTTCGTGCGTCAGGAGGAGCTGGACATCCGGATGCCGGGCCCCGACCAGGATCTTCTCGACGTGCTCGACGTGGTCCAGCACACCCAGGAGTGGCGGGCCGCGTCCCAGCTGCTGTCCGGGACACCGAAGGACGGCGAGGTGCGGTGGCAGCGGGTGCAGGCGTTCGCCGGGGCCGCCTCGCTGGAGCTGATGCGGCAGCCGGGCGTGGGCGGGGCGTGGCTGCGCAAGTGGCGTGCCGAGGCGCCGAAGGACGCGGGCGCCGCGGCCGTGCACGCGGAGTTCCTGGTCCAGCAGGCGTGGCGTTCGTCGACGGCCGGCACGGACGACTTCCGGATCATTCTGGAGGAGGCCCGCTCGGTGTCCGCCGAGGCGGCCCTGCTGGCGCCCGGAGACCCCGTCCCGTACCTCGTGGAACTGGCCGTCGCCCGTGGACTGGGCTACTCCCACGAGGAGTTCGACCAGCTCTGGGCGAAGATCATCGACCGGGCCCCGGCCCACATGGGCGCCCACATCGCGGCGCTGCACTTCTGGTGCGAGAAGTGGCACGGATCGCGCGAGGAGGCCGACCGCTTCGCGACCTCGGCCGCGTCCCGCGCCCCGCAGGGTTCCCTGCTGGCCGCGCTGCCGCTGTTCGCGGTGTACGAGCACCTGCCCGAGGTCAATCTGGTGCAGGGGTTCTACCGGAGCCAGGTGGTGACCCGGGCGGTCGAGGGCGCGATGTTCGCGGTCCACGCGGCCCGCGCCGACGACCCGATGCTCGCGCATGTCCGCCACCTCCTGGTGCTGTTCCTGGTCCGGATGGAGCGCTGGTCCGAGGCGATGAACCAGCTGATCCACATCGACGGGCACGTGGGCGCCCTGCCGTGGACGCAGAACTCGGACCCGGCCGCCGAGTACACGGTGTACCGGGCCCTGGCGGTGGCCGGCTACGAGGCGAACGGCGGCAGCCCTGCGACGCTGCCTCGCTGAGGGCCCTGTCCCGCCCCGGCCGGGGACTCCCCCGCGACCGCCGTGCGACCGCGGGGGCGTATCCCCGCCCTCCACGACTGATTCCGACGTTTCCGACGCTTCCGACGCTTCCGACGCTTCCGACGACAAGGACCGGTGTTCCCGTGGCACGACTGATACCCCTGATCCTGATCGGCCTCGGCCTCTGCTTCTGGTTCAAGGCCCGCAAGCGCGCCGCCGCCTACGTCGAGGACGTGGAGTCACGGGACGGCACGCCCCGTGACTGAGCGCACGAGCGGGAAACACGGCCGGCGCGCCTGAGCGCGGGGCCGGAACCATGGCCGGAATCGCCTCCATCGGTGCCGGAATCCACAGCGGTCCCGGTGCGTTGTACGGACAGCACCCCGACCCCAGGAGGAGCCCCGCATGTTCCTGAACCGCCGTACCCCGCAGCTCCCCACCCCGGAGGAAGCCCTGCGCGGCCGCGCCATCCCGGAATTCACCGTCCCGTCCCACCACACGGTCCTGGGCAACGCCCTGCTGGGCCCGTACCCGGGGGGTCTGGAGGTCGCGGACTTCGCCATGGGGTGTTTCTGGGGCGCCGAGCGCAAGTTCTGGGAGACGGACGGCGTCTGGACGACGCTCGTCGGCTACCAGGGCGGCTATACGGAGAACCCCACGTACGAGGAGGTCTGCTCGGGCCTGACCGGCCACTCGGAGGCCGTTCGCGTGGTGTACGACCCGAAGGTGGTCACGTACACGCAGCTCCTGAAGGTCTTCTGGGAGTCCCACGACCCGACCCAGGGCTTCCGCCAGGGCAATGATGTGGGCACGCAGTACCGCTCCGCGGTCTACACCCACTCCCCCGAGCAGGCGGCGGCCGTGGCCGCGTCCCGTGAGGCGTACCAGAAGGTCCTGACGGGCTCCGGCCACGGTGAGATCACCACGGAGATCCTGCCGGCGGAGGGCCGCACCTTCTGGCCCGCGGAGCCCGCGCACCAGCAGTACCTGGACAAGAACCCGGCGGGTTACTGCGGGCTGGGTGGGACCGGCGTCGCGTGCCCCGTGGGTGTCGCTCCCGCTGCGGGGTGACAAGCTGCCCGAGGCCAGCTGAGTACCCGCCTGCCTGCTTTTGGCCGGCGGGTACTCAGCTGCGCGGGTTGTGGCGGGAGCCCGTCAAGAGTCAGACGGCAGTCCCGATGCCACCGTCACACACTCCAGTCACAAAGGCGTCCCACGTGGCGACGCCGAAAACCAGGACAGGGCCGTTTGCGGATTTGCTGTCCCGCACGGGAACAGTGCCCTGTGCGTCCGCGACCTCGACGCACTGACCGTTGCCGCTGCTGTAGCTGCTCGCGCGCCATGTCAACTCGGGGGCTTCGTCATGCACTTCCAAACACCTTCTCTCAATCACTCCGACCAGCACACACAGTACCGAGCAGCTTGATGCTCTCGCTTGGGTCCAACGCCACAGCTTGTAGGTGCTCAAACATCGACTTGTACCTTCGGATCTCCGTCTCGGACTCCAGGAACAAGTCACCCGCAGGCGTGTCTACATAGACCAACTCCGGATTCTGCGGGTCCGGGAAGTCCATGTGCACAAAGCTCCCGGTCATGCCAGGGTGCGCGCCTTTCGCCAAGGGGATCAACTGCAATGTCACGTGGGGTTCCTCCGCGAGCTGGCAGAGGTGTCGTGTTTGCTCAGCCATCACCCCGCGCCCTCCGACCATCCGGCGTACGGCGGCTTCATCAATGATCGCCCAGAGCTGTAGAGGGTCGGGCTTGGTGAGCACTGCCTGCCGCTCGATCCGTGCTTGTACGCGCCGTTCTACGTCCTCTTGGCTAGCCGTGGGCAACACGCCCTTGATCACAGCTCGTGCGTACCGCTCTGTCTGCGCCAGTCCTGGAACGAACAGCGATTCATAGTTCCGCACGGTGCGAGCCTCGGCCTCGAACCCGATGTATGCAGTGTATTCCTCCGGCAACTCCGAGTGATACGGCCGTAGCCACCCCTGGTCCTGGGAGCGGCTCTGGAGGGCGAGCAAGTCAATTCTCTGAGCCTCGCTCGCTTCGTACAGATCCAGGAGCGCTTGCAATGTCCGCTTCTGAGGGCGAGAGATCGCCTTCTCGATCCGGTACAGGGTCACGCCGTTGACACCTGTCTGCGCGGTGACGTCCTCGCGTGTCAGGTCTGCTTCAGCGCGGAGGAGTCGAAGTTCGGTGGCGAGTCGACGCAGTCTGACGGTGGGTGGATTCTGTCGCTTGCCTGGCACGGTGCGTGCCTCCCTGCCTCGGTGGTACCCGTGAGTCTCACGTCTGACCGCCGCCCCTCTCAAGTCAACGTGAACGCCAGCACATATTTCGCAACCCTTGCATTCTTTAGCTATGCGGATGCATGCTTAGCATAGCTACTCACGGTTGCGGAGCCGTCACGGTGAATAGCTGCGGGCCGACATGCCCACACAGAAATCCCCGGCGACGGTGGTAGCCGTCCCGGGGCATGGCCAACGCTTTGAAGGAGCGTCGACACGCATCATCTTATCGCCCGGTTCATCGAACCGGTGTGCCTACTCCTCGGCTTACGTCGCCGGGAGTTGCCGGCCGAGAGGCTGGCCGGTCGGGCGAACCGCCCGCCCGCGAGGATCGGCCCCCGCCGCCTCCTGGTGTGCCCCTCCGCGATGCCGAAAAGCCTGGTCCCTCGTCCGCCCAGCGGCCCGTACTCGCAGGCTGCGTACGACCGCTGGGAGCGTGCGGAGATTTGGATGCGCCGAGAGGAAGCCGCGCTCCGGCTGGTGCTCCACGGGATCGATCCCGGGCCCTGTGTCACCCACGGGGTGGTGGTGCGGTGATGGACTCCGCACTGTTCCACGGGGCGGACTACCCGTTGGAGAGGTCGCCACTGGCCTTTCCTCCCTGCGAATGCGGCGCACCGATCTGCCCGGATCGCCGCACTCCGCCCGACCTCGACGAAGCGTGTCCCGCTCCTCCTTCTCTCGGGCCTGACAGCCCCCTCCTGGCGGATCTCCGTTCACGAGTCCGGGAGTCGAACCAGTTCCGTTCCTCGTTCCGGGGGTTGCGATGAACACCCCAAAACCAAGAGTTCCGCTCGCGGGTACCAGCCGGCACACCTCACGGCCGCTCCCCACTCCGCCCACCTCCGCCGAGGCCCCCCGCCGGATGCTGCCCTTCGGACCGCTTGGCCTGAGGCCTGGGCAGGTTGTGTTCGAGCGAGTCAAGGGGGTGCCCTGCATGGTGATCAGCGCGACCGGTACCCGGGTGCGCGTTGTGCGGCCTGGCGGCCGACCGTGGGAAACAGAGTTGAGCCGCCTCCTGCCGGGCACCGACTACCACTGTCGACAGCTCGATGCACTGGCGCAGCACATCGCCTACCAGCGGCGCGGCTAGCAGAACGGCTTGCTGGCCTACGAGTTCAGGCCGTGGCCCCGTCCGTCGTGCCATGCGACATGGCGGGCGGGGCCACCTCTCCAGCTCCCGTTGGGCTTCGTCGCCTGACGGGTCAGTGAATGCGGTGCCCCACTCCACAGAGAGGGACGCGGCATGACCACGTTCATCGAACGACCTGCCCGGAACGCCTGCCCGCCGGATGACAGCGGCGATTTCAGCCCGGCGACTACGACCGCCGCGGACCCACGTACTGAGAGGCTGGGCATCATGGATTGGCGTGGACCTGCGGCGAGGCTCGCGGACCTGGTGACGGACCCCGATTCGCGGTGGCTGGCGATGGTGGCAGGCGTGCCCCGTCATCAACTGGTCCCACGATGGTGGGAGAGGGACAGCGAGGGGGACGGATCGGACTGGGTGCTGCGCGACGGTTCCAGTGATCCTGAGGGATGGATGCGGGCGGCCTACTCGGACCGGTCGTTGGTCACCAAGGTCGGCGCCCTGCACGCCGACCACGCACAGAGCGGGAAGCGGGCGCACGGCCGCCCCACGTCGTCGGCCACGATGCCGAGCCTCGTTGTGCGCATGCTCCGACACGGGCGACTGGGAGACGGGCTCCCGGTCCTGGACCTGGGGACCGGAAGCGGCGGGCTCACCGCCTATGCGGCCCGGCGCATCGGGGACCAGCATGTGACCAGCCTGGATGTGGACCCCCACCTGACCTGTGCAGCCCGTGAGCGGCTGGCCGGGCTCGGCATTCACCCCCACTTCGTCACAGCCGACGCGACGGAGCACGTACCTGGTACGTACGACCGCATCGTGTCAACGGTCGGCCTGCCCGCCGGTCGGGGGCTGCGGCCGGTGTTGGCTGCGCTGGCACCTGGTGGACGCATCGCCACGACACTCGGGGGCACATGCCTGATCGTCACCGGGTGGAAGCATGCCAACGGTGAGGTGGTAGGGCGAGTGGAGAGTGACATGGCGGGGTTCATGGTCACTCGCTCCGGGGACGACTACCCGCCCGAGCACATCGAACTCTTCGCGGACGCGTGGAGCACGGAGGGGGAACAAGTCAGTACGGGCCGCTGTCCGGTGGTGGACGTGGCGAACGCGTGGGAGCTGCGGTCCATGCTGGAACTCGCCGTGCCCGGTGTGGAAGTCGCCTACGAGGAGTTCGACGACCAGACCCGGGTTGCCCGCCTCGCTCATCCTGACGGGTCGTGGGCGCGGGCATCCGCGGAGTGGACCGATCCGCCAGAGGTGCACCAGAGCGGGCCGCAGAAGCTGTGGACCGTCTTGGAACGCATCCGCGACCGCCTCAACGTCGAAGGCTCGTTGCCTCTGCTCGGCGCGCGCGTCCGTATCACGAAGGACGGGGTGTGCCACTTCTCCCGTGGCGGATGGAACGCGTCCCTCGGGCATGCCGGGTAGCTCCTGGGTTCTCGCGCGGAGCTGATCAGGCATCGGGTGCCGGCCTGCCTGTCTCTGACCAGCGGGCACCTTCCTGCTGATCAGGAACTCAGCGGGGTGCGAGTGGAGCGGCCTCGACGGACGAGTCCGGTCATCAGCGACAACGATCACGCCACCCACTACCTGGCCGTCAGCCGGCCGACCGGCCCCAAGGACCGTCAACATGTCCTCGAACTCCGGTCGCACCACACCGGCTTCGGCCGCGGACAGGGGCTGAAGCCGTTACCCTCGCTCCGATACGAGCGTCGAGGGCGGGGGAGCCATGCGCGGGAACGGTACGGCCGGACCGGGAGTCCCGTCCTTGGACGGACGCCCCTGGTGGGTGGCGAACGAAGTCCTGGCGTTCGTCCTGGAGCTGGCGGCTCTGGGGTGTCTGTGCTGGTGGGGCTTCACCGAGGGCGACGGCCCGGCCGTGCGTCTGCTGCTCGGCATCGGACTGCCCTCGGTCGCCGTCGTCCTGTGGGGGACGTTCGCCGCGCCCCGCGCCAGGATCCGGCTGCCGCTCGCCGGTGTGCTCGTGGTGAAGGCCGTGGTGCTCGGTGGCGGCGCCTTCGGGCTGTACCGGGTGGGCCACCCGGTGGCGGCGGTGGTGCTGGCCGTGGTGATGGTGGTGAACACGGCTCTGGCGGAGACGTTCCGGCGCGGACCGGACCGGGGTCAGAGCAGGAACACCGACCAGGAAACCGCTTTCGCTGTCAGAAGTTTTGACGAACGGTGATCCAACTGCGTCACCAGGGCGGATGTCATTCCGGTCGTGGGTTTGGACGCGGAATACGTTCTCGACTGGAGCAGGGTGACGGCCCGTTACTCAGGCGCTCCGCGCATGCACCGCAGCAGTCAGTTGTCGAACGCCGGCGGTGCGGGGATGGCGTTCGGCGAGCTCGGTGACGATGGCGCGCATGCTGGGGCGGTCGCGGACCTCAGCCGGTGCCTCCCGGTGAGCGGCGAGCAGGGCGACTGCGGTCTCGTCCGCTACATCAGCACCGCTTCGTCGTCCTGGCAGATCGGAGACTCCTCGGCACGCTGTCCGGTGTCGGGCGGGCAACGGCGCGTCCTGGTCTTGGGCGCGTGCGGGGCCACCGACCTCGAGCTGGGCCGGCTGTCAGACGCCGAACTGCCGGCCGATGCCGCCTGGCGCTGGCCCGGCGTCTACGCGGTCGTCGAAGAACACCCGGACCGCACGGTGCTGCACACCGACCCCGCCGCCGCGCTTCCTGTCTATGTGACGCCCTGGCAGGGCGGTTGGGCCTGGGCCACCTCCGCGCGGCTGCTCGCCCGGCTCACCAAGGCGCCCATCGATGTCCAGAGGCTCGCCTGCTCCGTCCTTGCTCCGTCGGCACCGGCCCTGGCCGGTGCGAGGACCTTCTTCACCGGCATCGAGCAACTGGCTCCAGGGAGCCGGATCGAACTCCCAGCTGACGGCAGCCGCCTCAAGATCACCGTGCAGTGGCGGCCCGATCCGGTCCCGGGCGAGCCGGACCACCAGCTGCGGACCGCGTTGACGGAGGCGGTCGCCCTGCGGGTGAACCGGGCTCCGGGCCTGTCGTGCGACCTGTCGGGAGGACTCGACTCCACCACCATCGCCGTCCTGGCCGCGGCAGCACTGCCAGGTTCCCGCCGCCTGGACGCGATCACGATCCACCCGAAGGGCGATGAGAGCGGGGCGGACCTGCGCTACGCGCGCCTGGCCGCCGACGCGCATCGCGGCAGGATTCGCCACTATCTCCTGCCGCTGGCCGCCGAGCACCTGCCGTACACCGAGATCACCGCGGTCCCTGCGACCGGAGAACCCGCACCCTCGACCCTCACCCGTGCCCGCCTGGTCGGACAGTTCGACTGGATGCGCCAACGTCTGGGCAGCCGGACTCATTTGACCGGCGACGGCGGCGACAGCGTCCTGTTCCAGCCGCCCGCGCACCTCGCCGACCTCGTACGTCACCGGCAATGGCGGCGCACGGTGGGTGAGAGCCTGGGCTGGGCACGACTTCGGCACACCTCCGTCGCCCCGCTCCTGCGCGACGCAGCGACGCTGGCCCGGAGCAGCCGGCGCGACGGACTCGAGGACCTGTGCCGTCGCCTCGCCGGGGCGGCGCGCCGGGATGACGGGCGGGGCAACGTCTGCTGGTTCACGATCCCGCCCCGGCCTTCCTGGGCCACGGCCGCCGCCCGCCGGCTCCTGCTCGACGCGGCGGCCGAGGCGATCGACACCGCAGACCCGCTGCGGGGCCTGGACATCTCGGTGCGGGTCCTCATCGACGAGATCCGCGAGGTCGCCCGTACCGCTGCCGCCGACGCCGAACTCGCCGCCGCATGCGGCATCACCCTGCACAACCCCTTCCTCGACCCGCGCGTCATGGACGCCGTCCTGCGCACCCCGATCGAGCACCGCCCGGCGGCCCACGCCTACAAGCCCGTCCTCGGCCGCGCGATGCAGGACCTTCTCCCCAAGACCGTCGCCCGCCGCAGCACCAAGGGCAGCTTCAACAGCGACCACTACTCCGGCATGCGCGCAAACCTGCCCGCGCTCCTGGCCCTGACCGACGGCCACCTCGCCGCCCTCGGACTCCTCGAACCAGCCGACTTCCGTCGCCATTTGGGCCAGGCCGCCATCGGTATCCCGATGCCGCTGGCCACGATCGAGCAAGCCCTGAGCGCCGAGGCGTGGCTCCACGCCCACTACACCGCCCAGGATCCGCAGTGGACGACACAAGCACCGGAGCGTCCCCGTGCATGACCTGCCTCGCTTCGTCACCGCTCCGCGCCATGTCCGGGCCCTGGACTTCGGCCACGTCATGGTCCTGGTCGACTACCGCTCCAACCGTGTCCAGTGCCTCTTCCCCGCCGCGGCGGCCCACTGGACGGCAGCCGCCCGCACCGGCCGTCCGGACACCGTGCCCGGCGGCCTCGCGGCACAGCTCCTGGCCTCCGGATTCCTCATCCCGAAGCCCGCCGCGACACCCTGGCCCGTCCCCGTCATTGCCCCGCCGTCGCCGCCGAGCTGGGGAGGAGCCGAGCACCCCGCCGGGACCAGCCGCCCCCAGGCGCCACGCGGCCACGGCACCGCCGCAGCCGCAGCTCTGGCGTCCGTCCTGGCGATCAAGACCGTGGGACCCGCCAGGCACGCGATGCAGCGCATCACCACCGCGCTGAACACCACCGCGTCAAGGTGCCGCCGCCCAGCCACCCCAGCTCAGGCGACGGCCGCAGTCCTCGCCGTGCGCCACGCCTGCTGGTACTCCCCGGCCCGAACGGCCTGTCTGGAGGAGTCCGCCGCCACTGTGGTCCTCCTGGCGGCGCGGCGGCTGTCCGTCACCTGGTGCCACGGCGTCGCGCCGGATCCCGTGCGGCTGCACGCCTGGGTGGAAACTGAGGACGGCACCCCCGTCGCCGAACCGCCCTCGACGCTTGCCTACACGCCCGCCCTCACCATCGGAGGCCATCATCAGCACCAGCCCTGAGCCGCCCCTGTGGCTCAGCACCGACACCTGCGCTCTCGGCCCCTACCACTCCGACCTGGTCGAAACGTACTGGCGCTGGGAGCAGGACCCCGCCCTCCTCGTCGGCTACGGCCGCCAGAGCCCCGAGTCCCTCGAAGCCCGCACCGAGGGCATGACCCACCAGCTCCGCGGCGAGAACATCCGCTTCACCATCTACGACCTGAGTACCGGGATCCCCACGCCCGCCGGCGTCGCCACGCTCCTGCCGGACCACTCCGTACGGACCGCCGAGTACGTGATCATGCTCGCCGCTGAAGTCCGCGGCCACGGCCTCGGCACCGCGGCGACCCAGCTCGCCCTCGACTACGCTTTCCACATCACCAACCTGCGGATGGTCTGGCTCAAGGTCCTCGCCCCGAACACCGCCGGCATCCGCGCCTACGAGAAGGCCGGATTCCGCACAGTCGGGGTGATGCGCGAGGCCGGATACTGGCTCGGCCAGGTCTGCGACGAGGTCATCATGGACGCCCTCGCCAAGGACTTCACCGGCCTGTCCACCGTCCGGGCGGCACTGGGCGATAGCCACTGACCGGCAGGCCAGACTTCAGACCACGACGGCCAGGATGCCCGTGAACGTGTCGTCGCTGTCACGGACGCCGTCCGGATTGCCGAATCGGTGACGCTTGAGGCGGATGGCGCCGAGGTGCCGGGCTTCGTAGATCTTCGAGCGCCGGACTGCGGCTTCGGACTGGTCCAAGGAGCAGTAAGTCTCCCAGAACGCCGTGCGTTCGTCAGGCTTGGCCGTGACCATACGGATGGTCCAATCGGCTGCCGGATCGCCCTACAAGGTCCGGTCGAAGTCGTACGCGCCGGTGATCACGGGCTCCGGGGCCTGATGATCAAGCTGTGTGTTGGGGAGCCACAGATCCCCAGCCAGCATCCGGTGCTCGGTGATCTCGTCGAGGACGGCGTGGTGGCGGCGTGCCGCCGTGATGACCTTGCGTACATCGGATGTGTCGAGGCCGAGGCCCTCCAGGTCCGTGGCGATGGTCTCCAAGGAAGCCATGACCGCCTCGCTCCAACTGTCGTACGCGGGCCCGGTGATGGGGCCGAAGGCAGGACCGCGGACGTCGTGGATGCGCCGTGCGATATCGCCGAGCTGCCGGCAGTACACAGCGACCGCGATCAGGCTGCGCAGCCCCGGACCCCGAGGAGTAGCACGGACACGGGCCCGGGACGCTTTGCGCGTCCCGGGCCCGTGTCAGCACACCGGGGACCCGGTCAGATCAGCCCCTGGGCCAGCATCGCGTCCGCGACCAGCTCGAAGCCGGCGATGTTCGCGCCGACCACGTAGTTGCCGGGGCTGCCGTAGCGCTCCGCCGTCGTGTAGCAGGAGTCGTGGATGTGGCGCATGATCTCCGCGAGCCGCTCCTCCGTGTGAGCGAAGGTCCAGGAGTCGCGCGAGGCGTTCTGCTGCATCTCCAGGGCGCTGGTGGCCACACCGCCCGCGTTGGCCGCCTTGCCGGGAGCGAAGGCCACACCGGCCTCCTGGAACACCCGGACGGCCTCGGGGGTGGTGGGCATGTTGGCGCCCTCGGCGACGGCCTTGACGCCGTTGCGTACGAGCGTCAGCGCGTCGGCCTCGTGGAGTTCGTTCTGCGTGGCGCAGGGCAGGGCCACGTCCACGGGGACGTTCCACACGCCCGGGCCCTCGACGTACTTCACGTGCGTGCCGCGCCGCTCGGCGTACTCGGAGATACGGCCGCGGCCCTGCTCCTTGATCTCCTTGAGCAGGTCGAGGTCGATGCCCTTGTCGTCCACGACATAGCCGCCGGAGTCCGAGCAGGTCACGACGGTCGCCCCGAGCTGCTGCGCCTTCTCGATCGCGTAGATCGCGACGTTGCCCGAGCCCGAGACCGCGATGCGCCGGCCGTCGAGGCTGTCGCCCTGGCTGCGCAGCATCTCGGCGGTGAACATGACGCAGCCGTAGCCGGTCGCCTCCGTACGCACCAGGGCACCGCCCCAGCCGAGGCCCTTGCCGGTGAGGACTCCGGACTCGTAGCGGTTGGTGATCCGCTTGTACTGGCCGAAGAGGTAGCCGATCTCGCGGCCGCCCACGCCGATGTCACCGGCGGGCACGTCGGTGTACTCGCCGAGATGGCGGTGGAGCTCGGTCATGAAGGACTGACAGAACCGCATGATCTCGGCGTCCGAGCGGCCCTTCGGGTCGAAGTCGGAGCCGCCCTTGCCGCCGCCGATGGGCATGCCGGTGAGGGCGTTCTTGAAGATCTGCTCGAAGCCGAGGAACTTCACGATGCCGAGGTTGACCGAGGGGTGGAAGCGCAGCCCGCCCTTGTACGGGCCCAGCGAGCTGGAGAACTCGACCCGGAAGCCGCGGTTGACGTGGATGTCGCCGGAGTCGTCCGACCACGGCACCCGGAAGATCAGCTGGCGCTCCGGCTCGCATATGCGCTCGATGACCCGGGCGTCCACGAACTCCGGCCGCTGGGCCAGCACCGGGCCGAGCGTCTCCAGGACTTCCCGTACGGCTTGGTGGAACTCCTTCTCGCCCTGGTTGCGGCGGAGGATCTCCGCGTACAGCGGCTCGATGACGCGGTCGGCGGCGTGCGGAGTTGCGGAGTCAGGGGTGGCCGTCATCTGATCAAGACCTTCCATGGTTCGGCTCATGCGCGAAGGCGCCCCCGTCCCGAGGGGCACCAGGTCCCCCCTCGCCGTTGAGGGCGTCGCCCGACATCACGCATACCGTGCTCACGAAAGCGACGTACAGGACCGTTGTGGCGTATCGAGTGTCCCAGCGGGACGGCTCGATGCTCCACGGGCATCCACATGGTGATCCCTCCTCGCCCCGCACGGGAAGGGCACAACCGCCCGGCCCCTGGCGGGTTCCGGGGAGGATTGGGCCGGTTGCGGACAGGTCGCACATCATTCGAAGTGGTGAACCTCACAAGGGCATACGGGTGGGTGTGAGGTCCGTCCGGCCGCTCTCAGTCCTCGCGCGGGCTTCTGCGCATCCACAGACCCGCCGCCGACCCGAGCAGGACCACGCCCGACACGACGCTGAGGGCGATGTGCAGCCCTTCCTGCCCCACCATGAAGTTGAGCGAGAGGTTCGCGACGAGGGCGACGAGTGCGACGGTCCACAGCAGCGGCTTCACGGGTTCCTCCAGGGTGCGGGGCGGCGCCGGGCCCTTGCCCGGCCGCGTCCCCCATGCTTCCCGCCGCCGGACCCCGGCACGAGGGACCGGCCTCCCGGACCGATGGTGGAGCGGGCTGCACCATGGCGCGCGAACGGACGGGCGCGCGAACGGACGGGCCCACGGCCGGCCGGAAGAGTGCGCGGCGGGGAGGCGCGTCGGAAGGGGCTCCGTCGACAGGCGATCAGACATGATTCAGTCATGACAACTTCACAGGGCAACCGCAGGGTCCGTGCTCCTCGAACTCCTGACGCGTCGAGGCCGTTGACCCCGGGCCCCCAGTACGGCCACCGGCGGCCGGGACCCTCGTGCGTCCCCGGCCGCACCGAGCGGCCCGCACCGCGCACACCGCCCCGGGCAGGCGAGACCCGCTGCTACCTCGCCGTGGGGCTCGACTGCTATCTCTGTCTGGTCACCGGCGGCTTACTCGTCCGGCCCTACACCGATTCGGCGACCGCTCCCCAGGTCGTCGGGCTGCTGATGGGGCCGGTGATCGTCTTGTCGTTCCTCAATCAGGTGGTGCTCACCGCGGTCGTCGGCGCGGGCGTGGGGAAGCTGATCATGGGGATACGGGTGGTGAGCCTGCCGGACGCGGGGCGCCCCGGCCCCGGGCGGCTGGCGCGGCGCTGGCTGTACGGGCTGGGCCGGCTGCCGCTCGGGCCCTGGCACGGGCTCCGCGCCCGCCCGTCGGGGCCCGGCGGCCCGGCGGGCGCTCCCGGCCCCCGGAGGGGCTGCGAGGAGGGCATCGCGCACACGGACCCGCTCGGCCTGCGCCAGGTCCGCCGCACCGACCTCACGGCACACCGCAGGGCGATGGCCGGGCAGGCGGGCGGGCGTGGGTGGTGAGTGCCTGAGTGCGTGAGTCCGTGAGCCCGGACGGGTACGTACACCCATGGGCGTGCGTACCCGTCCGGAAGCCCCGGCCCGGTCGTCGGCGGCCCCGGCCCGGAAGCCCCGGCGGCCCCGGTCCGAGAGCCGGCGGGTCCGTCGGCGCGGGCCCGCCGGCTCTCGGCGGCGAGGTGCTTGCCGGGTCAGGCCGCGGCGTTCTCCGTGATGGTGACCTTGCCCTTGCGGATGGTGGCCAGCCGGGGCGCCCGGCGGGCGATCGCGCTGTCGTGGGTGACCATGATGAAGGTGAGCCCGTGCTCCTTCCACATGGTCTCCAGCACCTCCATGATCTCGTCGCGCATGGACTCGTCGAGGTTGCCGGTGGGCTCGTCGGCGAGCAGCACCTTGGGCTGCTTGACCAGGGCCCTGGCGATCGCCACCCGCTGCTGCTGGCCGCCGGACATCTCGCTGGGGAGGTGGCCGAGCCGTTCGCCGAGGCCGACCGAGTCGAGCGCCTCGGCGGCTCTTCTGCGCCGTTCGGACGCCTTGACGCCGAGCGGGACCAGGGCGGTCTCGACGTTCTCCTGGGCGGTGAGCGTGGGGATGAGGTTGAAGCTCTGGAAGACGAAGCCGATGTTCTCGGCACGCACCTTGGTGAGCTTGGCCTCGCCGAGCTTCGCGAGGTCCACGCCGTCGAGTTCGACGCTGCCGGCCGTGGGGCGGTCCAGGCCGCCGAGCATCTGGAGCAGCGTGGACTTGCCTCCGCCGGTGGGGCCCTGGATGACCAGGCGGCCGCCGTCCTCGATGGTCAGGTCGACGCCGGCGAGCGCGTGGACGGTGGACTTGCCGCGCGTGTACTGCTTGGTGACGCCTTGAAGGGTGTACATGGGTCAGCTCCTGCTGGAGGGTGATCGCGGATCCCGGGCGCCCGCCCCTGGGGGCACGGATCGCTGGGGACGGGGAGCGGGAGGCCCGTGTGCCGGGCCTCCCCCGGCGGGCTACTCGACGCGGCGCAGCGCGTCCGCGGGGCGCAGCCGGGAGGCGCGCCAGCCGCCGAAGGCGCCCGCGATCAGCCCGCCCGCCACGGCCAGGCCGACGGCGATCAGGATGATCGAGAGGGAGACGGGGGCGGTCAGCGCGATGTCGAGCGACTTGGACGCGCTCTGCCGGCCCGGGCCGCCCATCATGCCGCCGCGCATCCCGCCGCCGCCACCGCCGGAGGAGCCGAGCTGGGCGGTGAGGGTGGGGCTGACGGCGGTCACGACGTACGCGCCGGCGAGGCCGATCGCGATGCCGAGGACGCCGCCCATCAGGCCGTTGACGAGTGCCTCGCCGATGACCTGGCGGGTGACCCGGCCGCTCTTCCAGCCGAGCGCCTTGAGGGTGCCGAACTCCCGTACGCGGCGGCTGACCGCGGAGGAGGTGAGGAGTCCCGCCACCAGGAAGGCTGCGATGAGCACGGCGATGGAGAGCCACTTGCCGACGCTGGAGGCCAGGTCGGACGCGGTGGACAGGGAGCCGGACACGGTGTCCGCGAGATCGGCGGATGTGGTGACCGTGGTGCCCGAGATGTTCTTCTGGATGGTCGCCTTGACGCTGTCGATCGCCTGCGAGTCCACGGCCTTGACGTAGACCGTGGTGACCTTGTCCTTCGCGTCGGCGAGGGTCTGCGCCTGCTTCAGCGGGATGTAGAGATTGGCGGCCGCGTCGCCGCTGTCGGCCGTCGAGACACCGATGATCGTGAACGTGGTGCCGTGGATGGTCACCGTCTTGCCGGTGGCGAGCTTCTTCTCCTTGGCGTACGCGGCGTCGACGACGGCCACCTTGCCGTTGGTCTCGGTCGCCTTGAACGTACGCCCGGCGGTGATCTTCGACGAGGTGAGCGGGCCGAGGTCCTGCTTGGTGACGTCGGTTCCGTACACCGTGTAGGAGTTGACGTCGAAGGAGGCGCCGCCGCCCTGGACCTCACCCTGGGGCTGGCCGCTGCCGCCGCCGGGACCACCGCGGCCGCCGCCCTGGGACGTACCGCCGTCCTGCTTGAACTCACCGCGCTTGAACTGGCCGTCGACCTTCATGACGGTCATGCTCAGTCCGCCGACGGCGTCGGCTACGCCGGTCTGCTTGTCCACCTTGTCGACGGTGGTGGAGGCGAGCGTCTGGAAGCCCTGGACCATGACCCGGTCCGTGCTCTGTGTCGAGTCGTCGTCGCTGCCCTTGGCGTCGAACTCGAACCGGGGGCGTTCCGTGTTGGATCCCGGCGCCGCGGCGGCCTTGGTGACGGTCATGTCCGTGCCGAGACCGTACAGCGATTCCAGGACCTTGTCCTGGGCCTTGCTCATGCCCGAGGAGACCGAGCTCACGATGATGACCAGCGCAATACCGAGGGCGAGCCCCGAGGCGACGACGAGCGCCGCCTTTCTGCGGCGGCGCAGCTCGCGCCGGAGGTAGGTGAAGAACATGGCGCGAGGCTAGGTGCCGCTTGTGATGGTGGGTTAAGGCCAGGATGAGAGCGGGATGAGAACAGCCCCGTACGCCGAAGGCGGCGGCACCGGGAACCTTGCGGATCCGGTGCCGCCGCCTTCGGCCTACGGGGCTGTGGGGAGAGCGGCCGGCCCGGTCAGGCCTGCGAGCCCGCCGTCCACTGGGCCCAGCTCATGTTCCAGCCGTTGAGGCCGTTGTCGGGCTTGATGGTCGCGTCCGGGGAGTTCTTGACGATGACCACGTCGCCGATCATGGAGTTGTCGTAGAACCACGCGGCGGGCGCGTTGGGGTCACCGGCGCCCTTGACGTCGGCGAGGCCGACACAGCCGTGGCTGGTGTTGGCGCCGCCGAAGATCGACTTGGCGCCCCAGTAGTTGCCGTGGATGAAGGTGCCCGACGTGGACAGCCGCATGGCGTGCGGCACGTCCTTGATGTCGTACTCGCCCTTGCCGTCGTCGTCGGTGAAGCCGACCGTCGAACCGTCCATCCGGGTCTCCTTGAACTTCTCGGAGATCACCATCTGGCCGTTGTACGTCGGGTTCTCCGACGAGCCGGCCGAGATCGGGATGGTCTTGATCGTCTTTCCGTTCTGGGTGACGGTCATCGTGTGCGTCTTGGCGTCCACGGTCGAGACCTGGTTGCGCCCGACCTTGAAGGTGACCGTCTTCTGCTGCACGCCGTAGACGCCGTCCGCGCCCTCGACGCCGTCCAGCGCCAGCTTCAGCGTGACGGTGGAGCCGCCCGTCCAGTAGTCCTCGGGGCGCAGGTCCAGGCGCTGGGAGTTGAACCAGTGGCCGACGACCTGCTGGCCGCTGCTGGAGGTCACGGTGATGCCGTCCTGGACGGCCTTCTGGTCCGTGATCGGCTTGTTGAAGTTGATCGAGACGGGCATGCCGACGCCGACGGTGGAGCCGTCCTCGGGGGTGAAGTTCCCGATGAAGCTGTTGGCGGGCGACACGGTGGTGAAGGAGGAGTTCTCGTGTGCCACGCGGCCCTTGGAGTCCTGTGCCGCCGCGTTGATCTTGTACGTGGTCGAGCGCTCCAGCTGGCCGTCCGGCTGCCAGCTCGTGCCGTCGGCGGACAGCGTGCCCTTGACGCTCTCCCCGGCGGCCGTGGTCATCGTGACGACCGTCAGCTTGCCCTTGGTGACGGTGACCTTGGCCGCGTTGTTGATGCTCGCGTTGGTCGCGCCATTCTTCGGGGAGATCGCTATCTGCGCCTCCGAGGCCTCCTCGGCAGCCGCCTTGTCGACCTCGGCCGCCTGTGACTGCTTCGAGCTGTCGGGGCTGGGGCCGCCCTTGTCCCCGCCGTCGTTGCAGGCCGAAAGCACCAGCACGCCGCCGAGCAGTGCGGACGCGGCCATCAGGCCCCTGCGCCGTTTGCTGTCCGTCATCACACGCTTCTCCATCGTTGCCGAAATCCCCAAAAAAACCGGAGCAAGGCCGTCGCCGGGCGGTACCCCTTCAATGTTCCAAGAACACCCTGGACGGGTGGCCCGTTCCATTTCCGTCTCAGATGTGGGGAACACCACTCATCGACGCGGTACCGACAGCCGTGGTTCCCGCTGTTCATCATCCGGAGGGGCCGCCGGTGCGCGGCCCGGTCGTACAGCACGTCCGCGATCCGTACCCACCGGCGGCTCACACATTCCCGGCACCGGTCCGCCGGAAGCGGGCCGGAGCCGGTGTCGCCACCCGCTAGACCCGCCGTTCCGTGCTGCCGTCCCTGTCGCTCTCCTCCCCATTGTGCGGGACGCCGGAAGCGCTCCCGTCGCCGTCGCCCTCGTCGTCGTATCCCTCGTCGTCCTCGTCCTGGCCGTCATCGAGGTCCCATCCGTCCGGGTCCTCCGGGTCGTAGTCGATCGTCTCGCTGCTCCAGGAAGCCTGGGTCAGCTCGACCCCGGGGACCTCGCCGACCAGGTCGAACGGGTCGATCAGCGAGGCGAGGGCCTCCGCACCGTCTTCCCGTACCGCGGTCTCGGCATGCGTGCGCTCCTCGGCGAACTCACCGCCGGGCTCCCCGTACTCCGCCGCGAGGCTTTCCAGCGCCGTCCCGCTCAGGGCTTCGGCGTCCGTGATCTCCACCACCATTTCGACACGAAGGCGAACGAATCGTGATGTCTCAGAAGTGCTCATGAGGGGGAGCGTAGGCGGACCGGCCGCCATGGCTTTCCCGCGACCCGCTGCGTTCATTAGCATCGGCGCAACAGGCCCGAGGGAACCCGGTATTCGGGGAGCCCTCTCTCTTACGGCTGCCCCGAGGGGATCGATTCCGTGGCCATCACCCGCCGCCCGCTTTTGACCGCCACCGCCGCGGGAACACTGCTGTGCGCACTGTGGTTCGTCCCGTCCGCCAACGCGGGCGACGCGTCCACCGCGCCGGGCACGACCGGCCGGAGCGCCGGTACCCCCGGCCCCGACCTGGGCTCCACCACGCTCGCCGAGACCGGGACCGGGATCGACACGACGCCGTATCTCGTCGGCGGCATGGCGCTCCTGGGCGCCGGTGCGGGCTTCGTCACGTACGCCGGCCGTCGCGGAGGTCCGCAGCCGGCCCTGTGAGCGGTACGCGCGAGCGGCCACCGGGGCCCCGGTGGCCGCTCGCGCGTGTGCGGGGCGGTACGTCGCCTCCCGGCGGCGGTGCGGCCGCTCGCGCGTGTGGCGGCGGTCAGGCCAGCGGGCCGGTGACAGGCTCGACCGCCTCGACGAGCCTGCCCGACCTGACGAAGGCGTCCGCGGCGGCCAGGTCCGGCGACAGGAAGCGGTCCGGGCCGGGGCCCTCCACGCCAGCCGCCCGCAGCGCCTCGATGACGGCGAGCGAGGCGGGGCCCGGGGTCAGGCCCCGCGCGGCACGCAGTTCGACGGCGCGGGTCGCCGCGTACAGCTCGACGGCGACGATCCGGGCGAGGTTGTCGACGGCGGTACGGAGCTTGCGCGCGGCCGACCAGCCCATCGAGACATGGTCCTCCTGCATGGCGGACGACGGGATCGAGTCGGCGGAGGCGGGGACGGCGAGCCGCTTCATCTCGCTGACCAGGGCGGCCTGGGTGTACTGGGCGATCATCAGGCCGGAGTCGACCCCGGGGTCGTCGGCGAGGAACGGCGGCAGCCCGTGCGAACGGTTCTTGTCCAGCAGCCGGTCGGTGCGGCGCTCGGTGATCGAGCCGAGGTCGGCGGCGACGATCGCCAGGAAGTCCAGGACGTAGGCGACCGGCGCCCCGTGGAAGTTGCCGTTGGACTCGACCCGGCCGTCGGGAAGGACGACCGGGTTGTCGACGGATGACGCCAGTTCGCGGTCCGCGACGGTCGCCGCGTACGCGAGGGTGTCGCGGCCGGCTCCGTTGACCTGGGGCGCGCAGCGCACGGAGTAGGCGTCCTGGACGCGCGGCGCGTCGTCCTGGTGGTGACCGGTCAGCCCCGAACCGGCAAGCACCCGCAGCATGTTGTCGGCGCTGGCACCCTGGCCGGGGTGCGGGCGGATGGCATGCAGCTCGGGGGCGAGGACCTTGTCCGTGCCGAGCAGGGCCTCCAGCGAGAGGGCGGCGGTGATGTCGGCCGAGGTGTAGAGGCCGCGCAGGTCGGCGAGGGCCATCACGAGCATGCCGAGCATGCCGTCGGTGCCGTTGAGGAGCGCCAGGCCCTCCTTCTCGCGCAGCTCGACCGGGGTGATGCCGTGGGCCGCGAGGAGTTCACCGGCCGGGCGCACGGTCCCGTCGGGGCCCTCCGCTTCGCCTTCGCCCATCAGGGTCAGCGCGCAGTGCGAGAGCGGTGCCAGATCTCCGGAGCAGCCGAGGGAACCGTACTCGTGAACGACGGGTGTGATCCCGGCGTTGAGTACGTCCGCCATGGTCTGCGCGACCTCGGGCCGCACACCCGTGTGACCGGAGGCGACCGTCTTCAGCCGGAGGAACATCAGCGCCCTGACGACCTCGCGCTCGACCCTCGGCCCCATGCCGGCGGCGTGCGAGCGGACGATGTTGCGCTGGAGCTGCGCGCGCAGCTCCGGGCTGATGTGGCGGCTGGCCAGAGCGCCGAATCCGGTGGAGACGCCGTAGACCGGCTCGGGCTTGGCGGCGAGCGCGTCCACGATCTCGCGGGCGGCGGCCAGGGCGGCCACCGCGGCGGCGGAGAGCTCGACACGGGCGTTGCCCCGGGCCACGGCGATGACGTCCCGAGCGGTGGTGCCGGACGTCCCCACCACGACTGATTGCATATCCATATTCAGAAGCGTACGGATTGAAACCGTACATGTCACTAGTGGTCCCCGGGGTGGCCCCTTACCGAATCCGTCACCTCGGGGGCGGCTCCGCGCAGCCGGCGGCGGTCGTGGGCGGATTTCGGCGGGGAGTCGGCCAGCCGGACGACCTCGTCGTCCCGCCCCGCCACCACGGGCCTGCTGGAACGGGCCGCCTTCGCCCGGTACTGGGCCGCGTCCGCGAGTCGGAAGAGGCGCCGCGCGGAGACCACCGGACCGACCGGATCCCCCGTGGAGGCGATCCCGCAGGCGACCCCGTTGCCGAACTCCAGCCCGGCCGCCCGCTCACAGAGCTCCGTGGCCGCCGCGATCACCTCGTCCGTCCCCGGCCCCAGGGTCAGCAGACAGAACTCGTCCCCGCCGAGCCGGGCCACCAGCGCTCCGGGCAGCATGGCCCCGCAGCGGGACAGCACCGAGCCGAAACGTTCCAGCAGCCGGTCACCGACGGCATGCCCATGGGTGTCGTTGACCCGTTTGAGGCCATTGAGATCGCAGACGACCAGGCTCACCACCGAGCCGTCCTCCCGGTGCCGCTCCACCGCCTCGTCCAGCCGCATGTCGACGGCCCGCCGGTTGGCGAGGCCGGTCAGCGGATCGGTGAAGGCGAGCTTGCGCACCTCCTCCAGGCGCTCGGTCTGGGCGATCCCGGCGGCCACGACGGCGGCCAGCACGGTGGCGAAGTCCGCGTCCCTGCGGCCGAACACCGGCTCCCCCACCCGTCGCGCCACATAGAGCTCGCCCCAGGCCCGCCCGTGCAGCACGATCGGCGCGACCACACAGCAGCCGCGCCCGCGCCGACGCAGCGCCGCCACCCGCTGATGGCAGTAGCCACGCCCGTAACCATGGGCACCCGACACATCCGCACCCCCGGCACCGGCAGCCCCGGACTCCGGCTCCACCGGCCCGTCGGCGGTCTCCACCCAGGCGTCCGGCTCCCCGCCCCCGGCCCACCGCTCGTGAAGGAACTCGGTGATCTCCGGGAACTGGTGCACCGGGTACGTCTCCGCATCGGGGAACTCCTCCTCCCCGTCGACCCGCTCGCCCGCGTTGACCAGGACCCGCAGCCGCCCGCGCCCGCGCTCCCAGGCCGACAGCGCGGCGAAACTGCCGCCCAGCGCCTCGCACGCCCCCAGCGCGGCCGCTCGCCAGCACCCCCGCGGGGTGTGCGCCGCCGCCATCGCCTGTGCCAGCGAAACCACGGCCCGCAGCCGCGCATCATCACCACCCATTGCCCCAGCTTATGTAGATTTGTGTGGATTTGATCAGTTTGTGACTCCAGATATGTGCGATGCGTCGCCTCCGCACACGCGGAGTCGCGGAGTCGCGGAGTCGCGATCGGATTCGGTGGAGTCACATCGGATTCACTCGCCGGGCCAGTTCGCCTTCCGCTTCTCGTTGAACGCCGCCACGCCCTCCGCCCGGTCGCCGGAGAAGGCCACCGACCGCCATGCGGAGTCCTCGACCTCCAGGCCGGCCCGCAGATCGAGCCCGTGTCCGAGCCGCAGCGCCCGCTTGGCCGCCCGCAGCCCCACCGGGGAGTTCGCCGCGATCCGGCCGGCCAGCGCAAGCGCCTCGGCCCGGTCCTCGCCCTCCGCGACCAGCTCGTCGACCAGCCCCAGCTCCCGCGCCTCGGCCGCCGCCACCCGGCGGGCGGTGAAGATCAGCTCGGCGGCCCTCGCCGCCCCGATCCGGCGCGGCAGCAGCTGGGTACCGCCGCCGCCCGGGATCACCCCGACCGACACCTCGGGCAGGCCGACCAGGGCGGTCGCGTCGGCGACGATCAGGTCGCAGGACAGCGCCAGCTCGAACCCGCCGCCCAGCGCGAACCCGTGCACGGCGGCGATCGTCGGCATCGGAAGTTCGAGCACTCCCGTATAGGCGGCGCGTGCCGTGGGCCGCTGGCGCACCAGATCCGCGTCGGTGAAGGAGTTGCGCTCCTTGAGGTCCGCGCCCACGCAGAAGGCACGCTCATGGCTGGAGGTGAGGACGGTGACCCGGACGTCCGGGTCGGCGGCGAGCGCGGCGCAGGCGGCACCGATCGACCGGGCCATGTCCGTGGACACGGCGTTCATGGCCTTGGGCCGGTCGAGCACCAGCTCGGCGACATGCTCCAGGCCCTCGTGACCCCGTACGACGACGAACTCCCCGAACCGCTGCTCGGACGTGACGGTCATGGCTGCACCCCTGTCGGTTAACGAGCGTTACCGGAGGGATCCTAGAGCTCTCCCTGGAGGGGAGGTCAGGGGGCGGTCAGGACGGGCCGGCCGGACGAGCGGGCAACGGCGAGCGGCGCGACAGGCCGGGCCCGGCAACCAGGCAGCGGTCCGCGCCCAGCAGCCTCGCGAGTCCAGCGGCCCGGCGGCCGGCGGCCGGTCAGCAGACGGCCGTCAGGACGTGCCGCGACGGGCCAGCAGCCACGGTTCGACGATGCCGAGGCCACGCACCGGGCGCTGCCACATCGGCTGGAGCCCGTAGCGGTACCTGGGGGCGGGGGCCGGCTCCCCGCCGTCCGCGCCCTCCTTGGCGGCCCGCTCGGCGGCGGCCGCGGCCTCCTCCGAGGCCCTCGCCTCGGAGACGGGGGCGTCGCCGGTACGGGTCAGTTCCTTCGCGAACGCCCCGTCCACCAGCACGGCGTCCTTCGGCGCTATCGAGGTCAGCCGGCTGGCGAGGTTCACCGTGGTGCCGAAGACATCGCCCATCCGGGTGGTGACCGTGCCGAACGCGATGCCGACGCGCAGGGCGGGCATCGTCTCGTCCAGGGTCATCGCCTCGATGAGGCGCAGCGCGATCTCGGACGCGGTGCCCGCGTCGTCGGCCGCGAAAAGGACCTCGTCACCGAGGGTCTTGATGAGCCGGCCGCCGTGCGCGGCGACGAGGTCGGCACAGGTGGTCTCGAAGGACTCGACGAGTTCGCCCAGCTCCTCCTCCTCCAGGCGGCGGGTCAGCCGGGTGAACCCGACGAGGTCGGCGAAGCCGACGGCCAGGCGGCGGTCGACCATCTCCTCGTCGTCGGCCGCCTGCACGACCCGGCCGGTGGCGGCGGCGAGCTGGCGCCGCCACACGTACACCAGGAACTCCTCCAGCTCGGGCAGGAGCAGTTCGATCAGCGGGTACGTGACCTCGGTGCGGGTCATTCCCGGCTCGGGCGGCTCGGTGAGGCCCTCCAGGAAGGAATCGATCTGCCATTCCGCCAGCCGGGCGGTGGTCTGCCCGGTCGACCGGGCCACCTGGATCGCCATCGGCTCGCTGAGCAGCCCGGCCTCGACCAGGCCGGACAGCCGCCGCAGCGCCAGTACGTCGGCCTCGGTCAGCGCCTTGGCCTGGCCGATGTCGGCGAAGCCCATGGCCCGCCAGAACCGGGAGGCCAGGTCCATGGAGACCCCGGCGGTCCGGGCGGCCTGGAACGGGGTGTAGCGCCGGTCGGCCCCCAGGATCAGCTGTTCCAGCCGGATCGCCAGGGGATCGTCGGTCGGTTCGGCCGTGTGGTCGACTTCGTGATGCGGTGTCGCGTGGACCGAGGAGTCCGACGGGGGCTCCGCGCCCGCGCCGGAGGTCGTGTCGTCGACGGTCACCAGCCGCCTCCTGCCCGTTCCCTGCGCACTGCCCTGCCGATCTGTCGGTGGATCGCCTCAACGATACGGCAGGTGTGCCCTGGCTCACGTCGTCGAGGCGTTACCGGACGGGTCGGCGCGTACGACAAGCGGGCGCCGTTCAGGTCAGTCCGCCCGCCGCGCCGCGCAGGTGCACGATGTCGCCCGCCGAGACCGGTTCCCGCAGGCCGTCGTCCGACGACAGGACCAGCCGGCCGTCCCCGTCGATCGCCACCGCCTCACCGGTGAGCGAGCGGTCGCCGGGCAGCTGGGCCCGTACCGTCCGGCCGAGCGTCGCGCAGCCCGCCGCGTACGCCTCCTGGAGCCCGCTGGCCGCCGCGTCGCCGTCGGCCTCGCGCCACTGCCCGTACCACTGCTCCAGCGAGCGCAGCACACCCCGCAGCAGCGTCTCTCGGTCGGTGGAGACCGCTCCGGCCAGGGCGAGCGAGGCGGCGGTGGGGGCGGGCAGTTCGTCGGCGCGCAGGGAGACGTTGAGGCCGATGCCGATGACGACGCCGTCACCGGCCCGCTCGGCGAGGATGCCGCCGGCCTTGCGCTCCTGGCCGTCGACGGTGACCAGCAGGTCGTTGGGCCACTTCAGGGCCGTGTCGACGCCGGCCGACCGGGCCAGCCCGGTCGCCACGGCGACCCCGGTCAGGAGCGGCAGCCAGCCCCACCGCCGCACCGGCACGGCACCCGGCGTCAGGTAGACGGAGAAGAACAGTCCGGAGCGGGCCGGCGCCGTCCAGGTACGGTCCAGGCGGCCCCGGCCCGCGGTCTGCTCCTCGGCGACCAGGACGGCGCCCTCGGCGAGCGAGGCCGCGCGCCCCGCGAGATCGGAATTGGTGGAACCGGTGGCGCCGACGACGTCGAGAGAGGTCCACAGACCGCCCGGCCGCAGCAGCCCGCGGCGCAGCGCGGGGACGTTCAGGGGCGGCCGGTCCAGGTCCGACCAACGGTTCTGTGGCGCATCCGAAGGTGTCATGCAAGCCACCCTAGGTGTGTCAAACGACGCACTGCCGAACCGTATCCGCGCCGATACGCTACGGATCAGTAGCCGTTCAGCGCTGCGGACCGTCAGCCGTTCATCCGCTGATCAGCAGCACAGCCGTCCCCGTGACCAGGCAGGGAGCCGCCACCCGATGTCCGAGCCGGAAGAGATCGACATCCACACCACCGCGGGCAAGCTCGCGGACCTGCAGCGCCGTATCGACGAGGCGACCCACGCGGGTTCCGCGCGCGCGGTGGAAAAGCAGCACGCGAAGGGCAAGCTGACCGCGCGCGAGCGCGTCGGTCTCCTGCTCGACGAGGGTTCCTTCGTGGAGCTGGACGAGTTCGCCCGGCACCGTTCGACGAACTTCGGCATCGAGAAGAACCGGCCGTACGGGGACGGCGTCGTCACCGGGTACGGCACGGTCGACGGCCGCCCCGTCTGCGTGTACTCGCAGGACTTCACCATCTTCGGCGGCTCGCTCGGCGAGGTCTACGGTGAGAAGATCGTCAAGGTGATGGACTTCGCGCTGAAGACCGGCTGTCCGGTCATCGGCATCAACGACGGTGGCGGCGCACGCATCCAGGAGGGTGTCGCGGCGCTCGGCCTCTTCGCGGAGATCTTCCGCCGCAATGTGCACGCCTCGGGTGTCGTCCCGCAGATCTCGCTGATCGTCGGACCGTGCGCGGGCGGCGCGGTCTACTCCCCCGCGATCACCGACTTCACGGTCATGGTCGACCAGACCTCGCACATGTTCATCACCGGCCCCGACGTCATCAAGACGGTCACCGGCGAGGACGTCGGCTTCGAGGAACTCGGTGGCGCCCGTACGCACAACACCACCTCGGGTGTCGCGCACCACATGGCGGGCGACGAGAAGGACGCCATCGAGTACGTCAAGTCGCTGCTGTCGTACCTGCCGTCGAACAACCTCTCCGAGGCCCCGGCCTTCCCGGAGGAGGCGGACGTGGAGGTGAGCGACGAGGACCGCGAACTCGACACGCTGATCCCGGACTCGGCGAACCAGCCGTACGACATGCACACCGCGATCGAGCATGTGCTGGACGACGGTGAATTCCTGGAGACCCAGGCCCTGTTCGCACCGAACATCCTCACCGGCTTCGGCCGGGTGGAGGGCTATCCGGTCGGCATCGTCGCCAACCAGCCGATGCAGTTCGCCGGCTGCCTGGACATCAACGCCAGCGAGAAGGCCGCCCGTTTCGTCCGGACGTGCGACGCGTTCAACGTGCCCGTGCTGACCTTCGTAGACGTGCCGGGCTTCCTGCCGGGTGTCGACCAGGAGTACGGCGGCATCATCCGCCGGGGCGCCAAGCTGATCTACGCGTACGCGGAGGCCACCGTCCCGCTGATCACGGTGATCACCCGCAAGGCGTTCGGCGGCGCGTACGACGTCATGGGCTCCAAGCACCTCGGCGCCGACATGAACCTCGCCTGGCCGACCGCGCAGATCGCGGTCATGGGCGCGCAGGGCGCGGTCAACATCCTGCACCGCCGCACGATCGCCGCCGCCGAGGACCAGGACGCCACCCGCGCCGAGCTGATGGCGGACTACGAGGACGCGCTCCTCAACCCGTACGTGGCGGCCGAGCGCGGCTACGTCGACGCGGTGATCATGCCGCACGAGACCCGGGCCCAGGTGGTCAAGGGGCTGCGTCAGCTGCGGACCAAGCGCGAGTCGCTGCCCCCGAAGAAGCACGGCAACATCCCCCTCTAGAAAGGGTCCTGACCATGATCAAGGTCATACGGGGCAACCCGACCCCGGAGGAGCTGGCCGCCGCACTGGCGGTGGTCCGGGCCCGCGCGGCGGCGGCGTCCGCCGCGCCGTCCGGCACACCGGAGCTGCCCGCCCAGTGGTCCGACCCCGCCCGGCCGGCCCGGCACGGCCGCCACACGCCAGGACCGCGCGCCTGGGCGCGTACGTACTGGCCCGGATAGTCCCGGACGGTCGCGATCCGGACTGCCGCGGGCCGGACGGTCGCGATGCGGACGGTCGTGGAAGGCCCGTACCCCTGGAACGGAAGCGCCGCCGGGGTACGGGCCTTCCACGCGTACCGGAGGGATCTGGTCCGTTCGCACCAGAGCGGCTGAGTACGGGTACTCAGGCGCGGCCGAGGCCCCGGCGGCAAGGATCGGATCATGTTGTGGTCCGACCCCGAGAACAAGCCGCCGAAGGAACTGCGCGACGCCCAGGACATGATGCGGCGCGCGGGGCTGGTGCTCGCGCTCGCCATGGTGGTCGCGATGATCGTGCTCGGGACGCGGTGACCGCACCCGCCGCGGTGCTCGCGGAGACCGTGCTCGGGGCGCGGTGCGGGTCCGGCCTGTTTGTACGATGGCGCCCATGACTGATCCCGTTCGCCGCCGTCTCGTGCTCGCCTCGCAATCACCCGCCCGTCTGGGTCTGCTGCGGCAGGCCGGGTTCGCGCCCGAGGTGATCGTCAGCGGGGTCGACGAGGACGCGCTGAGCGCCCCGACCCCGGCCGAGCTCGCGCTCGTCCTGGCCCGCGCCAAGGCCGCCGTCGTGGCCGGACTGCCGCAGACCGCGGGGGCCCTGGTCATCGGCTGCGACTCGGTGCTCGAACTGGACGGCGAGGCGCTCGGCAAGCCGGCCGACGCCGAGGAGGCCACGGCCCGCTGGAAGTCCATGCGCGGGCGCTCCGGGGTCCTGCGGACCGGTCACAGCCTGATCGACACGGCGAACGGACGCACCGCCTCCGCGACCGCGTCCACCACCGTGCGCTTCGGTGAGCCCTCGGACGCCGAGATCGCCGCCTACGTGGCCTCCGGCGAACCGCTCCATGTCGCGGGCGCCTTCACCCTCGACGGGCGCTCGGCTCCGTTCGTGGACTCCATCGACGGCGATCCGGGCAATGTCATCGGGCTCTCACTGCCCCTGCTGAGGCGGCTGCTGGGCGAGCTGGGTGTACAGGTCACCGACCTCTGGGTCTGACGCGCCGGCTGCGGGGCCGGGGTCGGACAGGGGTTGGGGTCGGACGGGGCTGGGTCGGACAGGGGTTGGATCAGGCGGGGGCCGGGGCCGCCGGCTTCTCGGGCTCGGGCTCGGTGACGGTGGTGGGCGCCTGGCCGTCGGAGCCGTACGCGACCAGCGTCAGCACGATCAGGCCGAGCACCACCATCATGGTGACGAACGCCGTCCAGCCCACCAGACCGACCGTCAGCGCGCCCAGCACCCCGTGGATGACGGCGCAGCAGATGAGCACGGTCCGGGCGGCGCGGCCCGGGGCCCGGTCACGGATGCCGGCCAGCAGGAGCAGCACGCCGCACACCAGCAGGAACAGCCCCGAGACGCCGCCCAGTACCCAGGCCCCCTTGGACATGACGCCGGGGTCGGTGCCCGCCAGGGACATGTCCTGGTTCTTCACGACGGTCCCCAGGACCACGTTGATGATCACGATGCCCACGGCTTCCGCGAACAGCACGAGCGCGGCTATGAAAGCCACCGGCCTGCGCACCACGGTGCTCACCCCTGTTCCCTGCGGTCCCTGCGTCCCTGCGTCCCTGCGATAGCGCGGACCCTACTAACGGGTAATGCTCCGGACAAGAGGTTCGGCACCCCTGTCGTACCCCCGCCCGCACCGGCTTCACGCCTTCCTTGTGCGCGCCTTCGTGCGTCGGGCAAAGAATCACGCGCCGCTTAGTAGGAATTCCACAAAGAAACACAGGAAGTCGCTGCCCGTGCGGACAGAGACCTGGACCACACCTCGTGGCTACTGTGCGGTTATGAATCCCGGCGTACCGTGGTGCCACAAGGGATTTCGCGACTGGAGCAAGCCACAAATCACACTCCGTGTGGGCAAGCTCACCATTGGGGACGGGTCGTAGGACCGTGTCGGTTGTCCCTAAACTCAGCTTGTTTCAAGGAGGGAGCCATCGTGCGCAAGGTGCTCATCGCCAACCGTGGCGAAATTGCTGTCCGTGTTGCTCGGGCGTGCCGGGACGCGGGAATCGGGAGCGTGGCCGTCTACGCAGACCCGGACCGCGACGCTCTGCATGTGCGTGCGGCCGACGAGGCATTCGCTCTGGGCGGTGACACCCCGGCCGCCAGTTATCTGGACATGGCCAAGGTGCTCCAGGCGGCCAAGGACTCCGGGGCGGACGCGATCCACCCGGGATACGGCTTCCTCTCGGAGAACGCCGAGTTCGCCCAGGCCGTGCTCGACGCCGGTCTCACGTGGATCGGCCCGCCGCCGCAGGCGATCCGGGACCTCGGTGACAAGGTCGCCGCCCGGCACATCGCCCAGCGCGCCGGTGCCCCGCTCGTCGCGGGCACCCCGGACCCGGTCGAGGGCTCCGCCGAGGTCGTCGCCTTCGCCGAGGAGCACGGGCTGCCGATCGCGATCAAGGCCGCGTTCGGCGGTGGCGGGCGCGGACTGAAGGTCGCGCGCACGCTGGAGGAGATCCCGGAGCTCTACGACTCCGCGGTGCGCGAGGCCGTGGCCGCGTTCGGACGCGGGGAGTGCTTCGTGGAGCGCTACCTCGACAAGCCCCGGCACGTGGAGACCCAGTGCCTGGCGGACACCCACGGCAACGTGGTCGTCGTCTCCACCCGTGACTGCTCGCTCCAGCGCCGCCACCAGAAGCTGGTCGAGGAGGCCCCGGCCCCCTTCCTGTCCGAGGCGCAGAACGCGGAGCTGTACGCCGCCTCCAAGGCGATCCTGAAGGAGGCCGGCTACGTCGGCGCCGGCACGGTCGAGTTCCTGGTCGGCCTGGACGGCACGATCTCCTTCCTGGAGGTCAACACCCGCCTCCAGGTGGAGCACCCGGTCACCGAGGAGGTCACCGGCCTCGACCTCGTCCGCGAGATGTTCCGCATCGCCGACGGCGAGGAGCTCGGGTACGACGACCCGGAGATGCGCGGTCACTCGTTCGAGTTCCGGATCAACGGCGAGGACCCGGGACGGGGCTTCCTGCCCGCCCCCGGCACCGTCACCGTGTTCGCCCCGCCGACCGGCCCCGGCGTCCGCCTCGACGCGGGTGTGGAGTCCGGCTCGGTCATCGGCCCGGCCTGGGACTCCCTGCTCGCCAAGCTGATCGTGACCGGCGCGACGCGTGAGCAGGCGCTCCAGCGCGCGGCCCGTGCGCTGGCGGAGTTCAACGTCGAGGGCATGGCCACCGCCATCCCCTTCCACCGTGCGGTCGTCGTCGATCCCGCGTTCACCAGCGACCCGTTCCGCATCCACACCCGCTGGATCGAGACGGAGTTCGTCAACGAGATCAAGCCGTTCGCCGCTCCGGCCGACGCCGAAACGGACGAGGAGTCCGGCCGCGAGACGGTCGTCGTCGAGGTCGGCGGCAAGCGTCTGGAGGTCTCGCTGCCCTCGTCGCTGGGCATGAGCCTGGCCCGTACGGGACTCGCGGCGGGCGCCAAGCCCAAGCGCCGCGCGGCCAAGAAGTCCAGCTCCGCGGCGTCCGGCGACACCCTCGCCTCCCCGATGCAGGGCACGATCGTGAAGATCGCGGTGGAAGAGGGCCAGGAGGTCAAGGAGGGCGATCTGATCGTCGTCCTGGAGGCCATGAAGATGGAGCAGCCGCTCAACGCCCACCGCGCCGGCACGGTCAAGGGACTCGCCGCCGCGGTCGGCAGCTCGGTCTCCTCCGGTGCTGTCATCTGCGAGATCAAGGACTGATCCTCGCGGCATCTGTTCCCATCCTTTCCGCCGGCGCCCCGGTCACGTCAGAGGACGTGACCGGGGCGCCGGTTCATCGCGGGGCACACTTCGGCCGTCCGGCGTTACGGAGGGCACCTCCGGTTGCACGATGGCATCCTGGACCCCAGGGCGGACACAGGGAGGACTGCGCCATGGCAATGAGTACGGCACGGACACCGGTCCGCACGCCGGACCGGCCCATGCGCGCCGACGCGCGCCGCAACTACGACCGGCTGCTGACCGAGGCCCGTCATTCCTTCGCCGAGCACGGCACCGACGCGTCCCTGGAGGACGTCGCACGACGTGCGGGCGTGGGCATCGGCACGCTGTACCGGCACTTCCCGACGCGGCACGCGTTGATGAGTGCGGTCTTCCAGGAGGCGGTGGCCTCGCTGATCGGCCGCTCCCGCGAACTGACCGGGGCGGAACAGCCGTGCACGGGGCTGGTGGAGTGGCTGGGCGCGCTCATCACTCATGCGGGTGAGTACCGGGGGCTGGCCCAGGCACTCATGTCGACGTGCCGGGACGAGACCTCGGCCCTGTCGCCGTGCAATGTGCCGTTGCGCGAAGCCGGTTCGGTGCTGCTCGGCCGGGCGCAGGCGAGCGGGGCGGTGCGGGCCGATGTGTCCATCGACGATCTGATGCAGCTGACGAACGCGATCGCGCTGGCCGCCGAGCAGTCCCCGGACGATCCGGGGCTGGCGGATCGGCTGCTGACGCTGACGCTGCGGGGCTTGAAGGGTGAGCCGAGCTTCTCCGGCGCCTGAGAAGCGGGAGGACGCGGGGCCGGAGCGCGCGGAGAAGGCGGGCTGACGGGGCAGGGAGCGGCGGGGCCGAAGCGCATTGACACGAGGAGATTGAGCCCCCCGGAACCGCCCGTTACCGATGGCGAGCAACGGGAACCCGTCACCCGCACAGAACCACCGGGACCCAAGAGCGGCACGGAGCCACGCAACGCTGCGTCACCGGCACGGAGCCACGCAACACCACGTCACCCGCGGCACCACGCAACGCCGCGTCACCGGTGCAGAGCCACCGGAAGCCATGACGGGCGCGGAGCCGCCGGAAGCCATGACGGGCGTGGAGCCGCCGGAAGCCATGACGGGCGTGGAGCCGACGGAAGCCGTCACCGGCGGCGCAGGTCCGCCACTCTGGCCCGGTCCCCCTGCCCGCCCTGGTCGGGCGCCACCGACCCCCGTACCTGCTGTCCATGCGTACGGCGCTGCCCCGGCAGGGGCATGTCGTGGCGGACCCCCCGGGCCTGCGGCGCGGTGTCGGCCGAGGCCGGTGCGCCTCCGCTGCCCGCCACCGCGATCTGCACCCCCTGGTCCGCCAGGGCCTGTAGCTCCGCTGCCGCCCGGTCGTCGTGCGCGGCCGGTTCGTCCGTCACCAGATGGGTGATGAGATCCGTCGGCACGGTCTGGAACATGGTGTCGGAGCCGAGCTTGGTGTGGTCGGCGAGGACCACCACCTCTCCCGCGGCCTGCACCAGCGCCCGGTCCACGCTCGCGGAGAGCATGTTGGACGTGGAGAGTCCGCGTTCGGCGGTCAGGCCGCTCCCGGACAGGAAGGCGCGCGAGACCCGCAGCCCCTGGAGCGACTGCTCGGCACCACTGCCCACCAGGGCGTAGTTGGAACCGCGCAGGGTGCCCCCGGTCATCACCACTTCCACCCGGTTGGCATGGGCCAACGCCTGGGCGACCAGCAGGGAGTTGGTGACCACGGTCAGCCCGGGGACCCGCGCGAGCCGGCGGGCCAGCTCCTGCGTGGTCGTGCCGGCGCCGACCACGATGGCCTCGCCCTCCTCGACGAGGCCGGCGGCCAGGTCGGCGATGGCCGTTTTCTCAGCGGTGGCGAGATGGGATTTCTGCGGAAAGCCGGACTCCCGCGTAAAACCACCCGGCAAGACCGCACCGCCGTGCCGGCGGTCGAGGAGTCCTTCTGCCTCCAGCGCCCGCACGTCCCGCCGTACGGTCACTTCGGAGGTCTGGACGACGCGGGCGAGCTCACGGAGCGATACCGCCCCATTGGCGCGCACCATTTCGAGGATCAACTGACGACGTTCTGCAGCGAACACAGAACTGACAGTAACGTGACCGCCCGAGCGTTTTCAGCTGTTTGCGCCGAATACCGGAAGTTGTACACACAACGGGCCGTCAAGTGGTATAGGCGACACCGTTGTTGTTCTGTACTGACCGAGAGGCGGTCACCGGGGAGCCCGAGTTGCCGGGGGTTGCCGGGGATTGACTGGTTCCCGGCTCCGTACAGCCGCCCCCGGACGCCCTAACCCTCGCCCGCCTGCTTCCGCGTGTGCAACTGCCGGGCCACTTCCGCGATCGATCCCGACAGGGACGGATACACGGTGAAGGCGTTCGCGATCTGTTCCACGGTCAGGTTGTTGTCGACCGCGATCGAGATGGGGTGGATCAGCTCGCTCGCCTTCGGCGCGACGACACAGCCGCCGACCACGATGCCGGTGCCGGGCCGGCAGAAGATCTTGACGAAGCCGTCACGGATGCCCTGCATCTTGGCGCGCGGGTTGCGCAGCAGCGGGAGCTTGACCACGCGGGCGTCGATCTTGCCGGCGTCGACGTCGGCCTGGCTGTAGCCGACCGTGGCGATCTCGGGGTCGGTGAAGACGTTCGAGGAGACCGTCTTCAGGTTCAGCGGGGCCACCGCGTCGCCGAGGAAGTGGTACATCGCGATCCGGCCCTGCATGGCGGCGACGGAGGCGAGAGCGAAGATCCCGGTGACGTCACCGGCCGCGTAGACGCCGGGCGCGCTCGTGCGGGAGACCTTGTCGGTCCAGATGTGGCCCGAGTCCTTGAGCCGTACCCCGGCCTCCTCCAGACCCATGCCGGCGCTGTTCGGGATCGCGCCGACCGCCATCAGGCAGTGGGAGCCGCTGATGACCCGGCCGTCGGCGAGGGTCACCTCGACCCGGTCGCCCACCCGCTTGGCGGACTGGGCGCGGGAGCGCGCCATGACGTTCATGCCGCGCCGCCGGAAGACGTCCTCCAGGACGGCCGCCGCGTCGGGGTCCTCGCCCGGCAGCACCCGGTCCCGGGACGAGACGAGGGTGACACGCGAGCCGAGGGCCTGGTAGGCGCCGGCGAACTCGGCGCCGGTGACACCCGAGCCGACCACGATGAGCTCCTCGGGGAGTTCGTCGAGGTCGTAGACCTGGGTCCAGTTGAGGATCCGCTCGCCGTCGGGGAGCGCGTCCGGGATCTCCCGGGGGTGACCGCCGGTGGCGATCAGCACGGCGTCCGCGGTGAGCGTCTCCTCCGTGCCGTCGGCAGCGGTGACGACGACCTGACGGGAGCCGTCGGCCGCCTGGAGGCCTTCCAGCCGCCCGCGCCCGCGCATCACCCGCGCGCCGGCACGGGTGACGGACGCGGTGATGTCGTGGGACTGGGCGAGCGCGAGGCGCTTGACCCGTCGGTTGACCTTGCCCAGGTCGACGCCGACCACCCGGGCGGCCTGCTCCATGTGCGGCGTGTCGTCCGCGACGATGATGCCGAGTTCCTCGTACGAGGAGTCGAAGGTGGTCATCACCTCCGCCGTCGCGATCAGGGTCTTCGAGGGCACGCAGTCGGTGAGTACGGACGCGCCGCCAAGGCCGTCACAGTCGACGACGGTCACCTCCGCGCCGAGCTGGGCGCCCACCAATGCCGCCTCGTACCCGCCGGGTCCGCCGCCGATGATCACGATCCGGGTCACGAAAAGTCCGCCTCGCGTTTCTCGTCCCGCGGCCGTCTGCTGTCCCGGCCGGGGGTCCGGGGGGCCGCCCCGGGGGAATGCAGTACGTACTTCATTGTCCCGCACGCGCCAAGGTGCTTCGCCCCGGGGCCCTCCATACGTGCGCGGGGGCGCGCCGGACACGGGGAGCAGCCGGCCGGACCGGCCCCGTGACGCCACGCCCCCGCGCCCGCCGGTCCGGATCGGGCACGCTCGGACAGGGCTGTTCCGCTCAGGAATCGACGCTCCAGCTGTCACCTCCCGTACCCTCGGTCCCATGTCGCTCTACGCCGCGTACGCCGGCAACCTCGACGCGCGGCTGATGACGCGCCGCGCACCGCACTCGCCGCTGCGCGGCACCGGCTGGCTGAACGGCTGGCGGCTGACGTTCGGCGGCGAGCAGATGGGCTGGGAGGGCGCGCTGGCCACCGTGGTCGAGGCGCCCCGCTCCCAGGTCTTCGTGGCGCTGTACGACCTGGCGCCGATGGACGAGGACTCCATGGACCGCTGGGAGGGCGTCGGCCTGGACATCTACCGCCGCATGCGGGTCCGGGTGCATACGCTGGACGGCGAGGAGCCGGCCTGGATGTATGTGCTGAACGGATACGAGGGCGGGCTGCCCTCCGCCCGCTACCTGGGCGAGATCGCCGACGCCGCCGACTCCGCGGGCGCACCGCACGACTATGTGATGGAACTCCGCAAGCGCCCCTGCTGAGCGCGGCGGGGCCGCCCTGATCTGCTTTTTCGCATGATCACCGCGGGATGACCGCGGGAACGCGCGAACGGACCGGGTGAGACTCTGCGGAGGAGCATCTACGCGCGTAGGGCTTCAGCGGTTACGCTCATCCGCGTGAACGCATCAGTTATTCCGGACCACATCCAGGGCGACCCGTACGCCGCCGCCGCCGACGCCGCTGCCCGCCTGCGCGAGCTGACCGGTGCCGAGACCCACGACGTCGCCCTCGTGATGGGCTCCGGCTGGGCGCCCGCCGGCGATGCGCTCGGCACGCCGGAGGCCGAGTTCCCGGTGACGGACCTGCCCGGATTCCCGGCCCCGGCCGTCGAGGGTCACGGCGGCACGATCCGCTCGTACCGCATCGGCGAGAAGCGCGTCCTGGTCTTCCTGGGCCGTACGCACTTCTACGAGGGCCGAGGCGTCGCCGCCGTGGCGCACGGGGTGCGTACCGCCGTCGCCGCGGGCTGCGGAACCGTCGTGCTGACGAACGGCTGCGGCGGACTGCGCGAGGGCATGCGCCCCGGACAGCCGGTCCTCATCAGCGACCACATCAACCTCACGGCGGCGTCGCCGATCATCGGCGCCAACTTCGTCGACCTGACCGACCTGTACTCCCCCCGGCTGCGGGCGCTGTGCAAGGAGGTCGACGAGACCCTCGAAGAGGGCGTGTACGTGCAGTTCCCCGGCCCGCACTACGAGACCCCGGCCGAGATCAGCATGGTCCGGGTGATGGGCGGCGACCTCGTCGGCATGTCCACCGTGCTGGAGGCCATCGCGGCCCGCGAGGCCGGCGCGGAGGTGCTGGGCATCTCGCTGGTGACGAACCTCGCGGCCGGTCTGAGCGGAGAGCCGCTGAACCACGAAGAGGTGCTGCGGGCGGGCCGCGACTCCGCGACCCGGATGGGCTCGCTGCTGGCGCGGGTCCTGGACCGGATCTGATCCGGCCCGGGGCGGGTCCTGGACCGGATCGGATCCGGCCGGGGGCCGAGCCCCGGGGCACGGCAGGGCGCGGGGCGCGGAACGGGCCTGCTCAGGCACCGCTCCCCGCCCCGCACCCTGCCCACGCACCACCCAGCCACCCACCGAGACCCTTCACGCACCCCGGAACCGGAAAGGCGGACACCGTGACGACGCAGGACCTCATCACCCGGGCCAGGACCTGGCTCGCCGAGGACCCCGACCCCGAGACCCGCGACGAACTCGCGAAGCTCATCGAAGCCGAGGACCTCGACGAACTCGGCGCACGGTTCGCCGGCACGCTCCAGTTCGGCACCGCCGGACTCCGGGGTGAGATCGGCGCCGGGCCCATGCGGATGAACCGCGCCGTCGTCATCCGCGCCGCCGCCGGGCTCGCCGCGTATCTGAAGGACCGGGGCCAGGACGGCGGCCTCGTCGTCATCGGCTACGACGCCCGCTACAAGTCCACCGACTTCGCCCGCGACACCGCCGCCGTGATGACCGGCGCCGGACTGCGGGCCGCGGTACTCCCCCGCCCGCTCCCCACCCCCGTACTCGCGTACGCCATAAGGCATCTGGGGGCCGTCGCCGGGGTCGAGGTCACCGCCAGCCACAACCCGCCGCGCGACAACGGCTACAAGGTCTACCTCGGCGACGGCTCGCAGATCGTGCCGCCCGCCGACGGCGAGATCGCCGCCGCGATCGCGGCGGTCGGCCCGCTGGACACCGTGCCCCGCCCCGGCAGCGGCTGGCAGACCCTCGGCGACGAGGTCCTGGACGCCTATCTGGCGCGTACCGACGCGGTACTGGCCGACGGCTCGCCGCGCACCGCCCGCACCGTCTACACGGCCATGCACGGCGTCGGCACCTCGGTGCTCACCGCCGCCTTCGACCGGGCCGGTTTCCCCGCCCCGGTCCTCGTCGCCGAACAGGCCGAGCCCGACCCCGCGTTCCCCACCGTCGCCTTCCCCAATCCGGAGGAGCCCGGCGCGATGGATCTCGCCTTCGCCACCGCGCGCCGCGCGGACCCCGACCTCGTGATCGCCAACGACCCGGACGCCGACCGCTGCGCCGTCGCCGTCCCGGACCCCGCCGTCGACGGCGGCTGGCGGATGCTGCGCGGCGACGAGGTCGGCGCGCTGCTCGCCGCTCATCTCGTCGGCCGAGGTGTCAACGGCGTGTTCGCCGAGTCGATCGTGTCGTCGTCCCTCCTCGGCCGGATCGCCGCGAAGGCGGGTCTCGGTTACGAGGAGACGCTGACCGGCTTCAAGTGGATCGCCCGGGTGGAGGGGCTGCGGTACGGGTACGAGGAGGCGCTCGGCTACTGCGTCGACCCGGACGGCGTCCGTGACAAGGACGGCATCACGGCCGCGCTCCTGGTCGCCGAACTCGCCTCCGTACTCAAGGAGCGGGGCCGCACCCTGCTCGACCTGCTGGACGATCTCGCGGTCGAGCACGGCCTGCACGCCACCGACCAGCTGTCGGTCCGGGTCGAGGACCTGTCCGTCATCGCGGACGCCATGCGCCGTCTGCGCGAGCGGCCCCCTACGGCCCTCGCGGGCCTGGCCGTCACGTCCGCCGAGGATCTGTCGCACGGTACGGAGCTGCTGCCGCCCACCGACGGGCTCCGCTACCACCTGGAGGGCGCCCGGGTGATCGTCCGCCCGAGCGGCACCGAGCCCAAGCTCAAGTGCTACCTGGAGGTCGTGGTGCCGGTCGCCTCGGCGGACGGGCTGCCGGCTGCCCGCGCGAAGGGCGCGGAGCTGCTGGCCGGCATCAAGCGGGACCTGGCGGCTGCGGCCGGGATCTGACCCCGGGGAACCGGCCTCTCTCCGGCGCCGCACGGCCGGGGGGAGGGCTCCGGGCGGCCGGTGCCGCACCCGCCGGCGGTGAGGGCGAGTACCGCGTTCCGGCCGCCGAAGCCGAAGGCGGCGGCCGCGCCGTCGCCGCGGGGGTGGGGCGCGGTGAAGTGGTACCCGTCGCAGTTCGCCCCGCACCCGGCGGCGTGGCCGTGACCGTGCGGCCCGGCGCTGGCGTCCCCGGGGCGTTCCAGGACGAGGACGGCGGTTCCTTGAGGTGGGACGGCCCAAGGGTGCCACTGCCCCCCTGGGCGGGCGCGTGGGGCCCGCTGCTCAGGGCGGCCGCACCGGTACGGCGGCGGGCCCGGCCGCGAGGTCGGCCCGCTGGACCTGGACATCGAATATTTGCTCGCACAAATGACCGGTTGAGTGAGTGTCAGTTCGACTCGGAAGTGCCTTCGACGACGGGGCTCATCTGCCCTGGCGGGTCGGCAAGGGGGAGCCTCCGGCCATCGGCCGCTGTTTCGCGCCCAGTTGACCGCCGATGCCGGTGCTCTCGTTTCCGGATGCGACGAGATGGCCAAAAGCACCGGGAAGGGTCGGCGGCCACTCCTGGCCCCGGCCCGCGAGCGTATCCCGCGCGAACGAGGGAGAACGTATGACAGCGGTGACGACAACGGGGACCTGGAACGTGAAGAAGGCCTACGGAGGGTCGTTCCTCCGGGCCTACCCCGCCCCCCGGGGCGAAGGCACTGACCGGTTCACCTGGGGCAGTCCCGACGGGCAGGGCCGGGAGACCGGCATCACCTTCACCGGAGGCGGCGACGAAGCCCCGCTGAACGGTGCGGAGTTCACCCTCGGCACGCTCACCTACGACAACTACCCCCAGGAGAACCTCAAGCAGCGCTACTTCTACGGCGGCGCCCTCGAACTGCGGGTGCAGTTGGTGGTGGCGGGAGGGCCCGCGGCGGAAGTGGTGATCACCTGCCAGCTGGAACTGACGGGAGACGAGGCCGGCAACGATCCCGACGCGCTGAGCTTCTCCTGGCTCGGAGACGGCACCGTCACGGTCGAAGGTGAGCAGTACGCGGTGGCCGTGGTGGGCTTCGAGCAGGAGACCGGCCCGCACTCCCGGGAGTTCACCGGGCCCGAGCAGGAGACGACCGTCAAGGCGCTGCGCGCGATGCTGGTACGCGCCGACGGTCCGGATGTGGCAATCCGCTCGGTCCACTTCAAGGGCGTGACCGGACGGGCCCAGGACGACGAGTACGCGGAGATCGTCAACCGCGGCGCCGCGATGGCACCGGTCGGCGGCTGGGTCCTCAACGCCGGTGACAAGGGGCAGGACTTCGCGTTCCCGCCCGGCTCCATGATGATGCCCGGCATGACGGCCCGCATCTACACCTCCGACCAGGTGCAGCCGGCCGGCTGGTACGGACTGACCTTCCACAGCAAGGCGTCGATCTGGAGGGACGCCGGCGATGTCGGCGAACTCCGTGACGCCACGGGAACGGTCCGCGATCGCTACGCCTACGGTGACGCGTCCGGATCCTGACACCCCACCGCTACGGCCGCCATCGTGTTCCGCCGTCGCCGGCTGAGCACGATGGCGGCCATGTGCCGAGGGTGCGTACGGGCCCGGGATGCGGCCGGGTCCCGTCGCCCCTGCGGAATGCCACGAGCCGCCCCGCCTGTCGGTCACGGTGATGGCCGGCCCCTCACGGTCCCGCAGCCCCTGGCACCAGGAGCGGTACGAGGGTGACGGCTGCCGGCGCGACTCGGCGGTCCTGTCACGGTGAGGCCGCTGCGGGCTGCGGGACGACACCGGCCGGGCAGCGCCGGCCACCTTCCCGGCGGACCACCCGCCGTCGCGGCGGGAGGCACGGCGGGCAAGGGGTCACTCCGGTCACTCCGGTCACTCCGGCACCAGAGCGAGGGCCGGAAGCGCGACGGTGACGGGCACGGTCGCCCTGTCGCTGTCGTACAGCTTGTACTCGAAGTCGGCCGACATCGCCCCCAGCGGCTGGGCGGAGACGTACGGCCACAGCGTGAACTTGATCGTGCAGAGGCCGGAGATCCCCGTCGTCAGCATCTTCTGCCGGTACTTCAGCGAGTAGATCCGGCAGAACGCGGGCACCGGTGACGTGCCCGCCGGAAGCAGGTTGTGCAGCATCCTGAACTCGGGCTGATCCATGATCCACAGCTGGTCGGCGGCGGATGTCCCGCCGAAGACGATGGAGTTGTAGTCGTTCTTGACGTCGTCCTCCGGGTAGGCCCAGAAGGCGTCCTGCCAACTGGCGAAGAAGTCCGCGAAGTCGGCGAAGCCGGGCGGCAGGGCGTCACCCAGGCGCCTGACAATGACACTTATTCATATCTCCTTCGTCTCGGACACAGCCGTGCTTGGGACGCCCCGGTACGGGAAGTCCGGCCTGAAGCGGCTACGGGCACCGGGGCGCCCTCCTAGGCGGCGAGGGCTCCGGCCGGGGACGCGGCGGGCCGGGCCCGGTGGGGCCCGCCGGTGGGCGGTGGCGCGACGGAACATGGAGGCCCCCCTCGGGTCGTGCGGGAACTGCGGCAGGCCCGCGCCGAAGCGGGACCCCGGCCCGGATGGATACGCTCTGCACATGGTCAAGTACCCAGGGCACATGCCTTCAGTCCTTGCGCGCCTGTTACCCACCGGGTTTGCGCCACAGCGCTCGGCGGGCCGCCGCCTCCCGAACGCGGCCGGTCCGGTGCCGGCCACGCTCCGGGCCGAGCGGGGCGCACCCGGCAGGACAGCGCTCCCTCCGGCGGACGGGGCAGCCGGCGGCGCCGTCGGCCGCTTCACCGTCGCCCGGCACGACATCGGCCGGAACTCCGCGGCTCCACCCCAGCACGGCGTGACCGGACCGCCGCCCCGCCAGCCCCGCTCGTCGGGTTCGGGGCCCCGTGGCGTGCGGCAAGGAAGTCCCCAGTGACGACCGCCCGGAACGGGAATGGGAAGAAGAGAGCCGGGGTGTGCGCAAGCCGCTCGACGGACGACGCGACACCGAAAGGGCTCGCGCGACCACGCCCCCCGCTCATTCACACACGCGTGCGAGACAGCCGCACGCCGGCGACGCATCCGCACACCCCTGCCCCCCGGGGCGCGGCATGCCGGTGACATGACGGGTGTCGGCAAGTCGGTTACCGGCGGGTCCCGTTCACTCAGCCACGGAGCCATTCGGGCCCAAACGCGCAAGAGTCGCTTTCGGGCCACTTACGCGTCGCGAAGGACCACGGGTGAACGGGGTCCGACCAACCATGTCCGCGGCCCCCCAGGGGGCCGGACCCATGGCCGGAAATACCCGATCCCCTGAGGCAGCGGACACCGCCCCGCAAGCCAACCCGGCCGAAAACGGCCGTACCTGTTCCTCGTACACCTTGATAACTTCCGAAACTCGGCGTATTGAAAAGTGCACCTGAAAGGGTGGTAATGACCTCCCCAGCTCCCGCACCGAAGATCCCTCAGCTATGGGTTCCGCTCCCGTCGGGGATCCACCCGGGCTGGCGACAGATCGACGAACGCTCGGCAGCCTGGCTCGATCGGTTCGGCCTTTACTCCGATCGGGCGCAGCGTGGGCGGCTGACGCGCATCTCGGTCGGGGAGTTAACCAGCCGAGGCGCCCCGTCCGGGCGCGTCGCGGCCCTCCAGTGGACGTCGGACTTCCTGATGTGGCTCTTCGCCTTCGACGACGAGTACTGCGACGAGGGCCCGGTCTCGGCTTCACCGGACGCCACCCTGCTCATCATCACCAAACTTCAGCGCATAGTCGAAGTGCCCTGGACCGCCCCCACCGACGACAGCTACAGCGCCGCACTGCGCGAGCTGCGGCTACGGCTGGAGAACCTGACCACACCCGTGCAGACCGCCCGCTGGGCCGCCGGCTTCCGCGCGTACCTCCAGGGCCAGGTCTGGATGGCGGCCAACAACGCCCACGGCCGGATTCCGACCCTCTCCGACCATCTGGCGGTCCGGCTCGACTCCTCGGCGGTCAAGATCTTCTCGACCCTCAGCGAGATCATCCACGGCTACGACCTCCCCGCGGCCGATTACGAGCGCCGCGATGTCCGGGGCTTCGTCGAGGTCTTCGCCTCGATCATCGGCTGGTCCAACGACCTGGTCTCGTACCACAAGGAGCGTCAGCGCAGTCAGGACGGATACGGAAACATCGTCGACCTGATCGCGTACGAGCGGGGGTGCTCACTCGCCGAAGCGGTCAGCGAGACCGCCATGATGCACACCCGCGCCATGGCCCTCTACCTCCGCCTGCGCGACCAGATCCTGCGCGACGCGGGCCCCGAGCTCCACCGCTGGATCACCGACTGCGACCACTGGATCCGCGCCGACTACGACTGGTCCCTGACCACCAACCGCTACGTCAATCCGGAGAACCCCGCCGACCTGCCCGTCGGCAGCGCCGCCTCCCCCTTCCACGCGCGGGAAGCGGACCAGCCTCTGCCGATCGACAGCATCGCCTGGTGGTGGAGCCTGCTCAAGGACGAGTGACCGGCCCGGGGCCGGATCCGGGCCTGTCAGGGCGACCGGGCCGCCTGCCGTTGCGGAGCGAGCCGCCCCGCAACGGCAGGAGCAGCCCGGCAACGGTGGGAGCCGTCCGGCACCGGCAGGAGCCGTCCGGTAACAGTGGGAGCCCCCCTCAGCCGGCGGCGGGCCCGCTCAGCCACTCCTCAGCCGCTCGCGCCCAGCACCACCAGCAGCACCGCGCCCACCACCGCCGGGGCGATGACCTCGTACGCCCAGCGCACCGACTTGACGGTGCCGCCGGCCACGGGCTGGTCGCCCGCGCGCTCGGACAGCTCCCTCAGATCCACCACCGTCTGGTCCGCGGCCGCCGTCCGCGCCTTCGTGTCGCGCACGTCGGCGGTGACGGACGTCCTGCGGTACGGGTCGTCCATCGACGACCGGCTCTGCTGGCGGGCTGCCTTCTTGCGCTGCCGCAGCGACACGGGGACCGCCCAGAGCTGGAACTTCTCGTTGTCGCGCGTGAAGAGTTCGCTCGAATACCCGGCCCGGACATCGGCCACATCGGTCCACGGCAGCGTGATCGTCCGGAACGGGTTGCGGATCCGGATGCGCTCGTCGTTGGCGAACACCACGGGCCGCAGGGTGAAGGCGACCACCAGCGGCACCGCCGTCAGCAGGCCCGCCAGGGAGAGCCACGGCACCCGTCCCTCGCCGCGGATCGCGGCGTCGCCGCCGATCCAGCAGATCAGCAGGAGCAGCAGGGCACCCCCGACCAGCCCGGCGGGCGACCGGAACGTCCGGTCGGCGTAGGTGGGCTCGGAGGGCGGCTTGGGGCTCGTCATGAGCCCGATTCTGCCTGACGCGCGCGCCGGACGCGGGGGCGGCCGTCCGGACACGCGTACGGAAGCCGGTGAGGCCGGTCCCGTACACGCGTTCGCCTCATGGCGCCGCGCCGGGCGATTCATCACGCCGCGCCGGGCGATTGATCTCGCGGCGCCGGGTGGTTCCCCTCCCGGCATCGGGCGATGCGCGAACGGGCCGGGCCCCTGTACAGGCCGCTACGCGCGTAGATATGCTCATCTGGTGACCATGCCCACCACTGCTCCCGCATTCGCCGACGCGACGGCGTCCGACAGTGCGCTGCGCCGCTTCCTGCACGGGCTGCCCGGCGTCGACGCCGTCGGCCTCGAAGCGCGCGCCGCCTCCCTCGGAACCCGTTCGATCAAGACGACGGCCAAGGCGTACGCCATCGACCTCGCCATTTCGATGATCGACCTGACGACGCTGGAAGGCTCGGACACCCCGGGCAAGGTCCGCGCGCTCGCCGCCAAGGCCCTTCATCCCGATCCCACCGACCGCACGACCCCGCGCACCGCGGCCGTCTGCGTCTATCCCGACATGGCCGCGACGGCGGTCGCCGCGCTGGCCGGTTCGGGCGTGAAGGTGGCGTCCGTCGCGACGGCCTTCCCGGCCGGGCGCGCCGCACTCGACGTGAAGCTCGCGGACGTCCGCGACGCCGTGGCGGCCGGGGCCGACGAGATCGACATGGTGATCGACCGGGGCGCCTTCCTCTCCGGCCGCTATCTGAAGGTGTACGAGGAGATCCTCGCCGTGAAGGCCGAGTGCGGCCGGGCCCGGCTGAAGGTGATCTTCGAGACCGGTGAGCTGTCCACGTACGACAACATCCGCCGCGCCTCCTGGCTCGGGATGCTGGCGGGTGCGGACTTCATCAAGACGTCGACCGGCAAGGTCGGAGTCAACGCCACCCCCGCGAACACCCTGCTGATGCTGGAGGCGGTGCGCGACTTCCGCGCGCAGACCGGAATCCAGATCGGCGTGAAGCCGGCCGGCGGCATCCGCACCTCCAAGGACGCGATCAAGTTCCTGGTGCTGGTGAACGAGACGGCGGGCGAGGACTGGCTGGACAACCACTGGTTCCGCTTCGGCGCCTCCAGCCTGCTGAACGACCTGCTGATGCAGCGCCAGAAGCTCAGCACCGGCCGTTACTCCGGCCCCGATTACGTGACGGTGGACTGATTCCCATGGCATCTGCATTCGAGTACGCACCGGCGCCGGAATCCCGTTCCGTCGTCGACATCGCCCCCTCCTACGGCCTGTTCATCGACGGTGAGTTCACCGACGCGGCGGACGGCAAGGTCTTCAAGACGGTCAGCCCGTCGTCCGAGGAGGCCCTCTCCGAGGTCGCACGGGCCGGTGCCGAGGACGTGGACCGGGCCGTGAAGGCGGCCCGGCGGGCGTTCGAGAAGTGGTCGGCGCTGCCCGGTTCCGAGCGCGCCAAGTACCTGTTCCGGATCGCCCGCATCATCCAGGAGCGCTCGCGCGAGCTCGCCGTCCTGGAGACCCTGGACAACGGCAAGCCGATCAAGGAGACGCGCGACGCGGACCTCCCGCTGGTCGCCGCGCACTTCTTCTACTACGCGGGCTGGGCCGACAAGCTGGACCACGCGGGCTACGGCGCGAACCCGCGCCCGCTGGGTGTCGCCGGCCAGATCATCCCGTGGAACTTCCCGCTCCTGATGCTCGCGTGGAAGATCGCCCCGGCGCTCGCCACCGGCAACACGGTGGTGCTCAAGCCCGCCGAGACGACTCCGCTCTCCGCGCTCTTCTTCGCGGACATCTGCCGCCAGGCCGGTCTGCCCAAGGGTGTCGTCAACATCCTGACGGGTTACGGGGACGCGGGCTCGGCCCTCGTCGAGCACGAGGACATCAACAAGATCGCCTTCACCGGATCGACGGCGGTCGGCAAGGCCATCGCCCGGCAGATCGCCGGCACCGGCAAGAAGGCCACCCTCGAACTGGGCGGCAAGGGCGCCAACATCGTCTTCGACGACGCCCCGGTCGACCAGGCCGTCGAGGGCATCGTCACCGGCATCTTCTTCAACCAGGGCCAGGTCTGCTGCGCCGGCTCGCGGCTCCTCGTACAGGAGTCGGTCGAGGAGGAGCTGCTGGACTCCCTCAAGCGCCGGCTCTCCACGCTGCGCCTGGGCGACCCGCTGGACAAGAACACCGACATCGGCGCGATCAACTCCGAGGAGCAGCTCTCCCGGATCACCGCGCTCGTCGAGACCGGCGAGGCCGAGGGTGCGGCCCGCTGGTCGGCCCCGTGCGAGCTGCCGTCGGCCGGCTACTGGTTCGCGCCGACGCTGTTCACCGGCGTCACGCAGGCGCACACCGTCGCCCGCGACGAGATCTTCGGCCCGGTGCTCTCGGTGCTGACCTTCCGTACGCCCGACGAAGCCGTCGCCAAGGCCAACAACAGCCAGTACGGCCTCTCGGCCGGCATCTGGACGGAGAAGGGCTCCCGCATCCTCGCGGTGGCGAACAAGCTCCGGGCGGGCGTCGTCTGGGCCAACACGTTCAACAAGTTCGACCCGACCTCGCCGTTCGGCGGCTACAAGGAGTCGGGCTTCGGCCGCGAAGGCGGCCGTCACGGTCTGGAGGCCTACCTCGATGTCTGACGGGCGACTGAGCGTCTTCAAGACCTACAAGCTGTACGTCGGGGGCAAGTTCCCCCGCTCCGAGAGCGGCCGGGTGTACGAGGTGACCGACTCCAAGGGCAAGTGGCTGGCGAACGCGCCCCAGTCCTCCCGCAAGGACGCGCGGGACGCCGTGGTGGCCGCCCGCAAGGCGTTCGGCGGCTGGTCGGGCGCGACCGCGTACAACCGGGGCCAGATCCTCTACCGCATCGCGGAGATGCTGGAGGGCCGGCGGGACCAGTTCGTCCGTGAGGTGGCGGAGGCCGAGGGTCTTTCGAAGTCCAAGGCGGCCGCCGTCGTCGACGCGGCGGTCGACCGCTGGGTCTGGTACGCGGGCTGGACGGACAAGATCGCCCAGATCGTGGGCGGGGCGAACCCGGTCGCGGGGCCGTTCTTCAACCTCTCGACCCCGGAGCCGACCGGCGTCGTGACCGTCCTCGCACCGCAGGAGTCGTCGTTCCTCGGCCTGGTCTCGGTGCTCGCGCCCGTGATCGCGGCCGGCAACACGGCGGTCGTCGTGGCCTCGGCCGAGTCGCCGCTGCCCGCTCTGTCGCTCGGTGAGGTGCTGGCCACCTCGGACCTGCCGGGCGGAGTGGTCAACATCCTGTCCGGGAAGACCGCTGAGATCGCGGCGCCGCTCGCCTCCCACCAGGACGTGAACGGCATCGACCTGACGGGGGCGGACACGGAACTGGCGAAGGAGCTGGAGACCGCGGCGGCCGACAACCTGAAGCGGGTCTCCCGCCCACAGGCTGTGGACGGCGGCGGCGACTGGTCGGCCGATCCGGGCACCCGGCGGCTGACGGCGTTCCTGGAGACCAAGACCGTCTGGCACCCGACGGGCGCGCTGGGCGTCTCGGGCTCCTCGTACTGACGCGAACGCGGACAGACGGACAGACGGACAGACGGCCCGTGTCCCGGGGATCCCCGGGACACGGGCCGTCTCCGCGTCCGGCGCGCCACGCGGTGCGGGAAGCGGGTCCTGGTCTGACGTTCCTGGCCGGCGATCCCGGCCGGCTCCCCATGCTCAGCCGTGCAGCGCGCCCACGACCTGGCCCACCAGCGGCAGATCCTTCAGCGCGCCACCGCTGGTCAGCGGGTCCGTGACGGCGGCGGTGGAGACGGGCTTGAAGTCCGCGACCTGCGCCCCCACCGCGTTGTCCAGCGGGTCCACGCCCGTACCGGCCAGCGGGTCGAGCCGCAGATGCGTCACGGGCGCGATGCCGTTGTCGAGCGAGTGGCCGAGCGCCCCGGTGACCGCGCCGCCGGCCGCCTCGCTCGCCTCGCCGAGGCTGGTGTCCGTACCCGACGCCTTGACGAGGGGCAGCGGCGCCGCCTGGGCCGCCGCACCCCCCGCACCGAGCGCGGCACCCACCGCGGTGACGGTCAGACCGGCCCGCAGCAGAGCGCGGCGCCGGGACTTGGAAAGTGCGTGACGTGCCATGAAGTTCCCACCTGATCGGGCCGATTCGAACCAGCAATCGAGTAATCGGTTGAGTGCACAGCGTAGTTGAGGTGTGATGCCGGATACCAACAAGACCTCCGGGGATCCCCTGTGCGGGTCAATGCCTCACACTTGTGTTCTGTGAGTTCCCAAGCGATTTCGACCCGCGTCGTCCTGCTGGCGGGCCCCTCCGGCTCCGGCAAGTCATCCCTGGCCGCCCGTACCGGTCTTCCGGTGCTGCGGCTGGACGACTTCTACAAGGAGGCAGGCGACCCCACGCTGCCCGTCGTCAGCGGCAGTACGGACATCGACTGGGACTCCGCACAGTCCTGGGACGCCGATGCGGCGGTCACCGCGATCACGGAACTGTGCCGCACCGGACGCACCGACGTACCGGTCTACGACATCTCGACCAGCTCCCGGACGGGGCGCGAGGGCCTTCACATCGAGCGCACGCCTCTCTTCGTGGCCGAGGGGATCTTCGCCGCGGACATCGTCGAGCGCTGTCAGTCGCTGGGCCTCCTGGCGGACGCCCTGTGCCTGCGCGGCCGTCCGTCGACGACGTTCCGCCGCCGGCTGCTGCGGGATCTGCGGGAGGGCCGCAAGTCCGTGCCGTTCCTGCTGCGCCGGGGCTGGCGGCTGATGCGCGCCGAACGCCGCATCGTGGCGCGCCAGGCGGAGCTGGGGGCGTACCCCTGCGGCAAGGACGAGGCCCTCGGCCGCCTGGCCGCCGCCGCGGCGGGCCGGTGCCGTACGCCCGCGGCGGCGAAGGTGAGCACGGAGACGGCCCCCTCCGTCGACTGAGGCCGGGGGTACGGGGCAGCGCCCCGTGCGAAGGGGGTACAGGCAGCGTCACCGATGGGCACGCGCGAGACGAGAAGCCCGCGCAGACGCACTGAGGGGCCGGACAAGACCCCCCGGCCCGTCCGACCCCTCAGCTTCCCCCGTGCACCACCGCCTCCCCCGAAGCAGCGGTCCGTTTCCCCGTACACCGCCGCTCCCCCGAAGCGGCGGCCTGTCCCCCGTATCCCCCGTGTTCCCCCGTATCCCCCGCTGCCTCAGGCCACCAGCTCGCCGAAGGACTCCTCCTCGTCACGGCCGAAGCTGAGGACCTCGTCCTCGCGCAGCCGGCGGAGAGACCGCCAGATGCTGGACTTCACCGTGCCGACACTGATGTCGAGGATGGACGCGATCTCGGGGTCCGTACGGCCCTCGTAGTAGCGCAGGACCAGCATCGTGCGCTGTGTCTCGGGCAGTCGCGCCAGCGCCTGCCAGAGGACGGCGCGCAGTTCGGTACCGCGCATCGCGTCCGTGTCGCCCGCCGTCTCCGGCAGCTCCTCGGTCGGGTATTCGTTCAGCTTGCGCCTGCGCCAGGCGCTGATGTGCAGATTGGTCATGGTCCGGCGCAGATAGCCGCCGACCGCCGCCTTGTCACTGATCCGGTCCCAGGCGCGGTACGTCGAGAAGAGGGCGCTCTGCAGCAGGTCCTCCGCCTCGAACCGGTCACCGGTCAGGTGGTAGGCGGTGGCGTACAGGGAGGCGCGGCGCTCCCGGACGTAGGCCGTGAACGCCGCTTCGGCGTCCTCGGTCCGCTCCGGGGCCTTCCGCTCCCCCGTGACCTCCCCGTACGCGCTTCCCCCGTTGCCCGCCCCCGTGGCGGCAGGCGCGTCGACCACCGTCATGTACGACGGGTACTGACGACCGGCGCCTCGAACGCACCCCCGCCCGTTCACAGCGGCGCCGGACTTCTCGGTGCTCCGCCCGACGTCGTGGAGACGCGTGACAACTGCGCTCGTGGTGATGCTGTGCGTTGCGTTCATCTCGCGCCCCCTGTCGGTGGAGTCCGTCCGTTCCTTGTGACAACGAGCTTGCACGGGCGATTTCATGGCGCTGTCCGCCGACTGTCACAGACCTGTCACAGGGCACGGCGCGGACACGATTCGGGGCTGCCGGATGTATGAGGGGGGACCAACTGTCGAACTGAGGCTCCCCCATGGGTCAGAATGACCAGCGTGCCTTTCCTGTTGCTGATCGAGGACGACGACGCCATCCGCACGGCCCTCGAACTCTCGCTGTCACGCCAGGGCCACCGTGTGGCCACCGCGGCGACGGGAGAGGACGGCCTCAACCTGCTGCGTGAGCAGCGGCCCGACCTGGTCGTGCTGGATGTGATGCTGCCCGGGATCGATGGTTTCGAGGTGTGCCGGCGCATCCGGCGCACCGACCAACTGCCGATCATTCTGCTGACCGCGCGAAGCGACGACATCGACGTCGTGGTCGGACTGGAGTCCGGCGCCGACGACTATGTGGTGAAACCCGTGCAGGGCCGGGTGCTCGACGCCCGTATCCGCGCGGTGCTGCGCCGGGGCGAGCGCGAGTCCACGGACTCCGCCACGTTCGGCAGTGTGGTGATCGACCGCTCCGCCATGACCGTGACCAAGGACGGGGAGGATCTCCAGCTCACCCCGACCGAGCTGCGCCTCCTGCTGGAGCTGAGCCGCCGGCCGGGCCAGGCCCTGTCCCGGCAGCAACTGCTGCGCCTGGTCTGGGAGCACGACTACCTCGGCGACTCCCGTCTGGTGGACGCCTGCGTCCAGCGGCTGCGCGCGAAGGTGGAGGACGTTCCTTCCTCGCCGACCCTGATCCGTACCGTGCGGGGCGTGGGATACCGGCTGGACTCGCCCCAGTGAGTACGGCCGTGCGGCGGAGCCTGCTCGCCGGGCTCCGCTGGACCAGCCTGCGGCTGCGGCTCGTCGTCGTGTTCGCGCTGGTCGCGCTGACCGCCGCGGTGTCGGCGTCCGGGATCGCGTACTGGCTGAACCGCGAGGCGGTGCTGACCCGTACGCAGGATTCCGCGCTCGGGGACTTCCGCCAGGAGATGCAGGGCCGGGCGGCCTCGCTGCCGATGCGTCCCACCAAGGAGGACCTTCAGACCGCCGCCGTGCAGATGGCGAGCAGCAGTCCCGGCTACAGCGTGCTGCTGCTCGACGAACGCGATCCCGGCAAGCCGATCGTCGGCAACTCCGACCTGGACACCTTCACCCTCGACAACGTACCCGCGTCGCTGCGCAAGCAGGTCGACAAGAAGCAGCCGGTCAAGGACGGCAACAAGTACGAGTACCACCTGTTCTGGCAGCGGATATCCATCCGCGGCACGCCGTATCTCGTCGCCGGTACGAAGATCATCGGCGGTGGCCCGACCGGCTACATGCTCAAGTCCCTCGACCAGGAACGGCAGGATCTCAACTCCCTCGCCTGGTCCCTGGGGATCGCCACCGCGCTGGCCCTGGTCGGCTCCGCGCTGCTGGCGCAGGCCGCGGCGACGACGGTGCTGCGGCCCGTGCAGCGGCTCGGCGACGCCGCCCGCAAGCTCGGCGAAGGCAAGCTCGACACCAGGCTCGTGGTGTCCGGCACCGATGAACTGGCCGATCTCTCCAGAACGTTCAACAGAACGGCGAGCTCCCTGGAGAAGAAGGTCGCGGACATGAGCGCGCGGGAGGAGTCCAGCCGCCGTTTCGTCGCCGACATGTCGCACGAACTGCGCACCCCGCTCACCGCGATCACCGCCGTCGCCGAGGTGCTGGAGGACGAGGCCGACAGCCTCGACCCGATGATCGCTCCCGCCGTGCACCTGGTGGTCAGCGAGACCCGGCGCCTCAACGACCTGGTGGAGAACCTGATGGAGGTCACCCGCTTCGACGCGGGTACGGCCCGGCTGGTCCTCGACACCGTCGACGTCGCCGACCAGGTGACCGCCTGCATCGACGCCCGCGCCTGGCTGGACGCGGTGGACCTGGACGCCGAGCGCGGCATGATGGTCCGTCTCGATCCGCGCCGGCTGGACGTGATCCTGGCCAACCTGATCGGGAACGCGCTGAAGCACGGAGGTTCGCCGGTACGGGTCGCGGTACGGACCGATGGCGACGACCTCGTCATCGAGGTGCGCGACCACGGCCCCGGCATCCCCGAGGACGTCCTGCCGCACGTCTTCGACCGCTTCTACAAGGCCAGTGCCTCCCGCCCCCGTTCCGAGGGCAGCGGCCTGGGGCTCTCGATCGCCATGGAGAACGCGCACATCCACGGCGGCGACATCACCGCCGCGAACTCGCCGGACGGCGACGGCGCGGTGTTCGTCCTGCGCCTGCCGCGCGACGCCGAGGCACTGAACCGCACCACCGGGGGTCAGGACGCCGAGATCCCGGACGAGGAGGACGACGCGACGTGACGCCCACCGGACGCCGGGGCCGCCGCCCCGCCGCAGCCCTGGCCGGTGCCGCGCTCTGCGCCGTACTGGCGGCGGGCTGCGGGATCAGGACCACCTCGGTTCCCGTCGACGCCGGCCCGGCCCCGTCCCAGGTGCCGTGCACGATGCCGGCGGAGGACATCGCCGCCCAGGCCCAGCAGGGCATCCCCGTACAGGTCTATCTGGTCTGCGCCTCGGAACTGGTCACCGTGGACCGCGCGGTGCAGGTCCAGGAGGCGACATCGGACCGGCTCCGGATCGCCCGCGCCCTCCTGGACGAACTGCGCCAGGAACCGCCGGCCGCCGAGCGCCAGGCGGGTTTCTCCACCCATGTACCGGCGACGCTCCGGATCGACGACCCGCGCAGGGGCGACCCGAAGGGCGCGCTGCGCCTCAGCGAGCAGCCGGAGGACCTGCCGTCCGAGGCGCTGGCGCAGATCGTCTGTACGTACGCCGAGAGCGAGGCACTCGTCCCCGACGGCTCGGTGACGCTCGGCGGTCCGGGCAGCTACGCACCGCGTGCCTACCTGTGCACCACGGAGACGAAGACCCGCCCGCAGGCCGTACCGACGACGGGCGCGGCGCTGCTGCACTGAGCCGGCCGGGGGCGTCGGCGGCCGGCTGCCTTGAGCGGTCATGGGTCCCGGGAGGGGCCGGCACGGCCACGGGCTTCGGTGAGGGCCGGGGCCGCCACGGGCCCGGCGGTGGGCGGGCCCGGCGGTCGACGGTCGGCGGGCCCGACGGTCGGCGGTCGGCGGGCCCGACGGTCGGCGGTCGGCGGGAGTGGTCACGGGCCCCAGCGGTCGCGGGAGCGGCGGGCGCCGGGGCGGGGTGAGCCAGGTCTCCCCCACCCGAGCGGAACCGATCCTGCCGTCGCCCGCGTCCTTGGTGACGTGCGTCAAGGTTCGGACGGCCAAGCCGTCATCCGCTTCCGCGCGGTCGGAGTGTCGCTGCTCCTCGCGCATCTGCTGCTCGTCGGGTGGCTGACTCTGCGCCCGCTGGACGTGCCGTGGATGACCGCCGCCAACCTCCAGCCGTTCGCCGGCATCAAGGCCGATCTCTCGCTCGGCCCGGCCGACGCCACCCGCCGTATCGGCAAGGAACTCCTGCTGCTGGCACCTCTGGGCATACTGCTGCCGCTCGCCGGGGGCCGTCTCTTCGCCTCGCCGTGGGCCTCACTGACCCGTACCGTCGCCGCCGGCGCACTGATCTCGCTGGCCATCGAACTGGGCCAGACCGGGGTGCCCGGCCAGGTCGTCGACGTCGACTCGATGATCCTGAACACCGTCGGTGTCGCGGTCGCCCACATCCTGGTCGTCCCGGTCTGGCGGGCGCGGCTGCGCCGCCGCAAGCAGCGGCGGATCCAAGTGCTTCCCGCCGCCGGCCATGAAGTCCCTCAGGGATCGACCCCGAGGATTTCCAGGGTCGGCATCGCCCCGTAGAGCGACGCTTTGTCCCGTTGCGCGAGCCATCCTGGATACATCGGGAGCGCAACGGACCGCTCCCTCGGCAACGCTTCGCGAAGGAGCCCACCATGGCCGCACTTGCCCGCCCCCGTGACGGACGCATGCTCGGCGGAGTGTGCGCAGCGCTGGCACGGCGCTTCGGCACCTCCGCGAGGACCATGCGCATCGTCTTCGTCGTCTCGTGCCTGCTGCCCGGCCCCCAGTTCCTGCTCTACCTGGCGCTGTGGCTGCTGCTTCCCGAGGAGAAGACCTCGTCCACCGCGGCCGCCTGGTAGTCCTCGTACGCACAGCTGTGGGCGGGCCCCCGGCATCGGGTGCCCGCCCACGGGCATGTGCGGAGCCGGTCCGTCAGCGGCCGAGCGGCAGACCGTTGGCCGACAGACCGCCGGTCTTCAGACCACCGGCGGGCAGACCGCCGAGGAGGCCCTTGGCCGGGGCGGCCACCTCGCCCAGGACCTTCGTCTGGCTGGTGCCGAGGAGCTCGGTGGCGGTGTCCTGGACCGGCAGGGTCGACGTGGCGTTCGCCAGGGCACCGGCGACGGGCAGGGCGCCGGCGGCGGCGTCCACGGGCAGCGCGGAGGCCGAGGCGGTTCCGGCGGCGGCAGCGGCGAAAGCGGCACCGAGAGCGGCGACGCCGAGAGTCCTGGCAGCAGAGTGCTTCATGTGAAATTCATCCTTGGGGAGGGGGGATGTGAGCGGCTCTGCAAACTATTCAGCCCCGCACCCCTCCCGCAAACACCGGAAAACGCGGAAAACGGCCGGGGAAAACACCCCCGGCCGTTCCCTCCATACGCTCGCTCAGCCGGCGACCGACGAAGACACGCTGGTCGCAGCAGTCTGCTCGAAGAGCCATTCGGACTTCAGCTCGGCGTATCCGGGCTTGATGACGTCGTTGATCATCGCCAAACGTTCATCGAAAGGAATGAACGCCGACTTCATTCCATTGACAGCGAACCATTGCATGTCATCGAGCGTGTATCCGAATGCTTCGGTCAGTTTCTCGAATTCCATGCTCATGCTCGTACCGCTCATCAGCCGGTTGTCCGTGTTGACGGTGGCCCGGAAGTGAAGCCGGCGCAGCAGCCCGATCGGGTGCCCGGCGTACGAGGCCGCGGCGCCGGTCTGCAGGTTGGAGGTCGGGCAGAGCTCCAGCGGGATGCGCTTGTCCCGTACGTAGGAAGCCAGGCGGCCGAGCTTCACGGTGCCGTCCTCGGCGACCTCGATGTCGTCGATGATGCGGACACCGTGGCCGAGCCGGTCGGCGCCGCACCACTGGATGGCCTGCCAGATCGACGGCAGCCCGAAGGCCTCGCCCGCGTGGATGGTGAAGTGGTTGTTCTCGCGCTTGAGGTACTCGAAGGCGTCGAGGTGCCGGGTGGGCGGGAAGCCCGCCTCCGCGCCCGCGATGTCGAAGCCGACGACACCCTGCTCGCGGTAGCGGTTGGCCAGCTCCGCGATCTCCAGCGAACGCGCGGCGTGCCGCATCGCGGTGAGCAGAGCGCCCACCCGGATACGGTTGCCGTCCCCACGGGCCCTGCGCTCCCCCTCACGGAAACCCTCGTTGACGGCCTCGACGACCTCTTCGAGGGTCAGACCGGCTTCCAGGTGCTGTTCGGGCGCGTACCGCACCTCGGCGTACACGACACCGTCCGCAGCCAGGTCCTCCGCGCACTCGGCGGCGACCCTGACCAGCGCGTCACGGGTCTGCATGACGGCACAGGTGTGGGCGAACGTCTCCAGATACCGCTCCAGCGAACCGGAGTCGGCGGCCTCCCGGAACCAGATACCGAGCTTGTCGGGATCGGTCTCCGGAAGTCCGTCATAACCGTTGGCGGCGGCGAGTTCGACGATCGTCCCGGGTCGCAGGCCGCCGTCGAGGTGGTCGTGGAGAAGAACCTTGGGGGCACGCCGGATCTGATCCTGGCCGGGCACATTGAGGGTCGGGCTCATCATTCACGCACTCTAGCGCCTACGCGCGTAGAGCGCTGCGGGGAACGGCTCGCCGATACGTAACAGAGACCGCGAATACGGGTGGCGTACACCTGTCCTTCTGACACTGTTGCGTCATGGCACAGCGCGCACTCCCCCTGCCTGCTGCAAGGCTGGGACGGGCCGTCAGATCGGCCGGAGAATCCACCACGGTCAGCGGCGTGGTCCTGCTGCTCCCGGACGGCGAGCCCTACTCCTACCGCCGCCCCTCCTCCCTCTCCTACGCCCTGCGGCTCCCGCTGGCCCGTTCCCTGGCCCGCGCGGGCGGCGACGACGGCCTCGCCGTCCACGTCGTGCACTACCGCTGCCGGGGCTGGAACACCGCGGAGGCCCATCTCGCGGCGGACGCCGAATGGGCGGTGGACGAGGCCGTACGCCGCTACGGCGACATCCCGGTCTGCCTGGCGGGCCACGGCATGGGCGGCCGGGCGGCCCTGCGCGCGGGCGGCCACCGGGCGGTGACCTCGGTCCTCGCGATGGCCCCCTGGCTGCCGGGGGACCCGGCCGCCGAACCGGAACCGGTCAAGCATCTGGTCGGCCGCCAGGTCCTGCTGGTCCATGGCACGAACGACGCCCGCTCGGACCCGGAGCTGTCGTTCCGCCTGGCCGAGCGCGCCAAGAAGTCCAACCGCGACACATGCCGCTTCGAGGTCCACTCGGACGGCCACGCACTGCGCCAGCACCAGTCCGAAGTCGCCGCCCTGGCAGCCGACTTCGTCCGGGGCTCCCTCTTCGGCAAGGGGTACGCCCGCCCGGTCGAGGACGCGCTGGCGGCCCCGCCGCCGCTGGGACTGCGCATGCCGCTGGCGGCGGGGTTCGGCAAGTCGCTGGGGCGGTGAGGGCGGGCACGGCCGGGGAGGGGCTGCGGGGAGGCCGCTGCCGCCTCCCGCCGGACGGGGGACGCCCTAAGCGCGGTCCGCGTCATCCGGTGCGGCAGAAGCAGGGGCAGGGGCAGGGGCAAGGTCGTCCGGGCTCGTTCCGGGCTTCGCGTGGAGGATTTCGCGGACCTGCTCCGCGGCGCGAAGGATGCTCTCGCTGATGAAGTCGCTGAAGCGGGCGATGTTTTCGAGACGGGCGGCGGCGGGGCTGTCGCGCCCCAGGACATCGACGCCCTGCCGCGCGGTCCGCGCTATCAGGGCGCTGCCATGGGCGCTGGCGATCGTCGACCGGTACCAGACGTCGTCGTCGACGAAGTAGCGCTCGCGGCGGCCTTCGTCGCGCTTGCGCAGGACGAGACCCTGGTCCTCGAGGAACCCGATCGCCTTGGAGACGGACGCCGGACTGACCTGGAGGCGCCGCACGAGTTCGGACGCGGTGAGGCTGCCCGCGTCGGCGGTGAAGAGACAGGTCAGCACCCGAGCCGTCATCCTGGGCAGACCCTGCTGCGTCAGGAGGGTGGTGAAGGCCTCCTCGTACTCACGCACGGCCTCGTCGTCGCGCCCGCCGGCCGGCACCGGCGCCCCCTGCGCCCGGGACGGGGCGGGCTTGCGGCGGTGGGCGCGGCGTTCGGTGGCGCGGTGGGCCAGGTCGGCACGGTAGGCGGCGGGGCCGCCGTTGCGCATCACTTCGCGCGTGATGGTCGAGGTGGGGCGGTCGAGACGTCGGGCGATCTCCGCGTAGGCGAGGTCGTCGGCCAGCCCCAGCGCGATCTGCTGACGTTCCTGCTGAGTGAGCCTGCCTCCCGGCATCGCGCTCCCCTTCGTCGTCCGTGTGGGCGCCAGCGTAGCGTTCGCCTTCATCCCAATGCAACGAGCGGTCGCTTCGCCATTGCATTAACTTCAAGCCCATTGCAATGAAATCCCCACACTGGCCTGCAATTATGGGAGTTGCACGCAACAACCTCGTTGCCGAACCTTCGAATGCAACGTAGCTTTTCCGTTGCAGGAAACGAAGAACGCACACGAGGAGACCACCATGCAGAAGTTCGACACCCCCGCCACCATCTCCGCCCTGGTCGACATCACCGCCGGGCGCATCCAGGTCATCGCCGCCGACCGGGCCGACACCACCGTCACGGTCCTGCCGGCCAACGCCTCCAGGAGCCGCGACGTGAAGGCGGCGGAGCAGACCACGGTCGAATATGCCGACGGCGTCCTGCGCATCAAGGCCCCGGCGGAGAAGAACCAGATCCTCGGCGCATCCGGATCCATCGAGGTGACCGTCCAACTGCCCGCCGGCTCCCGCGTCGAGGCGAAGGCGGCCGGCGCCGAGTTCCGCGGCGTCGGACGGCTCGGCGACATCACCTGCGAGGGTGCGCACGGCACGGTCAGGATCGACGAGGCCGCGAGCGTGCACGTCACCGCCCACGCCGCCGATGTCACGGTCGGCCGCCTGGCCGGCGCCGCGGAGATCAGCACCCAGCAGGGCAGCATCCACATCACCGAGGCCACCTCCGGCACGCTCGCGCTGCGTACCCGGAAGGGCGACGTGACGGTCGGCGCCGCCCGAGGAACCTCTGCGGTCCTGGACGCCGGCACCGGTTACGGCCGAGTCCACAACACCCTGCTGAACACCGAGGGCGCCGCGGCCGGCCTGAACATCCGGGCGACCACCGACCACGGCAACATCACCGCCCGCAGCCTGTAACGAATCCGGGCGCAGCCCCCACCTCAACTCCACGGGCTGCGCCGCACCCACGGCACCTTGAGAGACGACGCCGCACAGGACAGGCGCCACACACGCGATACACGTCACGCACACCGCACACACCGCACACACCGCACACACCATGCACGCCACGCACGCCACGCACGCCACGCACGCCACGCACGCCACGCACGCCACGCACGCCACGACCAGGAGAACCGCATGACGAAGAACAGCCCTTCCTCGACCGGTTCGGCATGGACCGGCATGGTGCCGGTCGACGACACGGCCCTGGCCGTGACGGACACCGGCGGCTCCGGAATCCCCGTGATCTACCTCAACGGCCAGTTCGCCACCCAGGGTTACTGGCGGCATGTCACCGCCGAACTGGGCACGCAGTGGAGGCACATCACCTACGACGAGCGGGCCCGCGGCAAGAAGTCGAGGCGTTCGGCGGACTACTCCTTCGAGGCCGCCGTCCGGGACGTCGACGCCGTCCTCGCGGCCAGAAGCGTCGACCGGGCCCTCGTGGTCGGCTGGTCCTACGGAGCGTTCGTCGCGGCGCACTGGGCCGCCCGCAACCCCGAACGCACCCTGGGCGTCGTCATGGTCGAAGGCGCCCAGCCGCACGACTGGCTGGACGACGCGATGGAACAGCGCATCCGCAAGACCTTCGGCCGACTGAACCTCTTCATGCCACTGCTGCACCCGACGGGCCTGACCCCGCGCATGACCGCCGCCCAGATGGCCGACTGCAACATCGAACTCGGCAAGCTCGCCCGCGAGCGCGAACTGGGCCCCGTACTGGACAGCATCACCGTCCCGGCGCGCTACGTGGTCGCGTCGGGGAACTCCCTCGGCAGCAAGGGCGACGAACAGGAACTCATCCGCGCCAGCCTCGACGGAGTGGTCGCCCGCAACGCCAACATCAAGATCAGCGCGAAGGTCGCCAGCAACCACGACGCGATCCTGAAGAAGGACTTCCTGGCCGTCGCCGAAGCCGTACGAGCGGTCACCCCCCCGCGACCACGACCCGCGTTGAAGCAGCTGGGCGCGCCCCGAGCCCGACGCATGGAGGAAGCCGGAGGCGACGCTGCTCGCAAGCGCGCCCAGCGTCGCCTCGACCCGGCCCGGAGCACCCGGGCTCGGGTGGGGCATCCCTGCGGGCGCGGGGAGCACATGACCGGCTACTTCCGGTGGGGTCTGGGGCTGGGACCATCCCCGCAGGCGCGGGGAGCACGCACCGAACGTGGCGACGCCCCGCTGGTACTCGGGACCATCCCCGCAGACGCGGGGAGCACCGGGTCACATCCGAGATGGACGATCTGATCTGGGGACCATCCCCGCAGACGCGGGGAGCACGGGCCGTGTCCAGCGCCGTTGGTCAGCTACCGGGGACCATCCCCGCAGGCGCGGGGAGCACGTCTCCTCCAGCACGATCCGTCGGGCGTACCCGGGACCATCCCCGCAGACGCGGGGAGCACTCGGCGGCGGCGTTCTCGCCCCACTTCCCCAGGGGACCATCCCCGCAGGCGCGGGGAGCACGGTGATATCCGGGGCGTCCGGCGGGGTCGCTCGGGACCATCCCCGCAGGCGCGGGGAGCACCCCCGACCGCCGCCGGGGCACCCTGCGGGGCGGGGACCATCCCCGCAGGCGCGGGGAGCACCGAAGCGCTCCCCCGTGACGGGAGCGGCGACCGGGACCATCCCCGCAGGCGCGGGGAGCACCATCTGGACCCGCGTCACCGAAGGCGAGCCCGAGGACCATCCCCGCAGGCGCGGGGAGCACGCGGAGCGTCGAGGATCCGACACGGGCGTGAGAGGACCATCCCCGCAGGCGCGGGGAGCACAGAGCGCGCTCCACGGCCAACACGTGCGAGCCGGGACCATCCCCGCAGGCGCGGGGAGCACCGCGGACGCCATGATGACGACGTCTTCGGAGCGGGACCATCCCCGCAGGCGCGGGGAGCACCGCACGGTCGGCCAGCTCGATGCGCAGCCACTGGGACCATCCCCGCAGGCGCGGGGAGCACGGCACCGCAAGGGATATAGCCACCTGAGTGCTGGGACCATCCCCGCAGGCGCGGGGAGCACAGCTGACTGCGCACGCGAGGCGGCGGCAGGACGGGACCATCCCCGCAGGCGCGGGGAGCACTCGTCGGTTGGTGTCTTGAGCTGGATTTTCTCGGGACCATCCCCGCAGGCGCGGGGAGCACGTTCCGGTGCCGGTCATCGGGCGGGTCAGGGGGGGACCATCCCCGCAGGCGCGGGGAGCACATCTTGACCATGTTGTTGAGCTTGCGGTGCATGGGACCATCCCCGCAGGCGCGGGGAGCACCAGTGCCGCATCAGCACCGTGGTCACCGCGCCGGGACCATCCCCGCAGGCGCGGGGAGCACTCTGCCCCCGGACAGTGACGCGCCGGCCGCCGGGGACCATCCCCGCAGGCGCGGGGAGCACAGTCCGCTTCTTGGTGCGCGCGGCCGATGGCCGGGACCATCCCCGCAGGCGCGGGGAGCACCGGCCGGGAAGCGGATCGCGCGTACGGCTGCTGGGACCATCCCCGCAGGCGCGGGGAGCACCAGTGCCGCATCAGCACCGTGGTCACCGCGCCGGGACCATCCCCGCAGGCGCGGGGAGCACAATGCGGGTCACTACTGCGGGCGGCAGCCCAGGGGACCATCCCCGCAGGCGCGGGGAGCACGACGCCACTCCCGCCCGCTGCGCCAGCAGCTGGGGACCATCCCCGCAGGCGCGGGGAGCACCCGCTGCGGCGGGCGACCGTGCTGGTGTGCCGGGGACCATCCCCGCAGGCGCGGGGAGCACATCGGAGAGCATTGGCCTTTTGTCGGTGCGCTGGGACCATCCCCGCAGGCGCGGGGAGCACCGAAGCGCTCCCCCGTGACGGGAGCGGCGACCGGGACCATCCCCGCAGGCGCGGGGAGCACGACCATTCGCGCGATGGCCTCACCGAAGGTGAGGGACCATCCCCGCAGGCGCGGGGAGCACAGCCCCCTGGCAGGGGCCCGCGGGTGACGCAAGGGACCATCCCCGCAGGCGCGGGGAGCACGGATCTCGCGCATAACATCACTCATGAGGTATGGGACCATCCCCGCAGGCGCGGGGAGCACACCAGCCCGGCTGCCGCGAGGTGGTAGATCGCGGGACCATCCCCGCAGGCGCGGGGAGCACTCACCACCCTGGACCGTCTCAAGGCGGCCGGGGGGACCATCCCCGCAGGCGCGGGGAGCACTACGGGACGAACCACTCCAGCGTCTCGGACGTGGGACCATCCCCGCAGGCGCGGGGAGCACTTCCGGATCGTGACCAGGTTCGGGACTGCCTTGGGACCATCCCCGCAGGCGCGGGGAGCACCGCCTGTCACCGGCAGCGCGGAAAGCATGACTGGGACCATCCCCGCAGGCGCGGGGAGCACTCGCTGCTCAGGGTCTCCGGGCCGTCTGACTCGGGACCATCCCCGCAGGCGCGGGGAGCACGACTGCTGTTTGAACTGTCGCAGCGCGTATGCGGGACCATCCCCGCAGGCGCGGGGAGCACGAAGGATTTCACCACGCACCAATGCTACGTCTGGGACCATCCCCGCAGGCGCGGGGAGCACTCGGTGCCTGTCACGGTGGCGATCTGATCAACGGGACCATCCCCGCAGGCGCGGGGAGCACGTCTTCCGCAGCAGGCATCGCCTTGTCACGCCGGGACCATCCCCGCAGGCGCGGGGAGCACCGCCCGGTCTCGCACCACAGGACCGCAGCCGCGGGACCATCCCCGCAGGCGCGGGGAGCACCAAGTCCCGCTCCCACCGCCCCTGACCGCGTTGGGACCATCCCCGCAGGCGCGGGGAGCACAACAAGTTCAAGGAGCTGTCCAAGGGCGGGACGGGACCATCCCCGCAGGCGCGGGGAGCACTCTCTGGAGCTCGTCGACCGAGTTGTCGACGAGGGACCATCCCCGCAGGCGCGGGGAGCACCCCTGATCCCGGCCCATAAACTCACCGCACGAAGGACCATCCCCGCAGGCGCGGGGAGCACCAGGCGTCGTACCCGTCGGTCTCGTGCCGCTGGGGACCATCCCCGCAGGCGCGGGGAGCACGGGGTTACGCCGGACGACCAGCCGCATTGGTTGGGACCATCCCCGCAGGCGCGGGGAGCACCGCCTGTCACCGGCAGCGCGGAAAGCATGACTGGGACCATCCCCGCAGGCGCGGGGAGCACCTCCCCGACGGAGTGTTCCTGACCGGGGACGAGGGACCATCCCCGCAGGCGCGGGGAGCACCGCACGGTCGGCCAGCTCGATGCGCAGCCACTGGGACCATCCCCGCAGGCGCGGGGAGCACGCTCATAACCCGAGTCGGTCGCTCAGATTCCAGGGACCATCCCCGCAGGCGCGGGGAGCACGAGAGGATGCGGGAGATGTAGGAGCGGTGAATGGGACCATCCCCGCAGGCGCGGGGAGCACGGCGCGGACGTAGCCGCGCGAGTCCATCGACAGGGACCATCCCCGCAGGCGCGGGGAGCACGTTCGCCGGCAGCGGGTGAAGGTGCCGATGCGGGGACCATCCCCGCAGGCGCGGGGAGCACCCTCCGGTGTCTTTCGCCGGGCGGGCTCCACGGGGACCATCCCCGCAGGCGCGGGGAGCACGAAGCTCTCTAGCTATGTCAATGAACTCTCTAGGGACCATCCCCGCAGGCGCGGGGAGCACTCCAGACGGCGGGACCACGTGGCAACGGTGACGGGACCATCCCCGCAGGCGCGGGGAGCACAGGCCGTGTGTCGAAGCGCGATAGTTGTCACCGGGACCATCCCCGCAGGCGCGGGGAGCACATCACCGGATCCATCATTCTTGGCCCTGTGGGGGGACCATCCCCGCAGGCGCGGGGAGCACCATAAGCAGCAGTACTGGTCGAGGCCCCGGAAGGGACCATCCCCGCAGGCGCGGGGAGCACGAGTGATGCATCAGAGGCAGTCGCTGTGTAGCGGGACCATCCCCGCAGGCGCGGGGAGCACATGCGGGTGAGCGTGCCGCGCCGGCCGGAGGCGGGACCATCCCCGCAGGCGCGGGGAGCACTGGTACGGGCGCAGGGCGCGCGGGCTCACGCTGGGACCATCCCCGCAGGCGCGGGGAGCACCATGCACCCTTCTCGAAGGTAAATCCCTTGTCGGGACCATCCCCGCAGGCGCGGGGAGCACCCTCGCGTCGTTCAGGACCGCGCGGTTGAACTGGGACCATCCCCGCAGGCGCGGGGAGCACTCTCCCTGGTGTGCCCGTCCTGCCGCACGTGGGGGACCATCCCCGCAGGCGCGGGGAGCACTACTCACCAGCCTGACGGCGCTATGGATCACCGGGACCATCCCCGCAGGCGCGGGGAGCACTCGTGCCCGGGATACGTCGCTGGGCCGCACCTGGGACCATCCCCGCAGGCGCGGGGAGCACGGGCGGATGTGGTTGCGACCCGAGGGTGAGCGGGGACCATCCCCGCAGGCGCGGGGAGCACATTGGGCTGCAACTTGGGGTCCTTCCGGATGTGGGACCATCCCCGCAGGCGCGGGGAGCACTCTCTGGAGCTCGTCGACCGAGTTGTCGACGAGGGACCATCCCCGCAGGCGCGGGGAGCACGGCACCGCAAGGGATATAGCCACCTGAGTGCTGGGACCATCCCCGCAGGCGCGGGGAGCACTCCAGACGGCGGGACCACGTGGCAACGGTGACGGGACCATCCCCGCAGGCGCGGGGAGCACGACGGGAGCCCCGGCATGAGCAACGAGACCACGGGACCATCCCCGCAGGCGCGGGGAGCACGAGAGGATGCGGGAGATGTAGGAGCGGTGAATGGGACCATCCCCGCAGGCGCGGGGAGCACTGACCACGCGGTCTTGTACCGGTGCGCATCCGGGGACCATCCCCGCAGGCGCGGGGAGCACCTGCGCCAGCAGCGGGAGAAGCACGGGCTGACGGGACCATCCCCGCAGGCGCGGGGAGCACTCGCTGTCGATCTCCAGGGCGAGGTGCTCCAGGGGACCATCCCCGCAGGCGCGGGGAGCACCTTTTGCCGGTTCCGGGCGACAGGTTCTGGTTGGGACCATCCCCGCAGGCGCGGGGAGCACTGATGAGCCGCGCTGACTTCTGCGGGCCCGCTGGGACCATCCCCGCAGGCGCGGGGAGCACGCCCTAAAGATCGGCCCGTGGCGGAGCTCCGCGGGACCATCCCCGCAGGCGCGGGGAGCACGGAGGCGATAAGCAAGTCTGTATCGCTACTCTGGGACCATCCCCGCAGGCGCGGGGAGCACAGAGCGCGCTCCACGGCCAACACGTGCGAGCCGGGACCATCCCCGCAGGCGCGGGGAGCACCCGATGAGGAGCTGGGAGCGGATGACCGTGGAGGGACCATCCCCGCAGGCGCGGGGAGCACGTTGACCTGGACACGATCGTCGAGGCGAACGAGGGACCATCCCCGCAGGCGCGGGGAGCACAAAAGGCGCCGATCCGGCTTGCGGATCTCCAGGGGACCATCCCCGCAGGCGCGGGGAGCACCGATGCGTCATGCTGGAGTTCTCCTGATCTCGAGGACCATCCCCGCAGGCGCGGGGAGCACCCGCTCGATCGCGTCGTCGATGTCCCCCACCGGGGACCATCCCCGCAGGCGCGGGGAGCACTGCCGGAAGCAGTCACCCGGCCAGTACAGCACGGGACCATCCCCGCAGGCGCGGGGAGCACTGATCCCACGCATGTCCTGGTCGCTGGCCCCTGGGACCATCCCCGCAGGCGCGGGGAGCACGGTGACGCTGCGTACGGAATCGGAATGGCTCTGGGACCATCCCCGCAGGCGCGGGGAGCACTGTTCTCCCCCGTTCCCTCGCCGCTGTCCGGCGGGACCATCCCCGCAGGCGCGGGGAGCACGCGACGGGTCAGCGCTTCTGGAGCGGGTGCACGGGACCATCCCCGCAGGCGCGGGGAGCACCAGTGCGACGAGCCGATGTTGTCCACGGTCGTGGGACCATCCCCGCAGGCGCGGGGAGCACCCCGCCGGGCGCGTCGACATGGCCGCTGCGGCGGGACCATCCCCGCAGGCGCGGGGAGCACGTTCGCCGGCAGCGGGTGAAGGTGCCGATGCGGGGACCATCCCCGCAGGCGCGGGGAGCACGGGTACTTCTTGCGCAGCCGGTCCGCGGTGACGGGACCATCCCCGCAGGCGCGGGGAGCACAGCACGATCCCTGGATTCCACAACCCGCAGCTGGGACCATCCCCGCAGGCGCGGGGAGCACGCCGTGAACGTATCATCCCTGTTCCGCGCCTGGGGACCATCCCCGCAGGCGCGGGGAGCACCACATCGAGCTGGACCCGCGCCTGCCCTCGCCGGGACCATCCCCGCAGGCGCGGGGAGCACCTGCTTCCGGCGATCATCTGAAGGCCGCCGGGGGGACCATCCCCGCAGGCGCGGGGAGCACATGAGCCACGACTACAGGCCCGGTGACGTGCTGGGACCATCCCCGCAGGCGCGGGGAGCACCACATCGAGCTGGACCCGCGCCTGCCCTCGCCGGGACCATCCCCGCAGGCGCGGGGAGCACTCTGTGTGGTTGCGGTCGGTTACCGGTTACCGGGGACCATCCCCGCAGGCGCGGGGAGCACTGCTGCTCCCTGACCTCGAGTTCCCGGATCCGGGGACCATCCCCGCAGGCGCGGGGAGCACAGAGGAGATGCAATGGCATCCGAGGAAGAGCTGGGACCATCCCCGCAGGCGCGGGGAGCACGTTCGGTGAAGTACTGCTGTGCTTGCCGTTTGGGGACCATCCCCGCAGGCGCGGGGAGCACCCGCTGCCTGAACACATCCGGAAGGACCCCAAGGGACCATCCCCGCAGGCGCGGGGAGCACGAGAGGATGCGGGAGATGTAGGAGCGGTGAATGGGACCATCCCCGCAGGCGCGGGGAGCACGATCCGCTTGTACTTCGGGCGCTTGGAGCTGGGGGACCATCCCCGCAGGCGCGGGGAGCACAGGGCCACGCGCGGCCCCCAGGTGTTGACGAAGGGACCATCCCCGCAGGCGCGGGGAGCACACGGCGTCGCCGCCCTTGATGTGGCGGGCCGGGGGACCATCCCCGCAGGCGCGGGGAGCACCCGCACGACGGCCTGTGTCCCGGCCAGCCCGCGGGACCATCCCCGCAGGCGCGGGGAGCACCGCGCGCTGGTCAACGGCTACCCGGCCAACTGGGGACCATCCCCGCAGGCGCGGGGAGCACTGACTCCAAGCTCGCCACCAGTGACCCGGACGGGGACCATCCCCGCAGGCGCGGGGAGCACCCGTTCGCGGTCGGCCTCGACCTGAACACGGCGGGACCATCCCCGCAGGCGCGGGGAGCACAACACGAGAGATCCCTTCGTTTGTGTTCTGGCGGGACCATCCCCGCAGGCGCGGGGAGCACGGGGACGTGGTGGGCCAGAGCTGCGGGGAGCAGGGACCATCCCCGCAGGCGCGGGGAGCACAGGCGCCGCACGGCGTCCGGGCCTGCCGCTTCGGGACCATCCCCGCAGGCGCGGGGAGCACCCGGTGGGCGCCTACGCCCACCACCACTACACGGGACCATCCCCGCAGGCGCGGGGAGCACCCTCCACCGGTGCCAGCCTGCGGCCCGAACACGGGACCATCCCCGCAGGCGCGGGGAGCACGCTTGAGGGCTTCGTAGTAGGGCTGGTGGTCAGGGACCATCCCCGCAGGCGCGGGGAGCACGGGTCCCCTTCGGAGTCCTGTTTCGGGTCCCCGGGACCATCCCCGCAGGCGCGGGGAGCACTACTGCCTTCTGTACGGAGCGACGGAGCCCGCGGGACCATCCCCGCAGGCGCGGGGAGCACGAACGGCCGCGCCTGGCCGAAGTCACTACGGTGGGACCATCCCCGCAGGCGCGGGGAGCACGACGTCGTCGACAACGTGGTGCGCGGCGGGGAGGGACCATCCCCGCAGGCGCGGGGAGCACCTTGCGGGAGAAAAGGCCCATTACGGCTCCTGGGGACCATCCCCGCAGGCGCGGGGAGCACGAGGACCTCCCCGGCCGTTTCCAGTTCTTCCAGGGACCATCCCCGCAGGCGCGGGGAGCACATGGGCGTCACCAAGGACCTGGACGACCGCCAGGGACCATCCCCGCAGGCGCGGGGAGCACCCAGCACCCCGAAAGAGTTCCCATGTCCATCAGGGACCATCCCCGCAGGCGCGGGGAGCACGCGACGGGTCAGCGCTTCTGGAGCGGGTGCACGGGACCATCCCCGCAGGCGCGGGGAGCACTCCGGTGATCTCGGGGAAGCGAGGCTCGTCCCAGGACCATCCCCGCAGGCGCGGGGAGCACTTCCTCGAGGGCCTGGCGGCCGTCGGCGAAGCGGGACCATCCCCGCAGGCGCGGGGAGCACGTTCACAGCTGCCAGTTCGGAAGTTTCACCGGGGGACCATCCCCGCAGGCGCGGGGAGCACGACTGGGGCGCTTCCCTTCGCGTGCCGGCTTCGGGACCATCCCCGCAGGCGCGGGGAGCACTTCGTTGCCGTCGAAGCCGAGCTGGTCGGCGTGGGACCATCCCCGCAGGCGCGGGGAGCACCAGTGCGACGAGCCGATGTTGTCCACGGTCGTGGGACCATCCCCGCAGGCGCGGGGAGCACAAGATCGACGAGCCCGCTGCGCATCCTTCGACGGGACCATCCCCGCAGGCGCGGGGAGCACATCACCGGATCCATCATTCTTGGCCCTGTGGGGGGACCATCCCCGCAGGCGCGGGGAGCACACGCGACTGCGTGCCTCCGGGCCCGGCGCTTCGGGACCATCCCCGCAGGCGCGGGGAGCACATCTGCAGGTTGTCGACGATGATCAGTTTGATGGGACCATCCCCGCAGGCGCGGGGAGCACCAGGTCAGAGCGCTGCCGCCCGGAGGCAGAGCGGGACCATCCCCGCAGGCGCGGGGAGCACGGTTCCATCGGCTCCGTGCCCAGGCTGCCCGCGGGACCATCCCCGCAGGCGCGGGGAGCACATGGGCGTCACCAAGGACCTGGACGACCGCCAGGGACCATCCCCGCAGGCGCGGGGAGCACGACAGCCACGCCGTGCTCCTCCGACAGGGCGTGGGACCATCCCCGCAGGCGCGGGGAGCACGCCGGAATTCGGCGCGCGGAGGTACGCGAGCCGGGACCATCCCCGCAGGCGCGGGGAGCACAGCGGGCCACAGCACGACAGGCACGGGAACCTAGGACCATCCCCGCAGGCGCGGGGAGCACCCGCAGAGCGACCGCGTCCAGTGAGGCGGCCCGGACCATCCCCGCAGGCGCGGGGAGCACTCTTCGTGACCTGCGGCTTTACTCGGCGACACAACGGTTTCTGACCACTTTCACCGAATCCGACAAAACCCCAAAAACCCGCATCAATGCCTTCACCCCCTCCCGAACCGCCGCCTCTTCGACGCCCTGCTCCAGCCAGGCTTCCCTCCACCCTCCGGCTTCTGCCTCAGCCCCGCATCCGCGCTCGGGCGGCAGATCAGTGTCAGGCCCTCATGGTCGATCGGGCGCCACTTGTGGTCGTGCGTACGGAAGGTGAAGCCCTGTTCGTTGTTGGTCGTGTGGGCCAGCAATGCGCGGCCCTGGTCCGCGTACTGCTGGACCTCCGCCCACAGGACGTCACGGATCCTCGCCGACGGGTTCCCGACGAACACGCCTGCGGAGATCTCAAGAAGCCAACGCGTGAGGAATCCTCGCAGGCCGGCTGGACAGTTGGTGAGGACAATCACCGTCACCAGAGCAGCGCCTCCCTCTCACCGATGCCCGCATCCGATTCGCCGTAGTTCCGCCCCGCCGCAACTACACGGCCGCCGTCGCTCTGGAGCGTCACGACATCCCTGTCGCCGGAGGTTGCCTCGCCTCCGTCGCCCGGGAGAAGCAGATGCTTGATGTCGTCGACGCAACGGTCAAGCAAAGAAAGTTCGTTGATGCGGTCACGCAAAGCGCGCCGCGTGCGCGACGCGACATCCTCGTCGCTCTCCGCGGCCACGTCGAACGCCAGGGGGATGCCCACTTCCGTCTTGTACAGGTCAGCGACATCGAGGACGAAGGACAGCTCGTGGCCGGAATGGACGAAGCCCAGGGCCGGGCTGCAGCCGAGTGCGGACACGACCGCGTGCGCGATGCCGTACATGCACTGGGCGGCCGCCGTGATCCCCTGGTTGACCGGGTCGCCGGCGGCGAAGTCTCCCGGCGTGTATTTCCGGCCGTGCCACGTGACGCCGGTGCGGGCCGCCTCCGCCCGGTAGCAGTCCTTGACGCGGCGGCCTTCGCAGCCGAGGAGTCCTTTACGGGTCAGTCCCGCCGGGTCCTCGTCGGGGAAGCGCAGCTGGTACATCGCGCGGGCGACCGACAGCCGGCTACGGGCGTTCGCCCACTGGATCGCCTGGGCCTCCGCAAGGACTGACGATCGCGTCAGGGCCCGGCCACCCGCGTAGTAGCGCACGCCCTGCTCTCCGACCCAGGCCACCGCGGCACCCGTCTCGCCCAGGACGCTCATCGCCTGGTGTGTGATCCGGGTACCGGGCCCCAGCAGCAGGGTGCCGATGGTCGCCGAGGGAATGTGCGTGGTGCCGTCCGCGTCCTCGGCGGTGATCGCGTTGGCGTCCCGGTGCACGGTGCAGCGCTCCAGGTAGATGAATGACGACCGGTCAGCCACCCTCGTGAGGTGGCGCGGTGTGAGGGCCGTACGTTGAGAGACGGTCGCCATGGGTCACCGTGCCCCGGCGATCGGTGCGAGAGTGAGCAGGCCGCATCCATACGCCTTCGCCTTGCCGATTCCCTGCGTGAGGGTGCGCCGCATGGCATCCGGATCGGTTACTTCCAGACGGCCGTCGAAGGTAACCGTCACAAGGCTGACTCGGCTGACTCGACTGACTCGGCTGCCCCGCCCGCCCTCGCCGCGGGGCTTGTCGAAGGCCAGCCCCCGCCGGTCGCCGACTGTCAGTTCGTAGCGGTCCCCGTGGTGCTCACGGTTGCTGTACGTGGTCCCGCCCGGGAGCAGACGTTCGCCGTGCGGCTTCTCGACCACTCGGAATCCACCGCGCTCCTGTCGGTCCAGGAGCCACGCCGTCTGATGCACCGGGGTCAGGTGCGCGGTGCGCTTGCGCGGCTCGTCCGCCTTTCGACGGATGTGGTGGACCGGGTTGGCCGTCAGCCGGAACGCCCACCGCTGCCCCTCCGCCAGACGGTCGAGGAACGGTGTATAGGGCCGGGTCACCCAGCCCGGCGTCTCCGGGTCCGCGGCGGCAGCGGGCCAGCCCGCCTGCTCCACGAGGTGCGTGAGGTCCGGCCGGTCCGGGCTCACGACGTACAGCAGCACTTCGGCCCACGCGTTCTGGTCGAGGCGCCACAGCACCCGCGGCCCGCCGGGGGACGCCGCCGGCTCCGTGGGCAGGAGGGCGGGGAACGACGCCATGACAGCCGCGTGCAGCACCTGGGGCGAGGCCAGCAGCCGGCGCGCACCCGGGCGAGCCGTGTTCATGCGGAAGCGGGTCAGGAACATCAGGCGCTCACCTCCGAGGCATCCGAGCCATCCCCGGCAGCCAAGGCATCCAAGGAATCCAAGGCATCCAGGGCGTCGAGGGGATCGTGCCGGGGCTGCCCGGCACGTCCGCGTGCGGCATCGAGGTGGGGAACGTCCACCGTCCTGATCACCACCGTGCGCAGCGCGTGCCGACGGTGCTCGGCAGCGAAGCTGAGGGGCTGGTCGCGCTGGTGGTCCGCATCATGTTCGCTCTCCTCGGCCTCGCGCAGGACGGCCAGGGCCACCGTGGACTCGTTCCTGTGCCTGCGGCGGTACCAGGGCGCGGCCTGCCACGGCTCGTCCGCGAGGGCCTGGTGAACGGAGTCGCCGTCGTGGAGCGCGAGCTCCACCGGGTGGGCAGGCGGGCACGAGCGCCGACCGAGGAACGGCGGGTACACGGGGGCGCGCAGCGCCTCGTACAGCCCGGTCAGGAGGCGGGTCTCGCCGGCGAGTGCGACGACGAAGACCGCGTCGGCCAGGTAGAAGCGCTCGGAGAGCGGCATGGAGGCCCCGGTGACGCGATGGTGCGCGGTCTGGAAGTCCCTTACGCGGGTGCCTGGTTGATCGATGCGGACGCCGAACCGCAGTGCCCCGAGCGCTGCCAGAGCCTCGTCGTCCCCTCTCTCGACACCGGCCGCCGCCGCGAGCAGCCCGATCACGCCGCTCTTCGTGGGCGCCGACTCGGTCGTACGGCGTGCGAAACGGGCTGAAGCGCCCCAGGACTGGAGGGGGCCCGCCAGTCGCATCGTCAGCACGCTCATGCGGGCTTCTCCAGGCGCTCGGCGACCGCCCGGCCCACCGAGGCGACGAGTTCGGTGATGCTGTCCGACTCCGTCCCGATGCCCGCGAGGCTCTGCGTGTTGGGGCCGACGCGGAGCACCCACGTAAGGGTGGAGTCCTCGTCACCGTAGGCCCGCTCGATGTCGGGGATGTACTCCGCCAGACGCGCGGAAGCCTCGGCCACATGCCCGCCGAGGCCGCCCCGGACGGGCTCCTCGAACGCGGCGACGAAGCTGATGGGCCGGGTGGTGCGGAGTTTGACGACGACGGCGTCGGGGAGCGTGTGGTGGCCGAACGTATTGATCTTGCCGGTGGGCAGGGACTCGATGAATCCCTGGACGAATGCTTCGGCAGCGCGGCGCACGGGGGTGGTACGCGATTCGTCGTCCCGCAGCCCTTCGCCCAGGTTGGCCGCCAACTGATGGACGCCGAGGGCGGCGTAGCGGTACAGGGTCGCGGAGTTGAAGTCGACGGTGCCGATCATTCCGGCGCCCGGCTCGGCTTCCGTGTTGTGGTCGTCGACGGCTGTGTAGTAGTCGGACTCGATCTCGACGCGGTGGACGCTGATGGCGTGCGCCACCTGGACCGCCGCGTCCACGTTGAAGTCGGCCGAGTCCGCGACCATCCGGCCGAACAACGCGATGTCCACCGAGTGCCGGGAGTCGGCGATCTGCCTGGCCCTGGCCTTGTTGTCCTTGTGCTTCAGGAACGTCGTGATGTCAGGGGCTCCCACGACAGCGAGGTCGGCCAGTCCGTCGAGCTGGCGCGCGCTGAGAAAGACCAGATACTTGGCCTGGGGCACCGGCTCCGCCTTCTCGTCGTCACCCGCGCCCTCTCCCGCCGCCGTGGCCTTCTTCGAGCCCTTCCGCGTGGGAATCTCGGTCTTGAGGCCCGTGGCGGCGATGACCTCGGCCGCCAGTTCCAGTGCTTCGGCCTCTGTCAGCGAGGCATCGAGCACGCGGATGCGGTCGGCCAGCACCTGGACGACCTTCTTGGTCCGCACACCGAGCTCGCCCGGGTCGAGAAGACTCTCGGCGCCGAAGTAGTCCCGGGTCGCCTTCTTCCACGCCTGGCTGGAGACGCGGGCCCGAGGCACACCTCCGTACACCGACATTTTCGGTGAGCCGGTGTCGTCCCGGTTCAGATTGCTCGGGGGAACGGTCTGCAGAGCGTGCACATCAATGTAGAAGCGGCTCACGAGGCATCCTTGTCGTTCTGGCTGGTGTCGGCCGGGGTCGGCCCGGGATGGTTTCGGATGAGATATCGCCTGCGGGTAGGGGAAGTTCGGGCTGTGGCGGCGGGGTCAGCAACGGGGACGGAGTGCCGGTGTGGTCAGGTCCTGTCCGCGTCCTAGGTCCCGTGGCCGAGGTCCCGTGGCCGAGGTCCCGTGGCCGAGGTCCCGTGGCCGAGGTCCCGTGGCCGAGGATGTCCGCCGCCCACCACCTGCCGTTCGACCTCGCCGGTTCCACACAACGGAGCTCGTGGAACTCAACCGGTAGCGCCCCAGCCGCCGCTCTGCTCGTCCCTGCTCTGCTCGTCCCTGCTGTTCTCGTCCCCGCTGTTTTCGTCCCCGCTGTTCTCGTCCTCTTCGTGCCGGGCGTGGAACGACCTCCCCCATTCCCTGCGTACGCAGTCCGGGCCGCCGGGACGCTGCCAGTCGTAGAGCTGTCCGGCGAGCAGCGCGTAGTCGAGCGGCAACTGCTCGCGGCGCAGCAGCAGGACGATGTCTCGCAGCCTCTGCGCCAGGGCGGGCAGATCAGGCGCCGAGCCGACCCTGACCAGCCTCTTTCGCAACGGCTCGTCGATCTCCCCCGGTTTCATCATGCGCCGCACGGCGGCGCCCACCCCGCGCGGCTTCCCGCGACTGTCCCGCTGGTGCATCCCGGCGTCGCGGCGGGACTGCTGGTGGAGAGCCCACAGCGTGAGAGCCGTGTGGAGGGCGTCTTCGGCACGGAACAGTTCTCGCTCACTCAACTCCCTTGCGCCCTCGCACGGTTCATGCAATGGAGATATATCGATGAGGCTCCACAGGTCGGGGAGCCGTCCGGCCTCCTGGCCGGCGCCTCGGCGGAGCCTGGCAAGGGCGGCCACGGAGCTGGATTCATCGGCCAGATAACCGCGTTGAAAACCTGCGATGCGTTCACCGGCGAGTCTCTGAACTCGGTGGCGAGGCGTGAGCGGTGCGCTTGTCGTCGTCATGCATGCCCTTTCGTGGCAGTCATGGCAGAGGTGGCTGAGGGGGCAGACGCGCCTGTCGCGGAATTCACAGATGTCGCAGATGTCGCAGATATCGTGGAAGTCGTCCTACCCGCTGGTGCGTTGTCCGTGCTCGCCGGTTGCTCGGGGAGGCGGGGATGGCCCAGGCGCGTATCCAGACGATGACGGAACCACCGGTTGGCGAGGCTGGAGTTGAGCCATTCCGTGCCCCCCTTGACCGCGATGACCCGCCCTTGCCAAGCGGCGTCTCCGGCCTGACCGATGAGTCGGTCGCCCAGGTGGCCGACGACCCGGTGGACTTGCCGCTGCCACTCGGTACGCAGCTCGTACGGATCCCCGCTGCCGTCGAGGGAGGCGAGCCAGGACCGGTAGCGGGTGCCCAGCGCGGCGAATCCGGAGTCCCTGGCAGCTGCCCGGGGGCCATCGCCCTCGGTCCCGGCGGCACGGGCGAGGTCCGTGGCGAGATCGCCGAGCGCGGTGACGGCCTCCTCCGCGTCCGTGACCGCGCTGATCGCCTGTTCGGCGAACTCGGGCCTGCGCCGGTGGAGCAGAACCACCGCCATGGCCACGCGGTCGCCGACGACCTCGTCGATCACCGACTGCTGCGTCCCGTACCGGGCTCCGACGATCCGGGCCATGACCGGGAACCCCTGCTCCAGCTCTCCTTCCGTGACCAGCCGGGAAATCCACTCGAAGCCCCGGGGCGGCAGATGGGCGGCGGCGTCCGCCCCCTGCGTGGCTTCGCTCCGGCCGGCGATCAGTGAACCGAGTCCCCGCCAGGCGGAGCGGGCGGGATCGTGTTCACGGGGCATGTAGACGACCGGCTCACCGTGCTTCTTCTCCTGGGCCTTGCTGCGGCGCCAGGCTGTCATCGGTTCCCAGCCGTGGGTGTTGCGGACGGTGAGCGGATCTCCGTAGCCGAGGACCACGCCGTGCACACCGTCACCGTCCGCGTGGAGCAGGATCCGCCGGGACTGCCAGGTGTAGAGGTCGCGTACGCCCGTGGGCTGCCGTAACGGCCCCGCTCCCGGCCCACACGGCTCACGGCGCCAGGCGGGGCGGTCGTCACCGCCCTCTCCCTCACTCAGGCCGGGGGTGTCCGAGGGCGCCACCAGATTGAGCAGCAGCGTCTCCCGCAGGGTGCTTCCCTCCGCGTAGACGCCCCCGAGATTCCCGGCCCAGCCGACGCCGAGCGGGTAGACCCGCCCGCCCTTCACCCGGTCGTCGCCGACCACGCCGGTCTTGATGCCGGACGTGTCGTACGCGTGCGCGTGGACGACCCATCGGGCCGCTTCCGCATACGTGAGCCGGTCGGCTGCGGGCATCCGCGAACTGAAGAAGGGTGCCCCGTTGGGAACATCGGCCACGATGCGGTTGAGGGAGAACACCTCCCCCTTCGCCGTGTGCAACCCGGCGACCTGGAAGAACGGCATACGTGCGTCGAAGAGACCGAACCGCTCACGGTGGTCCCGAAGGTACGCCCCCACCGGAGCGAAGCAGTCGTCATCGGCCCAGAGCTCGGCCCAGTGCTCGACATCGCGCGGCCCGTCGAGCGCGTCGTGTGCCACGGCGAGCAACAGCCGTATCAGTGCGAACTCCTGGGTGGGCAGGTCGCCGACGATTCTCCGCAGGCTGCCGGCCTGGCCGAAGAGCTGCCGCAGCGACAGCTCGTCCTGGCCGCCGTCCTGCCGGAGCACCGGAATCCAGGGCCTCTCGGTGAGGTCGAACGACTCTGCGCACATGGCCACTTCATCTTCCCGGGGCATGGGTCACCTCAAGACCGTCGCTCTCGCTGTAGCTCAGGGAATGGCCTGCCAGGCGGGTCTGACCATTCTCATCGAGCGCGAGAATCAGCTGGCCGGAGAGCCAGGGGCACTCCTTCACCTGCCATGCGGGTACGTACAGTTCCGCCTCCAGTTCGGCGATGGCGCGATCCATGACCTCGGCGTACGAGAACTGGATCGGCAGCCTCAGTCCGCAACTCGCCGCCGCCCGCGCCGCATGCCGGGGCGGAGGCTGGTCGCGGGGCAGCTCCAGGCCCCCAAGCGGTCTGCCGTGGCGGTCCGGAGCCAGCCACGGAACCGTCACCAGCGTCCCGTCGGCGCGCCGCTGCACCACGACGACTTCCAGGCTCTCCCTGCTGTCACGGACCTGAGCCCGCCCCGCCCGGGTGTCGTCGGCGTCTCCCACCCCGGCGGCAACCCATCCGAACAGCGGCCTGCCCGCAGCCCCGACCTTCCCCAGTCGGAACACGGCCGCACGACGCGCCTGGTCGGCACGGTGCCGCTCGTACCGCTCCCGCGCCTCGGCCATCGCCTCCGCCCAAGCCGTCGGCCCTTCGGCCCCTGCGCGGCCTTGGGCGTGGGCGGCCCCCTCGGGATGGGTGGCCTCCTCGGCGTGGGCGGTCCCTCCGACCTCCTCTCCGGCCTTCTCGGCGTAGGCGGCCTGGACCAGCGGGCTGATGTCGTCGGGAAGTCGTACGGGACGGGATCCCGCCCGCGCGAAATGAGGCAGGAGCACGGCGGCGGAACGCAGGAGCGCGTACGCGCCGTACACAGCCACCGACCCCCGTACGGGAACCGGAACTTCCGCATCCCAGTCCACCCCCGTGACCAGACAGCGCGCCTTGCGCAACCGCTCGGGACGGTCCTGCTGCGCCACGCCACGCTCGTGCCGATGGAGACGCCCCATGCGCTGGAGCAGGAGGTCGACCGGGCAGAGGTCGGTGACGAGCAGGTCGAAGTCGACATCGAGGGACTGCTCGGCCACCTGGCTGGCCACCACGATGTGCGGCCCGGCCGGACGGCCCCGAGCTGTCCCTGGAGGGCCGAAGCGCCTGAGAAGATCCGCGTCCTTCGCTGCCCGGTCGACATCGATGAAGCACGAGTGGGCGACCGTCACCTGCTCGTCGCCGAACCTGTCCCTGAGCGCCTTCGCTGTCTCCAGCACCCGCTTGACGGTGTTGCGTACGACGAGGACACAGCCACCGCCCTCCAGTTCACCGGCGAGCCGCCCGACCAGGACGTCGATGCCGTCGTCGATCCGTTCCAGTACGACGTCCGTACGGCGGCCGGATGCCTCGGGCTGCCGTACGACCGGCGCCCGGCCGCGGCTCGCGGCGGTCAGCAACGGATAGGCGGTGGCCTCGCCCACTGCGTCGAGCGCGCCCCTGCCGTCGTCCCCGTTCTCCCCTCCGCTCCTTCCACTGCTCTCCTCGCAGCTCCTTCCACCTCTCTCCTCGCTGCCGCTCTCCTCGCTGCCGGCGTACGCCTCCACCAGCTCGCGCCGCCTGCCTGCGGGCAGGGTCGCCGACAGCACCACCACGGGCACCCGGTACGCACCCAGCCACGCCAGGACACGGTCGAGATAGACACTCATGTACGTGTCGTACGCATGCGCTTCGTCGATGACGACGACCTTCCCGGCGACCGCGAGATGCCGCATCGCCAGGTGCCGGCTCTTGAGCCCGGCGAACAGCAGTTGGTCGATGGTTCCGGCGACGAAGGAGGAGAGCATGGCCTTCTTGCGTCCGCGCAACCAGGCATGGGCGACGAGTTCGGCGGGAGCGGCAGGCGTCTCATCGCTCGGCCGCCAGCGCGGTGTGCCCGGTGCGTCGAGTTCCACGGCGGCGATCCGCCGCCCGCCGTCGCGCATGAGCTCGGCGAAGTCCTCGTTCAGCGCGGACTTGGAGTGGGCGAGCAACACGGAGTGCTCGGCGCCCCGGGCCGAAGGAAGCCGTCTGATCCACTTAAGGAGACGGGGGAACATGGCGTTCCCGGTTGCCATGGTGGGCAGCGCGAAGAACACTCCACCGGCCCCGGAGCGGGCGGCGAAGATCTCGGCGGCCGCGAGCGCGGCCTCGGTCTTGCCCTCGCCCATGGGCGCCTCGATCACCATCAGACCGGGCTCCGCCATGGAACGGGCCAGTCCGACGACCGCCTCCTGAACGGGGCGCGCCTTCGCCCCATCCGGGAGGCCGAAGCGTGTGGCGATGAGCTGCTGAGCGTCCTCCGCAGGCTCGTCCGGGGACCACGGCGCGGGAAGGTCGAGCCCGCGCCAGGCCGCGGCGACGCGCTCCTCGCTGCTGCGGGCGGCGTCCTGCGGGAAGTAGGGAAAGAGATCAGCATTGCTGGCGATCCAGTCGGCGACGATCACCAACGATGTAAGCAGCACCTGTGCGCTCTGCGGCAGCCGCACCGACCGCCACGCGCCCAACCGGCCCTGTACGCCGTACTCGTCCGCACACGCGTCGAGCAGTTCACCCTGCACCCTCCGCCACACGGCTTCGCTCGCCCCGGGCGTACGCAGCAGGTGCCCATGCCTGTACAGAGCGGCGATCTGCCCATGCTCCGGCGGCACGCCGTGATGCCCACCGACGACGACGGTGACCTGACCGACCTGCTTCACCGTCCAGCCATGCCGGTCCCGCAACCACTCCCCGAGCAGCACTTGACCGGCAAGCCCGTGCGGCGCGAGGCGGCGGTCCGCCCCGATGGCCTTGGCCGAGCGCATTGCCAGCCCCTGGTCACGCATGAGGTCCGCGAGGGGATCGACCTGGCAGGCGAAGGCGGGCGTCGCCTTACCGATGTCGTGCACCCCCGCCAACCACACGGCGAGCTTCCGCCCGTCCCGCTGCCCTTCCGGCAGTGGCGCGCCGACCAACTCCCGGACGCTCGCCGGCAACCACGTGTCCCACAACAACCCGGCGACTGCGGCACTGTCCTCCATGTGCCGCCACAACGGCAGCCACCCCTCGGAGTCCCAGTCGTGCTTGGCCCACACGGTGCGGACGGGTCCGGTGAGCACGGCCTGGAGTCCGGAGCGGGTGGCTCGCTCTGTCGTCATGCCAGATGAATACAGGGAGCGGGCTGCGCGGGATGTTGATACGACGGAACTTGCGCACATTCAGGGGACATTGCAGCGAAGCCGCGGTGGCGAGTGGGCACAGGAACTATGTTTGAATCTTTACGCTGCCGCCAACTCGTGGACAGATGAGGAGGATTGCCCCAGATGTCGGACTTCGCGCAAGTGGTCAAAACTAGCGCCTCCGCGCCGTAAAACCGCAGCTCACGCAGTCTGCTCCCCGCGCCTGCGGGGATGGTCCCGCTACACAGCGACTGCCTCTGATGCATCACTCCTGCTCCCCGCGCCTGCGGGGATGGTCCCCCCACAGGGCCAAGAATGATGGATCCGGTGATCTGCTCCCCGCGCCTGCGGGGATGGTCCCGACCCGGCCCTGGCCGCCGTCCTGTCCGCCATCTGCTCCCCGCGCCTGCGGGGATGGTCCCAGGAACGGGGCGCTCTCCATCCGCTCCACGATCTGCTCCCCGCGCCTGCGGGGATGGTCCCCGGAGCCCGCGTAGCTGAGATTGGGCGGCGGGCTGCTCCCCGCGCCTGCGGGGATGGTCCCAACGGCGCCGGGCCGGATGAGACGAACCGCCCCTGCTCCCCGCGCCTGCGGGGATGGTCCCGGCCGCACCATCGCCACCGGCCTCGCCGTCCTCTGCTCCCCGCGCCTGCGGGGATGGTCCCGTCAGCCCGTGCTTCTCCCGCTGCTGGCGCAGCTGCTCCCCGCGCCTGCGGGGATGGTCCCTCGTGCCCACCCGCCCCGAGCCCTACAACCCGCTGCTCCCCGCGCCTGCGGGGATGGTCCCTCCACGGTCATCCGCTCCCAGCTCCTCATCGGCTGCTCCCCGCGCCTGCGGGGATGGTCCCCCTCTACATGGCGGTCTACAACGCGCTTGTCGCTGCTCCCCGCGCCTGCGGGGATGGTCCCGGACAAGGTCAAGCTGACAGAAGGACGCCACTCTGCTCCCCGCGCCTGCGGGGATGGTCCCGCGGCTGGGACACCACCACTGCCGCAGCCACCCTGCTCCCCGCGCCTGCGGGGATGGTCCCCGGGCCGCCTCACTGGACGCGGTCGCTCTGCGCTGCTCCCCGCGCCTGCGGGGATGGTCCCGACGGGCCGCAGCTCGACATCGATCGTGGCCACTGCTCCCCGCGCCTGCGGGGATGGTCCCTAGAGAGTTCATTGACATAGCTAGAGAGCTTCCTGCTCCCCGCGCCTGCGGGGATGGTCCCTGATCGCCGAACACTGTCAGGGCGACCCCGAGCTGCTCCCCGCGCCTGCGGGGATGGTCCCAGGTGGCGGCCCTGAGCCCCCGCGCGCCGCCGCTGCTCCCCGCGCCTGCGGGGATGGTCCCTTCCCGCCGCCGCCCGCGCCGTCCCTCGAGGAGAACTGCTCCCCGCGCCTGCGGGGATGGTCCCCAGCCGGGGCCCAAGAAGACGGGTCTGCGTCGCTGCTCCCCGCGCCTGCGGGGATGGTCCCTACATCTCCGAGAAGCCGGACAGCCCCGGCTACTGCTCCCCGCGCCTGCGGGGATGGTCCCACCTGGGGGCCGCGCGTGGCCCTGGGCGCGACCTGCTCCCCGCGCCTGCGGGGATGGTCCCCACCTCCGCACCCGCTGAACCGACCCCGTGAGCTGCTCCCCGCGCCTGCGGGGATGGTCCCGTGATGACCGCGAACGCACGCAACTGCCGGGGCTGCTCCCCGCGCCTGCGGGGATGGTCCCTCGTCGACAACTCGGTCGACGAGCTCCAGAGACTGCTCCCCGCGCCTGCGGGGATGGTCCCACGGGGAACGTCTCCTCCGTCTCCATCGACGGCTGCTCCCCGCGCCTGCGGGGATGGTCCCTCGCGGGGACCGGCCTTGCCTCCCTTGTCGACCTGCTCCCCGCGCCTGCGGGGATGGTCCCCAACAGCGTCCGGCCAAGCGGCCCGGGCCCGGGCTGCTCCCCGCGCCTGCGGGGATGGTCCCGAACCTTGAGGACGTCCTCTTCGGCACGGGCCCTGCTCCCCGCGCCTGCGGGGATGGTCCCGATGTCGTCAAGGCCCGGTCCGCGCTGCTGCGCTGCTCCCCGCGCCTGCGGGGATGGTCCCGCCTGCTTGAGATCGGCGGCACTGAGGGTGGGCTGCTCCCCGCGCCTGCGGGGATGGTCCCCCGAAAATCCTGGCAGCCGCCGAACGCCAGCTCTGCTCCCCGCGCCTGCGGGGATGGTCCCGGCACAGGCACGTCAACGCGCCGCTGAGCACCCTGCTCCCCGCGCCTGCGGGGATGGTCCCGCCTGCTTGAGATCGGCGGCACTGAGGGTGGGCTGCTCCCCGCGCCTGCGGGGATGGTCCCTTCAGCGGCCAGGCCGGAGTGCCCGGCTGTTCCTGCTCCCCGCGCCTGCGGGGATGGTCCCCGTCTCGCCGGGGCTGCTGAGATCGGCGGTCCCTGCTCCCCGCGCCTGCGGGGATGGTCCCTGGCACTCCAGTAACAGCACGTCACCGGGCCTCTGCTCCCCGCGCCTGCGGGGATGGTCCCACCTCCGCCGACGGCTCCCTCGACCCCACCGCCTGCTCCCCGCGCCTGCGGGGATGGTCCGCGGTAACGGGGGCGGACGCCGGGCCCAACAGCTGCTCCCCGCGCCTGCGGGGATGGTCCCGGCTGGCTGCTCGAACACCAGACGACCGGCCACTGCTCCCCGCGCCTGCGGGGATGGTCCCAGGTGCATCACGTCCGGGATCGCCCGGCCGATCTGCTCCCCGCGCCTGCGGGGATGGTCCCTGCCCCTACCCGAGCCCGAACAGGAGACTCCCCTGCTCCCCGCGCCTGCGGGGATGGTCCCTGGGTGTCTTGTACGGCAGGTGCTCCGCCCATCTGCTCCCCGCGCCTGCGGGGATGGTCCCGTCCGGGGGGTCTGGGACCGGGCCGTGGACGCCTGCTCCCCGCGCCTGCGGGGATGGTCCCAGTGAGAACCACGGAGATGTGGATCTGCGAGTCTGCTCCCCGCGCCTGCGGGGATGGTCCCCCACCGGTCGAAACAGGTTCAGCCAGCTCGGGCCTGCTCCCCGCGCCTGCGGGGATGGTCCCGCGGAAGCGCTCACGAAGTCCCGGGCGGTGGCCTGCTCCCCGCGCCTGCGGGGATGGTCCCCGGCGCAGAGGAGATTCCATGCTTGACGATGACTGCTCCCCGCGCCTGCGGGGATGGTCCCGAGGCCGACGGGCACCGTCAGGCGCAGGCGCGCTGCTCCCCGCGCCTGCGGGGATGGTCCCGAGGACGGGCCCGTCAGCGCCTCGACCAGCTGCTGCTCCCCGCGCCTGCGGGGATGGTCCCCCCTCTCCAACTCCCTCTCTTCCTACTGCTACCTGCTCCCCGCGCCTGCGGGGATGGTCCCATCACGGTGCCTGTACAGGTGACTGTGCCCGTCTGCTCCCCGCGCCTGCGGGGATGGTCCCGTGGAGCGGACCTGGTGGGACAGGCCGATCATCTGCTCCCCGCGCCTGCGGGGATGGTCCCGCGGCTAGGTCGCGGGTGCCCAGCGTGTCCGGCTGCTCCCCGCGCCTGCGGGGATGGTCCCGGCTGCTTGCAGCGGCCGCACATCAGCCCGCCCTGCTCCCCGCGCCTGCGGGGATGGTCCCCGTACGAGCGGCAGCCACGTCCCCTGCGGGAGCTGCTCCCCGCGCCTGCGGGGATGGTCCCGTGGGCAGGCGACAAGCGGGAGAAGGCGTCTGCTGCTCCCCGCGCCTGCGGGGATGGTCCCCGGATTCCGTCATCGGACGGAGGTTCCCCCGCCTGCTCCCCGCGCCTGCGGGGATGGTCCCTTCTGGATGTTCCAGAGGCTGGTGCTGGCCATCTGCTCCCCTCATGCGCGGGGGATGGCCCCGCACCGCAAATAGCAGGATCTTGCCCGAAGCGTTGTTCGCCGCATGACGCGGGGCTGGCCTCCCCACCCCCGGCACACCCCGGCACACCCATCCCCCACCCCCGCACCCCCACCCCCATCCCCCCACCCCCTCAGTCCGGCAGCAGGTTCCCCCGTCGCGACAGCAGGAACTTCTTGAACGCCGCCACCGGCGGGGTGTCCGGGTGGCCGTCCAGCCAGGCCACACCGATCTCCCGAGCGGCCCGCGGTGCCGTCACCGTCAGTTCCACCACTCCGGGGCGGGCCACCGCCGGAGGCGGGAGCAGTGCGACGCCCAGGCCTGCCGCGACCAGGCCGCGCAGGGTCTCCGCCTCCTCGCCCTCGAACGCGACGCGGGGGACGAAGCCCGCCTCCGTGCAGAGGTCGTCCGTGATGCGGCGGAGCCCGTAGCCGGGTTCCAGGGTGACGAAGGTTTCGTCGGCGGCCTCCGCCAGGCGGACGCGGCGGCGGGAGGCCAGGCGGTGGTCCTCGGGGACGACCAGGCGCAGGCGCTGTTCGTCCAGGCGGCGGGCCACCAGGTCCGGGGCGTCCGGGACGGGTGAGGTGAGGCAGAGGTCGAGGCCGCCCGCGCGGAGGCGTTCGATCATGGCTTCGCCGTAGTTCTGGACGAGCTGGAAGCGGACCCGGGGATGGTCGGCGCGGAAGGCCCGGATCAGGGCGGGGACGGTTTCGGAGCCCATCGTGTGGAGGAAGCCGAAGGCCACCTTGCCCGCGGCGGGGTCGGCGTCGGCCCGTACCGAGTCGGCCGCCTTCTCGACCTCCGCGAGGGCGCGTTCCGCCGAGCCGAGGAAGGTGCGGCCGGCGGGGGTGAGGGAGACCGTGCGGCCCCTGCGGGCGAACAGGGCGACGCCCAGGTCCTGTTCCAGGCGGACCATCGCCCGCGAGAGGGTCGACTGGGGGACGCCCAGCTCGTGCGCGGCGCGGGTGACGTGTTCGTGGCGGGCGACGGCCTCGAAGTACGCGAGGCGCGGTGCGAGAACCGCGCGGATGTCTTCTTCGTAACTGCTTGGTGACAGCCGAGGCTGTGAGCTGTACTGATGCGCCATGGGATTAATTATGGCGGGTTTGTGCATTGGACGCATGAAAGGTGCCGCCCTACTTTGGTGGCATGCCTCCTGCCAGTACCGGGGCGTCCACCCTCACCGTGGCCGCCTCGTCCCAGACCTCCCCCGTATCCGCCGCACCGGACCGGCTCGAACCCGGTGGCCCCGGCTACCGCAGGATGAGCTTCGCGCTCTTCGCCGCCGGTGTCGCGACGTTCGCCCTCCTCTACTCCACCCAGGCCCTGCTGCCCGCCGTCTCCGCGTCGTTCGGCGCCACGGCCGGCCAGGCGAGCTGGACGGTGTCCGCCGCGACGGGTGCGCTGGCGCTGTGTGTGCTGCCGATGAGCGCGCTGTCCGAGCGGTTCGGGCGACGGCAGATGATGACCGCCTCCCTGGTGGTCGCGGTGACCGTGGGGCTGTTCGTGCCGTTCGCGCCCTCGCTCGGCTGGCTGATCGCGCTGCGCGCCGTCCAGGGCGCCGCGCTCGCCGGTCTGCCCGCCTCCGCGATGGCGTACCTGGCGGAGGAGGTCCGGCCGAAGGCGCTCGTCGCCGCGATCGGGCTGTTCGTGGCCGGTAACAGCATCGGCGGGATGAGCGGCCGTATCCTCACCGGCTGGATCGCCCAGCTGTGGGGCTGGCGGGCGGCGCTCGGCGCGGTCGGGCTGCTGGCCGTGGCCTGTGCCGTCGTCTTCCACTTCATGATCCCCAGGGCCCGGCACTTCACCCCCGGTTCGCTGAACCCGAAGGCCCTGGCCAGGACCGTCGGCGGGCACCTCGCCGATCCGCTGCTGCGTCGGCTGTACGCGATCGGCGCACTGTTCATGACGGTGTTCGGCGCGGTCTACACGGTGATCGGCTACCGGCTCGTCGAGGCGCCGTTCAGCCTCCCGCAGGGTGTCGTCGGCTCCATCTTCCTCGTCTATCTGGTCGGTACGGTGTCCTCCGCCGCCGCGGGCAGGCTCGTCGGCCGGCTCGGGCGCCGGGGCGCGCTCTACCTCGCCGTCTCCACCACGGCCGCCGGTCTGCTGCTCTCGCTGGCCGACCAGCTGGCAGCCGTACTCCTCGGCCTGGTCCTGATCACGGCGGGCTTCTTCGCCGGGCACGCGGTCGCCTCGTCCTCCGTGAGCCGTACGGCGACCAAGGGCCGCGCCCAGGCGTCGGCGCTCTACCAGTCGGCGTACTACCTGGGCTCCAGCGCGGGCGGCACGCTCGGCGCGGTGGCCTTCCACGCCGGGGGCTGGGCGGGCACGGTCGCGCTGGGTCTGGCCGCGGTGCTCGGTGTCGTCTCGATCACTCTGTACGGGTCACGGGCGGCGCGTGCTCAGCGGGTGCGGGCGGCAGCCCTGGTGCCCGTACAGAACTGAGACATTCGGCGCACAACCATCGACTCCCCGACGCGCGTCTTGCAGGCGGAAGCACCGCATAGCGCGCGAAGGGGAGTTGGCGTTCATGGGAGTCGTCGAGGTCATGGGATCCATACGGAGCGTAAGGAGTGCGGGGGGTGTACGAGGAGTGGGGAGCGTACGGACCCGGCGCGGGCTCGCGCTGGCGGTCGCCGGTCTGACCGCCGTGCCGGCGTTCGTGCTCGGCACCGGCACCACCGCCCAGGCGGCGTCGTGCACGACGTCCAAGGGGCCGTACCAGAAGCAGGTCGAGAAGTACCTGCACCGCAAGGTGGACGGCAAGCAGTCGGCCGCCGACTGCAAGGCGATCCGCTCGTTCCAGAGCACGTACGGGGTCACGCCCACCATCGGGTACGCGGGCCCGATCACCTGGCGCACCATGCAGACGCTGACCGCCCAGAAGGCCGCGGGCAAGAACCCGAACAAGGCCAAGAAGTGCCCCACCAACAAGGGCCGCATCGCCTGCGTGGACCTGACCCGGCAGATCACCTGGATCCAGGACGGCAGCAAGCTGAGGTTCGGCCCTGTGCCGGTGCGGACCGGGCGGGACGGGTACGAGACCCGGACCGGGGCGAAGAAGATCTACTGGAAGCACAAGAACCACGTCTCGTCGATCTACAACGTGGCGATGCCGTACTCCCAGTTCTTCGACGGCGGGCAGGCGTTCCACGCGGTGGGCGTGAAGATGTGGAACCCGCCGGGCTCGCACGGCTGCGTCAACATGCGCACCGCCGACGCGAAGTCGTACTGGAACCTGCTGAAGACCGGTGACGACGTGTACACGTACGGGCGCAAGCTCGGAACGTGACCGCTTCTGCTCTTCCCGCCCCTGTTGTCAGTGGCTTGCGGTAGCTTCCGAAGTGCTGGAGTGAGCGGTGCCACAGCGCAACAGGGGTGAGCGGAAGCATGAGTGATCTGACGGCGACGACGACCGATCTCGACAGCCGTCTGGAGGGACACCGGGTCGAGCTGACCGGCTACTGCTACCGGATGCTCGGCTCGGCCTTCGAGGCGGAGGACGCGGTCCAGGACACGCTGGTGCGCGCGTGGCGCAACATCGAGAAGTTCGAGGGCCGTTCGTCGCTGCGGTCCTGGCTGTACCGCATCGCGACGAACGTCTGCCTCGACATGCTCAACGCGGGCAACAAGCGCGCCAGGCCGATCGATCTGTCCGGCCCGACGCCGCTCGCGCAGGCCGCGCTCAATCCACTGCCGGAGAACACCTGGCTGGAGCCGATGCCGGACGGGCGGATCCTGCCGACGGTCGCGGACCCCGCGGAGGCCGCCGTCGCGCGCGAGTCGGTGCGGCTGGCGTTCGTCGCCGCGCTCCAGCATCTGCCGCCGAAGCAGCGGGCGGTGCTGATCCTGCGCGAGGTGCTGGCGTGGAAGGCGGCCGAGGTCGCCGAGCTGCTCGACACCTCGGTCGCCTCGGTGAACAGCGCGCTCCAGCGGGCCCGGGCCACGCTGACCGAGCACCAGGACGACGCCGCCACCGCCGACGCGGCGAACCCGCTCGACGAGGAGCAGCGCAAGCTCCTTGAGCGGTATGTGGCGGCGTTCGAGGGCTACGACATGAAGGCACTGACCGCGCTCCTCCATGAGGACGCCATCATGACCATGCCGCCGTTCGACCTCTGGCTTCAGGGGCACGACGACATCACGGGCTTCATGCTCTCCATCGGCGCGTCCTGTGCGGGTTCCCGGCTGGTCGCGACCTCGGCCAACGGCACCCCGGCGTTCGCGCACTACAAGCCGAACCCGGAGGGGCCGGGCTTCGTGCCGTGGGCGGTGCAGGTCATCGACATCCAGGACGGTGCGATCACCGGAATGCACTGCTTCCTGGACACCCCGCGCTGGTTCCCGCTGTTCGGGCTGCCCGATCATCTGGACGCCGATGCCGCGTGAGGCCTCGGCTCGTGCGGGGGCTGGTCGCGGGGTGGGTGGTACTGGCCGTCGCCGGGTGGGGCGTCACGCAGTGGGTCGGTGAGCCGGCGGCGACGTCGGGACCGGCCCACGTCGTGCCGCCCGCCTCCGGCGCGGAACCGGGGCCGCAGCCGGAGTCCGACTGCGAGGGGTCGGCCGCCCGGGCTGCGGAGCGGTCGCGGGCCCGGACGCCGGATATCTCCTCGCCACCGGTCCGTTCCTCGGCACCGGCTCCCTCGCCCCCGGCCACCGCCTCCCCGGCGAAGGACTCGGCCGTGGGGGCAGACGGGCAGGCCCGGCTCACGCAGGTGGTCTGCGACTACGCGGTGTACGACCGGCCCTGAGGTACGGCGCCCACCCCGCCCATGGCCGCGCCCACCCCTTCAGAGGCCGGGCGTCCCGCCCGCCTCCGCCTCCGTTGCCGCCGCGTCGGCCAGATCCACCACCTCGGCCAACCCCACGAGATCCAGCAGGTGTTGAAGTCCGGGCGGCGTCCCGCGCAGCCGCAGCCTTCGGCCGCCCGCCCTGCGCGCGACCAGCGACAGACGGGCGATCGCCTCCACCGTGGCCAGGTCCGGCTCGACGACGCCGCCGATGTCGCAGTCCACCACCGCGGCGTCCGACGCGGCCAGTACCGTCTCCAGCTCCGCACAGAGGCGTGGCGTACCCGCCCGGGTGAGGCGTCCGGAGAGGACGAGTGCGGCCGACGGCAAGGGATCCATACCAGGGAGACCGGTCCGGCGGCCGAAACTCATCGCCTGGCCGTTCTCCACTTCCCGCCGGACCCGAGTGCCCTCTTCTCCAGCTCCTCGGGGACGCCTCGGTCTCCCCCGAGCTGTCCTTGAGCTGCCCTTGGACCTCTCCGGTGCCCTCGTAACGGCCGCTCCGCCGTTTCGCAGGACCGCTCAGCAGGCGCCCGACAGCCGCTGAAGATCCCCCCACTTCGGTCATCTGTGTGTCTACTGTGAACTCGTTCGATCACATCCCCCTCTATACGGGTGAAACAGGCGGCCCCGGTGCGTGCATCGGTGCCGCCTGCCTACCGGCCCTCTCGGGGGCCGCCTGATTCTCCAGGGGGAGAGTTGTGCAGACACGTGAGAAGAGCGTGTGTTTCAACCGTCGCCACAGCGGCGGCCGTGGCGCTCACGGCCGGGTTGACCACCCCGGCCGTGGCCCGCGACAACAGCCCGTCGCAGCCGGCCGCCGGTTCCTCCGGCGCACGGCATCAGCTGACGCTCATCACCGGCGACCGCGTCACCGTGGATGCCAAGGGCCGGGTCGTGGGCTTCCGTCCCGCGGCGGGACGCGAGCACATACCCGTGCAGCGGCAGATGTGGGACGGGCACACCGTGCTCGCCCCGTCCGACGCACACCGGCTGATCACTTCCGGAAAGCTGGACCGCCGGCTGTTCGACGTCACGGAGCTGAGCCGGGCGGAGAACCGCAGAGCGCAGAAGTCGGGCCTCAAGCGAAAGCTGCCGGACGGCCTCGTACGACGACGGCCCGCCAGGACGGTTCTCACCGTTCCGGCGGGCCGTTCGTGCAGGAACGCGCGGGGTCAGGCGATGCGTTCCCGCACCACCGGGGTGACGGCGCGAGCGCGACCCGGGTCTTCGCGCTTCTGCGGCAGCGGCGGCGCTGGAGAGCCCGATGCACCCGCAGCGTCACCGTCGCCCCGAGGCCATGCCACGACCACCGCTTACCGCCCGTTGAGCTGGAGCGGTGGGTTCGGGTCGGTGTCATCGTTCATGAAGTCCTTCATGCCCTGCCACAGCGAGCGGGCCTGGTGCACGGTCGCCCCCCGGACCCCGTCCAGAACCTCCGAGCGCTCGCCGAAACCGACCGGGAGCGGCGGAAGGCCCAGCGTGGCCAAGGTGCGGATCTGGAGCTCCGACGGATCACCGGGGTCGCGCAGCAGGCGCGCCACCTCGCGCGCATCGCCGCCACCGGCCGCCGCGACGAGCAGCTCCGCGTACTGCTGTGCGATCTCCAGCGACGGCATCGTCCCGGGCCCCGCCCAACGGTGCCGGGCAGTTGTCCTGCCCTTGCTGACGACGGTGAGGGCGCGGGAGCCGCCCCCTTCGCAGTGGGCGATCAGGGTGGTCAGTCCAGCAGCGCCGAAGGCGGTTTCCGCGACCTTGGCCAGTCCGTCGAGACGCAGCAGCGTCGCTCGGCGCCCGCGCTTGCCCGCTGTCTCCTGGGACGGGGCCGCCTCCATCAGCGTCCACCGTCCGGCCGGAGCGAGCCTCACGGTCGCCCCGCACAGCAACAGCTCCTGCGAGACACGCTGCGCCGGGGCCGGTACGTACGCGATCTCCCGTGCCCCCTGGGGCTGCACGGCCTCCGGCAGCGGCACCGCAGGGGCGGGGACGGTGCCGTTGCGCGGGACGGAGGCAGCAAGCCGGGAGCGGGCGTGGTCCCGGAATTGCAGGAACGCGTCCAGCGGAGTCCCCGCGTACTCCCACGGAGAAGCGGTGGCGTACCGCCCGATGGAACGGTAGACGTCCAGCGACTCGGCCCACCGTTCCTTACGGTTCAGCGCCCACACCAGGTGGTTGCGGATCAGGCGGGCGGCGCGGTCCTCGGGCGGGCGCGACGCCGAGTACGTCTGTGCCGTGGCGATGATCTCGTCGATCCGGTCTGCGCCGGGAATCGCCTGGCCGCCACGCCCACGCGGGTGCCTCTGCTGCTCGATGCCGACTTCTGTCAGTGCCACGACCTCCAGGGCGCGCAAGGGAGAGTCCTGCGGAGCGTCGGCGGCGGCGCGGGCCGCGTAGTCGAGCATCTCCTGGTGACTGCCGTACCACTTGGCGGCAAGGAACTGCACGGCATTGACGTGGGTGGGCGCGTGATGGGGCGCGCAGGCGAGCGCTTGATGCAGACAGTCGTCGAAGACGTCCCGCGGTGCCTGGGCGCCCATGCAGTGGTTCAGGGCAGCGGACCAGGGGACCGGGTCGCCGGGGCCGGCCGCGACGGCCGCCTCGATGACCGGCAGTGCGTCATTCAGCAGTGCGAGGAAGGCGCTGAACTGGTCCGCGGCCACATCCTTCGCATAGGCGGCCGTGCGGACCTTCCATGCCTCGAAGAGGCGCCGGAACGCCTCGATGACAAGGGCATCGGGGTCCTCCGGCGACTCGGCCAGCCAGTGGTTCAGCCACGTCGCGTCATCCCCAGCGATCTCGGCGAGGGCACGAACGCACTCGTCCCGCAGCACCCAGTCGGCCTCCTCCCGTGTGGCAGCGAGGAGCGCGCGGGCAGGCTCGTACACACCACGACGCGCGCCGGCCAGGGCCTCGGCGGCACGTGCGTCCAGCGCGTCAACCGCGACCGCGTGGTCCGGGGGCAGCCCGACGCCGGTCGCCTCCAGGTGCTGGACCATGCGTGCCGCTTTGCCGAACACGTGCGCCTCCTCCACAGGACCTGCATGTTCCTGTCATGATCGCACCGTGTCACCTCCCTGACCGGCCGGTCAACGAGTCGTTTCCATAACGACGACAGCCACGAACCACCGGGGCCCCCACAAGCGCATTTGAGCGAGTCCCGAAGTTCCCGCCCTCAGACGCTGCTCGTGAAATGCCGGAAGACCCAGCACCATTGGGGAAGTTCCAGCGACGTCAGGCGCCACCATGTCAAGACCAAGACCGTCGGGCCCGCTATGAGCGATTGAGCCGGTTCCGCAGTTGTGAACCAGGACCGACGTGACACCGGCCAGCACCTGGTACGTGTGCTGAGCGGGCCCGACGAGGCGTCGTAGATCTGCCGGATCTCCACGAGCAGCTCCTCGTCCGAGGCGTTCTTCGCATCCTTGGCCGACTGGCGTCCCTTCCATCCGTAGTGGCTGGATCTGTCCCATCCCAGCAGGTCACACACCCTTCTGACAGGGTGTTCCGCGCGGATCTCGTCGACGAAGCGGTAGCGGATCACTGCCCCGTCTCCCGCGCGAAATAGGCGGCCGCCTTCTGCAGGATGTCAATGTCCTGCCGGGCGTGCGCCAGCTCGTGGTTCCGTTCGGACAGCAGCCGGTCCAGCTCACGGACCTGCGCTTTCAGTGCCTCGACGTCCCGGCTCACCGCGGCGTCACCGCCGTCATTGCCAGCGGCCCTGCGCAGCCGCCCCGGCTCACGCTCCACCCACGTGTCCAGCGTCGCCTTGTGCACGCCCAGCAACCGCGCGATGTCCGCAACCCGCCTCTCAGGCGAGGAGAGCACCAGCTCGACCGCGTCCTTCTTGAACTCCTCCGGGAACCCCGCCTTCCTCGCCCAGTTCCATACCCGCGCCCCATGCCTGGAGGCCACCACCGCCACCCCTGTATTCGATCTGGTGCCCGACGAAGCGTTCGTACCCGACGTGGCACCCTCGGCGGCCGTCCCGGTTGTCGTCGCTTCCCCGGCCGAGGAACTGGAGCCCGCCTCGGCTCCGGCTGACGCTCCGCCGGTCGCCGTCACCACGACGGGCCGACCCGCTTCCGGCCCGGCCCTTCCGGCCGCCCTGCGGACGTGGCCCGGCGCATCGCGGACACCCACCACGCCGAGCACGGAACACCGATCACCGCCGCCCACCTGGGCACACGCATGGGCATCGCCCTCCCGGTGGCCACCACCGCACTCGCTCAGCTCTGAGCACCGGCCCCCACCGGCCACATCCCCCTCGCTGAACCCACACCCGCCCCCCGGGCCCGGTTCGCCATGCCCCGAGCAGCACCAACACGCCTACAGATCCGGTTGGTTGCCGCTCGGGGCCCCACCCGAACAGAAGGGACACGCCCCGAATGGTCACCCTGGACCTGCGCCACGTGGCAAGCCCCGCCGTACGGGACCTGCTCCACCTCGTCAACCACCCCGACTTCGACCGCGCACAGCAGCAGATCGAACGCCTCGGCGGCTGCACCGAACCCGTCCGCCTGACCGGACAGACCACCACCGTCGACACCACGACCGGCGAAGTCCTTCGTGCCTATACCTCCTCCGACGAGCCGACGGGCAGCCTGCTCACCACGTGCGGCAACCGCCGCTCCTCCCGCTGCCCGGCCTGCTCCCGCCTCTACGCCGCCGACACCTACCACCTCATCCGCGCCGGCCTCTCCGGCGGCAAAACCGTGCCCGACACCGTCCGCACCCACCCCCGCGTCTTCGCCACCCTCACCGCACCCTCCTTCGGCCCCGTCCACAACCGCCCCACCACTCCCAGCGGCGACGTCCGGCCCTGCCGCTGCCACCAGCTCCACGGACCCACGGACGCCCTGCTGGGCACGCCCCTGAACCCGGCGACGTACAACTACACAGGCGCGGTCCTCTTCAACGCCCACGCCGGAGCCCTGTGGGCCCGCTTCACCACCTACCTGCGCCGCGAACTCGCCGCCCGGCTCGGCCTCACCCAGAAGGCTGCCCGCGCCGTGCTGCGGATCTCCTTCGCCAAGGTCGCCGAGTACCAAAAGCGCGGCCTGGTCCACTTCCACGCCGTCATCCGGCTAGACGGCCCCGACGGCAACACCACGCCCCCACCCTCGTCCGCCACCGTCGCCGTGCTCGCCGATGCCATCCGGGCCGCCGCCCTCCGTGTCCGAGTGGCCGTCACCTCGGACGCGATCGGGGAGCGCGAACTCACCTGGGGCACGCAGCTCGACGTGCGCGAGATCGCCGCCTTCGGTACCGACGCCGAACTCACCGACCAGGCCGTGGGCGCCTACGTGGCGAAGTACGCAACCAAGTCCGCCGACGCCTCCGGCACCCTCGACCACGCCCTGTTCTGCCGCCCCTGCCAGGGACGCGGTGCCACTCTCCTGCCCCACGGCACCCCGCTCCCCTGCACCGCCTGCGACGGCACCGGACAGGCCCGCCCGCTGCACCGCCTCGCCGTCGCCCGCCACGTCCGGCAGATGATCCGCACCTGCTGGGAGCTGGGCAGGCTGCCGGAATTCACCGGCCTCAAGCTCTGGAAGTGGGCGCACATGCTCGGCTTCCGGGGCCATTTCTCCACCAAGTCCCGCCGCTACTCCACCACCCTCGGCGCGCTGCGCGACGCCCGCCGCACCTGGCGCACCGAGCAGGCCCGCGCCCACGCCGGCCTGCCCGAACCCGACCCGACGACCACGCTCGTCGTCGGCCGCTGGGACTACCTCGGCTCGGGCTACAGCCCCGGCGCGGCACTCCTCGCCGCCGGTGTCTGGCATCGCAAGGTACTGGAACGGCAGTTCGCGGCCGAAGGGGGCTGCTGATGGCCTCGCCCCCACTCGCCGTCCTCCGCACGGAGGCGTCCCCGGCGCTGGATCTGCTCACGGTGCCCCAGGTCATGGCCCGCCTCCAACTTGGCCGCTCCGCCGTCTACGACCTGCTCCGCACCGGCCAGCTCGCCTCCATCACCCTCGGCCGCGCCCGCCGCATCCCCACCCACGCCCTCACCGACTTCATCCGCACCCGCCTGGAACAGGAAGCCGCCTGATGACCGCACCCCGCTCCGCTCCGCCTCGCCGCTCCCGTGCTCGCGCGAACGGCGACGGGACCGTCTACCAGCGCAAGGACGGACGCTGGGAAGCCGCCGGATACGTCCTCGCGCCCGGCAACACCCGCAAGCGCGTCCGCGTCTACGGCACCACCCGCAAGGACGCGATGACCAAGCTCACCGAGAAGATCGCCGCCAGCAACCGTGGTCTCCCCATCGCCGCCGCCGACAGCACCGTGAGCGCCTACCTCGCGTACTGGCTGGACGGCGTCGCCGTTCACCACCTGCGGGAAAACACCCACACCCGCTACGCCGTCTCCATCCGCCTCCACCTCAACCCCGGCCTCGGCGTCAAGAAGCTCGCCCGGCTTACCACCCGCGACGTCCGCACCTTCCTCGACGGGCTGCGCACCGCCTGCCAGTGCTGCGCCCAGAACCGGGACTCCGTCCGGCAATCCTGCTGCGCCATCGGCCAGTGCTGCTGAAGGCGGCTTTCACCGCTGACCGTGACGTACGTCCACGCGGTCCTCAAGTCCGCCCTGGAACACGCCGTCCGCGAGGACGAACTGCCGCGCAACGTCGCCCGGAACGTCAAGACGACCACGCCCCGCCCCAGGCGCTTCCAGCCCCTCACCGCCACCGAAGCCCGGCAACTCCTCGACGCCGCCCGCGCCGACCGACTTCACGCCCTGTACGAACTCGCCCTGCGCACCGGACTCCGCAAGGGCGAACTCCTCGGCCTCCACTGGGAAGACCTCGACCTCGACGGCGGCACCGCCACCATCCACCGCTCCCTCCAGCGCACCCGCAGCCAAGGGCTGACCGTCCTGAACACCAAGACCCTGGCCTCCGAGCGCCGCATCGCCCTCCCTACCGAATGTCTCAGCTCCCTCAAGATCCACCAGGAACGGCAGCAGGAAGAGCGCCAGGCAGCCGGAACGGGCTGGACGGACAACGGGCTCGTCTTCACCACCCCGAAGGGCAGGCCGCTCGACCCCACCAACCTCACCCGCCGCTTCCGCAGCCTCCTCCACAGCGCAGAACTCCGGACCATCCGCTTCCACGACCTCCGACACTCCACCGCCACCCTGCTCTTGGAACAGGGCGTCGATCTCGTCGTCATCAAGGAACTCCTCGGCCACGCCCACATCGGCGTCACTGCCGGCGTCTACGCCCACGTACGACTCCGCCTCCAGCGTCAGGCCATCGACACTCTCGGCAATGCCCTCGGTAACGGCGACGATGCCCCCGACGACCCACCCACCGCAGCCGTAGTCCGTTGACGTTGCCGTCAAGACCGCAAGGAGCCCCGCCGGAATGGAATCCGGCGGGGCTCCTTGCGGACCATATTAGTGATCCGGCTCTGGCAATTCGAGTTCGTCGCGGTGAGCCCTGGCAAGGGCACTCTCTTCGATGCCAATTTTCTCTTCACTGGCAATTCGAAGGAGAGCGGTTCTCATGGGTGCGTAATCAACATTCGGCGGCACATCGATTGCCCACAGAGAACCGCTTGCATCAATCTCCCAGGAACAATCAAAGGCGCGGAGCGTGGCGTCGACTTCCTCCCCCACGCCGTCACCTTTGATGATGATGCGGACTGCTGAATGGCCAGACTCAGAAACGAACTCCTCGAACACGAGCTCCCTGCGCTCGTGATCAGCCCTGACCCGCACGATATCCCCGAAGGCAACACCCTTCACATAGAATGGGGTGTTCCGGACCTGAACTTCCATCTTCACGGAAGTCTTCCCAGTCCAGAGTCGCTCCGCAGACGCACGCGCCCAGTGGGCCGTCTCTTCAGGGAGATCGAAGGCTACCTTGTATAGCCTCTCAGGCTTATCGTCCGACGCCGATTTTCCGGCGCTAGTCATCGAGGAAATCTCTGAGCTCATCGTCCCAATCCTCCAAAGGCTTCGTGGACTTATCTCGGTTGCATCGACGGCAGGCCACAGCACCATTATGGTCGCCGCCGTGCCCTCCACTGGCCTTCGGCTCTACGTGGTCGATCTGGGCATCGTCGGGCCTCCCCTTGATGGCGTCCCCATTGGCATCTCGCGATGCGCGCCGCTCCACCGTCTGCCCACAGTAGTCACACTTGTATTCGCCACCATTCTTCGCGGCGTTAGCGTCGTAGACCTTCTGCCTCTCAGCATCAGTGAAATCCAAACCAGCTCTGTTGCAGTTATGCACAAGAACCGGAGTGGCGCCCGCCAGCACATAGTACGTGTGGAGGTCGTTGACGGTGAGGTTGTAGACAGCCTCGTTCAGCACGGTCCATCGCTGGACTGCACTGATTTCCACGTGCGTGCCGGCACCCGCGCGAAGTCGCTCCCCCGCCTTGAGGTGAGTGGCGTCAACCCACGCATTGAGTTCCGGCACCCAGAAGGGATGCCCATCTGTGGCAGTGACCGATGCGGTGCGGTTGCCCTTGTCGCCGTCGGTATCGATGGTGACCTTGACGAGGTGCTTGAGGCCTTGGCCCTTGATCTCGGCCGTGACCTCTCTGGCCTCGGTTTCACCCGTTTTGGGGTCGGTAGCCAGGACCTTGTCACCGATCTTGACCTTCTCGATCAGTTTTGAGGTGCCATCGGCCATCAATACTCTGGTACCTGAGGTGAAGCTGTTCCCAGGTAGCAGGCACGAACCTCCCAGGTCTCGCGCCAACCGCGACTTGCTGTACCAGTCCTTCACCCCACTGATCAGCTTGTCACCGAGATTCCACAGGCGTTTGGCGAGCTCCGCACCCTTCTTCCACTTCCAGGGCAGGCCATACTTCTTGGCCAACTTGCCGACGATGCCGCCGACCGCGCTGGAGATGATGTTGACCGCGGTTGCCCCGCACGCCCCGAGCGATCCCGTGGTGAAGCAGTCCAGGGCGTCAGTGATGCCGAGCTCGTCGGCGGCGATCTGAGCCAGTTCCTTGGCTGCGGCGATCGCGCGCTGCTTGGCGACATCGGCGTCCGTCTGGGCCCTGCGGGCCTTGTACGACGATGGCGTCTCCTTCGGCGCCTGGACGCCGTAGTAGCCGTAGTACTGCCCGGTGGGCTTGACGCTCCAGCCACCGTTGCCTGTCGGTTTGCAGGTGATCCCGACCAACGTGCAGTCGTCCGGCGCCAGTCCACCCGGGTCCGAGAATGTGACCGGGTTGTTGAGGCTGTACGCGTAGCCGTTGATCTGCTGCGGGTCCGTGTAGTCGATGATCGGGTCGGCGGAGATGAACCGGCCCGTCGAGTTGTCGTACTCGCGTGCCCCGAGTGTGGTGAGACCAGTCAGCTCTTGGACCGTGCCGCCTACGAATCCCTTGTCGTCGACCCAGTCCGTGGAGGACCTGTCCCGTTCGGCTCCGAACGGATCCATGCGGCGGCGCTGGATGGCTCCGGTGGCGGCGTTCACTGCGAGTTGGGCGGTGCCGTGGTGGTCGGAGGCGAGGAAGGTGACACCGTTGTTGTCCCGGACCGCGACGGTCTGGCCGGCCAGGCTGTAGTAGCGGGAGCCTGTCACCGCACCGGTGGACCTGTTGAGGTGCAGTTCCATGCCGGGCAGGTAGAACGTCGTCTCCGCTGCCGTCTTGCTCAGCAGCCGGCTCCCGCCTGCGTCGTAGACGTAGTCGGTGGTGGCGCCGTCGGCGTTGGTGACCTTGGTCAGCTCGCCCTGCTTGTCCCAGTCCAGCCTCTGCGTGCCGCCGTTGAGCACTCGTTGCTCGGTGTTGCCGGTGTCGTCGTAGGAGTAGGTGTTGGACAGCTTGACCGCGGGTGTGGTCGAGGTGGCCGTGGTGTTCACCACCTCGGTGGTCAACTGGTGCGGGCCCTCGCCGTTCTCTCCGTAGGTGTACGCCTTCGTTGATGTCGCCGCGCCGTTCACCCCGTAGTCGGTCGCCGACGTCCGGTTGCCCAGCGTGTCGAACCCGTACTTCGACCAGTACGGAGCCGTACCACCGACAGTCGTCGCCGAAGGCGCGGGCGCACAGGCAGCATCGGTTGAGCCGGTGCCGACGGCCTTGTCCGGAGTGACCTTCGACGTCCACGCGTCCGTCATCTGCCGCAGGCCGTCGTACCGGAAGCACTGCACATCCGCCGCACCGCCGCTCGGCGTGTCCGCGATGGACTGGACATTGCCACCGGCGTCATAGGTGTAGCGGGCGTCGTACACCACCGAGGTGGAACCCTCGACGGCGACACGGGTGTTGATGAGTCGCGAGGTTCCCTGTTCGTAGTAGTAGTCCACCAGGGTCTTCCTGGCACCGGTCTCACCGGTGGTCAGCTTCAGCCCTTCGAGCTGGTTGGTCGGCGAGTACGACACCTCGGAGACGTAGCTCATGCCGCCGAGCGAAGTCTCCAGTGCAACCGGCCGCTGAAGGTCGTCGTACTGGAAGGACAGGGCTTCGGCCGGGAGACCGCCTGCGGCCGGCGAGTTCTGTCCCGCGACCGTGCCGTCCGCGTTGTACTGCGTGTTGAATTCATAGGTCCCGCCCAGCTCGGGCTCGGCCGTCTTCGACAGGTAGTACCTGGTCCGGGTCGGCTCGAGGTCATCGTCCAGGGCCGGATAGAGCACCGAGGAGAGGACCGCGCCGTCCTTGTACGTGTACGTGCCGTACAGCGCGCCCTTCGCCACCGTGTCGTACTTGGAGACGGACAACTTGGTGCCGGTGCCGGCGGCGCCCTGCCACGTCTCCGTGGCGCGACCGATCTTGTCGTAGACCGTAGTGGCGGTATTGGAACGGGCGTCTGTCGTCGACAACAGCCGGTCCAGGTCGTCGTACTCGTAGATCACGGAGCCGGTGTCGGGGTCGGTCGACGTGTGCTTCCGGCCACGCTGGTCGTAGGTGTACGACCAGACGTTGGCCTTGTCGTCGGTGACTTTGGCCAGCTGACCGGCCGGGGTGTAGCCGTACTTGGTGGCCACGTAGTCGTTCGCGGTGCCCGGCAGAAGCGGCTTGTCACCCTTGTACTGGCGCAGTTCGACCGTGCGGTCCTGGGCGTCCGTGATGGTGGTGGTGGGTGTCTGCCCGTTCGGAGGGTCGACGTGGACCCTGTCTCCGCCGTAGGTGTACGTGGTTCGGTTCTTCTCGATGCCTGCAACGTTCAGGATCGCTGCCGTGGTGCGGCCGGCTCCGTCGAATTCGGTCACGGTCTGCGCGTCGATCTCCACGTTGCGCGGGACGAACAATGTGGAGGACGGAGCGCCGGTGGTGTAGTAGGTGTCGTTGGTCTTCACCACACGGCCGGAGCCGTCGTAGTAGGTGTCCGCGATCAGACGTCCGCCGCCCTGACCCTCGGTCTGGACCTGGCGGGGCCGGAGCAGCCCGTCGTACAGGGTGTACTCGTGGCCGTAGGACGCGCCGTCCTTCTCGATCTTCTGCGTGTGCAGGTAGCTCGGTCCGGTGTTCCGGATTCCGTAGTCGTACTTGATGGACGGGCTGTGGGCCGTCTTGGAACGATCCGGCATCCAGACGGAGACAAGGCGTCCGAGGCCGTCGTAGGCGAGGTCGGTGCGCTTGCCGTTCATGTCGGTCTGCGACGAGAGCGTGCCCCACTCGGGTACGTACTCCGTGACCGTGGACCAGCCGAGGATGTTGGTCTCGGTCTTGGACACCGCCAAGCCATAGGCGTTGTTCGCGTAGGTCGTCGTCGTGGGCGTCTTGGCCGCGTCCGTGACAACCAGCGGGCGGCCGTACTGGTCGAAGGTGGCGGTCGACACCTCTTGGTAAGTGGCAGTGGTTCCGTTGTGCGAGGCCAGACGCTTCACCAGGGTGGGCTCACCCTTGCTCGGCGCCGCACCGAGTGTCGTCGAGCTGTCGTAGAAGGTCAGGTCGTCGGACATGACGACCTTGGAGCGGTCGGGGCCAGTCGTGTCGCAGTCGACGGACAGGCTCTCGACTCGCGAGACATAGCTGTACAGGTGCTTGGTGGCGTTGTCAGCGTATTCGGTACGGGTGCACTGGTTGTCCGCGACGTCCAGTTCGCCGTAGTCCGCCACTTGGGTGGCTCGGCCCTTGTCGTCGTAGGACGTGGTGGAGGCGGTCTGCCGCCAGGTCCCACCGTCGAGTGCCTCGTATGTGTCCGCCCGGCCGGCTCTCACGAACCGGGCATAGGAGGTGCCCCAGTCCTTGACGCGGGTCGAGGTGACCTTGGTCCAGGGCACGTTGATCGACTTGGAGACGACCTTGTCGCCGTTGTAAGTCGTCGTCTCCAGTTCGGTGCCGGACTTCCAGTCGGAGTCCTCGTACGAGGTGCCGTTCGTCGCCGTGATGCTTGCCGAGCGGGTACCCCCGTCAGGGTCGGCATCTCCGTGCAGGCCGCGGAAGAAGACATGCTCGGTCTTCGTGTTGGACGGGCTGATACTTCCGTCGGAAGTCTCGACTCGGACCTTGCCGTAGCCGCGCCAGTCGCTCCATGTCAGGTGATCCGTCTTGGACAGTCCATCGGGCTTGCCCTTGCGCCAGCCCGCGTCACCGAGGTACGTGTAGGTGGTCCTCTTGTCCGGACTCTCGGCGACGTCGTCCTCGTCGATCACCGACGTCACCACGTATTTGTTGAACCAGTCCGTGATCGGGTCCGTCACGCCGGGCGGGTTCCACTTGACCGGGTAGCAGCGCACAGTCGACTTGCCGACCTTGGGCAAGGTCGCCGAGGTGCATTGGGGGGCGGAGTAGTTGACAGACAGCGTGAACCGTCCCGGGTCAGGTGGAGGCTCGATTCCGTGAAAGGATTGAGTCATGGCACGACCCTCCCGTTACCCCCTTGAGCTGCGCCGCCGTGC
>NZ_JBVHOQ010000012.1:0-212572 GCF_055568375.1 Streptomyces sp. NPDC026062
GGCGGGGGGGGTGGGTGCGGGGGGCGGGGTTTGGCCGGCGGTTCTTCCCGCGGGGCGGGGGTCGGGGGCCGGGGGGGGGGGGGGGGGCGGGGGGGGGGGCCCCCCCCCGCGGCCGGAGGGACACGCGTTGTCGTCAGCCCTCAGTGGTGGTGCTCGGGGCGTCCGAGTCGACCGCTGACCGGAGACGTCCGTACTCGTCGGCCATGGAGCTGACGGTCCAGTGGGCGTTCAGGCCGCTGGGGTTGGGCAGCGCCCAGACGCGGGCCCCGCCGATTCGCCGGTCCTGCGGCCCGATGCGGGCCTGTCGCTCGCCGAATGCCGTCCTGTACGCAGTGATTCCGACGACCGCCAGCCATTGAGGCCGCAGCTTCTCGACCTTCGAAGTGAGGAGCCGGCCCCCGGCGCGGAACTCCTCGGCAGAGAGTTCGTCCGCCCGGGCTGTGGCTCTGGCGACCACATTGGTGATCCCCAGTCCATAGCGAAGGAGTTCGGACTGCTCGCAAGGCTTCAGCTGCCTCGGGGTGAACCCCGACTGATGGAGCACCGGCCAGAAACGGTTACCAGGGAAGGCGAAGTGATGGCCCGTGGCACCTGTCATCAAACTCGGGTTGATTCCGCAGAACAGCACGCGCAGGCCGCCCGTGACCACATCGGGAACGATGCGGTCACGGGCGGCCAGAAGCTCTTCGGGCGTCATCGGCCGGTGGCCCGGCGCATCAGAGAATCGAGCCGGGCGTGTAACCGGCTGCCTCCGGGTGCTGCTTGGTGATCTCCTCGATCCGGCCGACCAGTGCGGTGACCTGATCCCCCGCAGCGCCCGTGAACGAGAGCTTGTCGGCCATCAGCTCGTCCAACTGTGCGCGGTCGAGAGGGATTCGCTCGTCCGCCGCCAGCTTGTCCAGCAGTTCGTTGCGCTCCGTTCCCTGCTCTCGCATGGCGAGCGCGGACGCGACCGCGTTCTCCTTGATGGCCTCGTGGGCGACCTCGCGGCCGACACCGGCGCGAACCGCGCCCATCAGCACCTTGGTCGTGGCAAGGAAGGGCAGGTAGCGGTCCAGCTCGCGAGCGACTACGGCAGGGAACGCGCCGAATTCGTCCAGCACCGTCAGGAAGGTCTCCACCAGACCGTCGAAGGCGAAGAACGCGTCCGGCAGTGCCACCCGGCGGACCACGGAGCAGGAAACATCGCCCTCGTTCCACTGATCGCCCGCCAGCTCACCAGTCATCGACGCGTAACCGCGCAGGATGACCATCAGGCCGTTGACACGCTCGCAGGAGCGAGTGTTCATCTTGTGCGGCATGGCGGACGAGCCGACCTGGCCCGGCTTGAAGCCCTCGGTCACCAGCTCATGGCCGGCCATCAGCCGGATGGTCTTCGCGACAGAGGAAGGGGCTGCGGCCAGCTGCACCAGGGCCGTCACCACGTCGTAGTCGAGCGAGCGCGGGTAGACCTGGCCGACCGAGGTGAAGGCCTGCGCGAAGCCGAGGTGCCCCGCGATGCGCTGCTCCAGCTCGGCGAGCTTCCCGGCGTCTCCGCCCAGCAGGTCGAGCATGTCCTGGGCCGTGCCGACGGGGCCCTTGATCCCGCGGAGCGGGTAGCGCTCCAGCAGGTCGTCCAGCCGTCCGTAGGCCACCAGCAGCTCGTCCGCCGCAGTGGCGAAGCGCTTGCCGAGGGTTGTGGCCTGGGCGGCGACATTGTGGGACCGGCCCGCGATGACCAGTTCACGGTACTCACCGGCGAGCCGGCCGAGCCGGGCCAGAACTGCCACCGTGCGGTCGCGCATCAGTTCCAGCGACAGCCGGATCTGGAGCTGCTCGACGTTCTCCGTCAGGTCGCGGGAGGTCATTCCCTTGTGCACCTGTTCGTGACCTGCGAGAGCGTTGAACTCCTCGATACGGGCCTTGACGTCGTGCCGGGTGACCTTCTCGCGCTCGGCGATCGAGGCCAGGTCGACCTGGTCGAGAACGCGCTCGTAGTCGGCGAGGGCCGCGTCGGGTACCTCGATCCCGAGGTCCTTCTGGGCGCGCAGCACCGCCAGCCACAGCTGACGTTCCAGTTTTACCTTCTGCTCGGGGGACCAGAGGACGGCCAGCTCCGTAGAGGCGTAGCGGCCGGCCAGGACATTGGGGATGCGAGGCTTCGCAGACACAGCAGTCACGTGTCCAGATTCTACTGGCGCTTTATGCAGGTCGACGCCGCCCCTGGTTTGTGCGTTGCTACGAGTGGGATCGGGAGAGCGAGGGCGGGCGCAAGTGGGGGTGTGCGCGAGCGCGTGGGGGTGTGTGAGCGCAAGGAGGTGGACACGGCCAGCCGGGCGTATCCGTCATCCGCGCCTCGGTTACTCGCCGGCGTCGACGCGTCGCCATGTGGTGACGGGGCCCGGGGTCTTGTCGTCCATGGGTGTGACCCAGAAGGCTCGCCCCAGCTCGGCGCTGAACTGTGCTCCCGTGCGACCGTCGCCCGACGAGCGTCCGGTCAGGCGTCGTCCTATCCAGGGGAACAGGTGCCGACGGGCGAAGCGCACGTCGTCGACGCGCCGCGTGGACCAGCGCGGCGGGACCGTGGGGGGCAACAGTGTCTGCCAGTCGTTCTCCGGCGGCAGGCCCAGCGTCTGCCAGACAGCCTCCGCCGCCCGGCGATGCCCCTCGGCGGTCAGATGCAGCCGGTCCACATCCCACATCCTGGGGTCGCCCAGTACCGGTGCTCCGTACAGGTCGGCGACTTCCGCACCGTGGCGGGCGGCGAGGTCGTCGACCAGGGAGAAGAGCTCCTCCATCCGCGGCCGGAACCTTTCCATCACCGGTCCGTTGCGACCGGGGCTGCGCATCAGGACCAGCTTCTTGCACGAGGGCGCGAGGCGTTCCACGGCCTCCTCCAGGCGCCCGCGGACCATCCCCATGTCGCACTTGGGCCGCAGGGTGTCGTTGAGACCGCCCACCAGTGTGACCACATCCGCCTGCATGGCCGCTGCCGCGTCCACCTGCTCGTCCACGATCTGGCCGATGAGCTTTCCGCGCACAGCGAGATTGGCGTACCGGAATCCGGGGGTGCGGGTGGCCAGCCGGGTGGCGAGAACGTCGGCCCAGCCCCGGTAGGAACCATCGGGCAGCAGGTCCGACATGCCCTCGGTGAAGGAATCCCCTACCGCAACGAAACTGGTGTATTTGGCATCTATTTCCATGGCCTTGCGATCGTACCGCGATGCGGCCCCACCCATGGGGAGAGGACGCGGCGGCACCCTCCTCGGGGCCGATGCCTGTTCCGCGTCCCGAGAGAGGTGCGGAACAGGCATCGGGAGCCGGGATCAGCGCGACTGGGGCCGGCCCACCAACTCGCGAAGCACGTCCTCCATCGTGACCATGCCGGCCAGCCGGTCGTCTTCGTCGAGGACGGCCGCCAGGTGCGTACGGCTGCGCCGGAGCGCGGTCAGTACGTCGTCGAGCGGCGTCGCCGCCCGGACCCGGGCGATCGGCCGCATCGCGGTCACCGGAAACGGCATGTCGCGAGGTGTGACATCGAGTGCGTCCTTCACATGGAGGTAGCCGAGGATCCGCTGCTCGCTGTCCATCACAGGGAATCGCGAGAACCCTGTCTCGGACGAGAGCCGCTCCAGTTCCTCGGGCGTTGTCCCGACCCTCGTGTACATCACCCGGTCCACCGGCAGCACCACATCCCGCACCGGCCTGCGCCCCAGTTCCAGGGCGTGGTGCAGTCGCTCGGCGGCACGGTCGTCGACGAGCCCCGCGTCGCCCGCGTCCTTGACGAGCCGCGCCAGCTCGTCGTCCGAGAACGTGGCCGACACCTCGTCCTTCGTCTCCACCCGCAACAGTTTCAGAAGCGTGTTGGCGAAGGCGTTGATCGTGAAGATCACCGGACGCAGCGCCCGGGCCAGCGTGACCAGCGGCGGCCCGAGCAGCAGCGCGGTCTTCACGGGCTCGGCCAGGGCGATGTTCTTCGGCACCATCTCGCCGAGCAGCATGTGGAGGTAGGTCGCCACCGACAGTGCGATGACGAACGAGATCGGATGGACCAGCCCGTGCGGCACCCCGACGGCGTTGAAGACGGGCTCCAGCAGATGTGCGATGGCGGGTTCGGCGACGATGCCGAGGACCAGGGTGCACAACGTGATGCCCAGCTGTGCAGCGGCGAGCAGCGCCGAGACGTGTTCGAGGCCCCAGATGACGCTGCGCGCCCGCCGGTTCCCGTCCTCGGCCTGTGGCTCGATCTGGCTGCGCCGCACGGAGATGAGAGCGAACTCCGCACCGACGAAGAACGCGTTCACGACCAGTGTCATCAGCCCGATGAAGAGCTGTACGGCGGTCATCGCTCGTCCTCCGACGGCTCGTCGGAACCGGGCAGCGGTGCATGGAGCAGTGCCCGTGCGGCGCGTCGCCCGGAGGCGTCCACCACATCGATCCGCCAGCCGGCCAGCTCGATCGTGTCACCGACGGCGGGGATGCGGCCCACCTCCGTGGCGATCATCCCGGCAAGGGTCTCGTACGGTCCGTCCGGCACTCTCAGTCCGATCGTCTCCAGCTGGTCGGTGCGGGCCGCGCCGTCGGCCGACCACAGCGTGCGTCCGTCGGCGTCCTCGCCGGCAGGTGCGAGATCGGGTGTCTCATGCGGGTCGTGCTCGTCGCGCACCTCGCCGACTACCTCCTCGACAATGTCCTCCAGCGTCACGACGCCGGCCGTGCCGCCGTACTCGTCGATGACGACCGCCATGGCGAGTTTGCCGGAGAGCCGGTCCAGCAGTCGGTCGACGGTCAGGGTCTCCGGGACGAGCAGTGGCTCGCGGAGCATGTCCGAGACCCGCTTGCGAGGACGCTGCTCGGCGGGGATGGCCAGCACGTCCTTGATGTGGGCGACGCCGACGACGGAGTCGAGGCTGCCCCGGTACACGGGGAAGCGGGACAGCCCGGTGGCCCGGGTGGCGTTGGCGACGTCCTCGGCCGTCGCCTGCACGTCGAGTGCTGTGACCTGTACCCGGGGGGTCATCACGTTCTCTGCGGTGAGCTCCGCAAGATTGAGCGTGCGGACGAACAGCTCCGCGGTGTCGGCCTCCAGGGCGCCTGCCTTGGCGGAGTGCCGGGCCAGTGCCACCAGCTCCTGCGGACTACGGGCGGATGCCAGCTCCTCGGCCGGTTCGAGTCCGAAGCGGCGCACGATGTGGTTGGCCGTGTTGTTGAGATGGCTGATGAAGGGCCGGAAGAGAGCGGTGAAGGCCCGCTGTGGGGTGGCCACGGTCTTCGCCACTGCGAGGGGCGATGAGATGGCCCAGTTCTTCGGTACGAGCTCACCGACCACCATGAGGAACACGGTGGACAGAGCTGTGCCGATGACCAGAGCCAACGACGACGACACGCTGGGCGACAGCCCGACGGCCTCGACCGGGCCGCGGATCAATTTCGCGATGGACGGTTCGGAGAGCATGCCGACGACCAGATTGGTGACCGTGATGCCGAGCTGGGCTCCTGAGAGCTGGAAGGTGAGGCTGCGGACGGCCTTCATGGCGCTCGCGGCGCCACGTTCGCCCTGCTCGACCGCCCGTTCGAGCTGGCCGCGCTCGACCGTGGTCAGGGAGAACTCCGCCGCGACGAAAGCGCCGCAGGCAAGAGAGAGCAGTACCGCCACAAGCAGCAGAAGCACTTCGGTCATCGGTTCACCTCCGTCCCATGATCGGGCAGGGACACGTGGATCGCGCGATGTCGGCGATATCGGCTACTGGGAGGCTCGCCCATGGGACGGACGCTCACACCTTTCATAAGGATCGACGGGGGAGCACCCATAGTAAAGGATCGGCAAAGTGGCGAGGTCGGGCAGAGGTCCGGGCTCCTTGACGGCCGCACGGCAATCGGCGGACCTGCCGCTGCCGGACGACATCACGGTAGTCGGCGGACCCGCCGGTTCCGGTGTGACTTCGCCGAGCCCGGCGGCCCCGCCGTTCCGGACGGCTGCACCGAGCCCGGCGGCCCCGCCGTTTTGGACGGCTGCACCGGACAGTGGACCCGGCAGACCCGGCAGACCCGGCAGACCCGGCAGACCCGGCAGACCCGGCAGACCGGGCTCCGCCCACGCCTCCTGTCAGAGTGGCTTCACCCAGCGCCGCCAGTGGTCCTCGCGGTGATAGCCGGCGGCGGCCCACGCGTGGTGCGCGCGCTCGTTGGCTTCCAGGACCATGGCGTCGGCCCGGCGGCCGCCCAGCGCGCTGAACCGGTCGTCCGCCGCCTCCAGCAGTGCTGTGGCGATGCCCTGCCTGCGTACGTCCGGGTGCACCGCCAGCCGGTAGACGTGGCAGCGCCATCCGTCGAATCCGGCGATGACGGTGCCCACAAGCAGGCCGTCCCGCTCGGCGAGGAGCAGGGCCTCCGGGTCCCTGCCGATCAGCCGCGACACTCCCGCGCGGTCGTCACTGATGCTTGTTCCCTCTGCCGCCTCGCGCCAGAACGTCAGTACGCCGTCGACATCGTGGAGTGCCGCGTGACGGATGTGGAGATCGCTCATGGGGTGAGCCAACCAGAGCGTCATCCGGGTGGGCGAACGAATTCCGGGTCGGTCTTGCGCGGTGAGACCGGGTGCCTCAGTGCAGACGTACGGGAAGAGACTCGATCCCGTACACGATCGACAGCTTCCGGAAGCCGAGATCCTGTGGCGGGACGGCGAGGCGCATGCCGGGGAACCGCCTGGCCAGCGCGGGGTATGCCACACGCAGTTCCATGCGCGCCAGCTCTGCGCCTATGCAGCGGTGGATGCCGTGGCCGAAGGCCAGATGGCCGGCCGGGGTGGTGCGGTGCGGGTCGAAGCCTCCGTCGTCCGTGACGTACGACGGATCACGGTTGGCGCCGCTGAGGGAGCAGAGCACCATGTCGCCGCGCGGAATCACCACCCCGGCTATCTCGATGTCCTCACGGGCGAATCGGGGAAACGCCATCTGGACTGCCGAGAGATACCGCAGCACCTCCTCGACGAACGGTGCGGTCATCGTGTCGTCCGTGCGCAGCTGTTCGAGGACGTCCTCGTTCTGCAGCAGGACCAGTGAGCCGAGCGCGATCGTGCTGGCGGTCGTCTCGAAACCGCCGGTGAGTACCCCGTCCGCGAGACCCGCGAGCTCCTCGTCGTCGACGCTGTCCCCGTGTTCCCGCACGATCATGCCGAGCAGCCCGTCGCCAGGCTTCCGCCGCTGCGCCCTGACGACCTCCCTGAAGTAGTCCAGGGACGCGGACATGGCCCCGAAAGGCGCGGTCGTCCCGCCGAAAAGGTCGAAGCGGTCCATCGCGAGCTGCTGGAAGTCGTTCCGGTCCTCGTACGGCACACCCAGCAGTTCGCAGATGGTGAGGGAAGGGACGGGCAGTGCGAACTCGTGCACCAGGTCGACCGGGCCGCGGGCGGCCGCCATCGCGTCCAGGCGTTCCTCGACGATCGCTTCGATTCGCGGAGCCAGGCGCCGAAGGCGGCGCATGGTGAACTCCGGGGTCAGAATGCGCCGCAGTCGCGTATGCACCGGCGGATCGCTGAACCCGAGCCCGCCGGGGCTCTGCTCGGCGGCGATTCCGGCGTTGCCCGCGAGGTGGGCGAAGTCCGTGCTGAACCCGTCGGCGGATCCGAGTACTGCCTTCGACTCCTCGTACCCGGTGACCACCCAGGCGTCCATGCCGAACGGCAGTGAAACCCTGGACACCGGAGCGCTCGCCCGGGTCACGGCCACCCGCCGCACGGGATCGAGACCGTCGCGGCGCAGGAGCATGAGCAGTTCCTCCGGCAGCAGCCTGATCGTGGAGGAGCCGATTCCGTGCCGTTGAATCCTGGCCAGGTAGGTGCGCCCGAGCCGGGCGGTGATACGGGAACGGAACGTCGTACTCAATGTGTGCACTCCGTGAGTCGTCGCGAGATCTGGTCGGTTGGCAGGAATTCGCCGCCAGGACGTGGCCGACTGCGCTGACTTCGGCTGCCTGACCAGGAATTATGACCACTTGTTCGGACGAGGGGGCGGCCGGGTGCGATATCCGTCGCTCATAGTTCGACGGTACGGGTGCCGGGGCCCGTACGCCCGGGGCGGCCGGCTTCGGTGATATGCCAGGTGACGGCGTTGTGCCGGACTTGCCGAGGGCCCGGAGACCGATCGGGGCGGACCGCACGGGGCCGTGCCGGGACCCGTTCCCCTTGCTGGTGCTAGCGAATCCGAGCTAGCGTGAGGGAGTGCCCAAGACGCAGCTGAACGTTCGAGTGGACGAGGCCACCGCCGAGGCAGCGCGGCAGCGCGCGCTCCAGAGGGGGATGAGCGTGAACCGCTACATAGAAGAACTCGTCAAACAGGATGCGGGCGAAGTCGGCCATACATTCGTCGAGGCTGCCGCCGACTTCATGAAGCAGTACGAATCGGTGTTCGCCGAGGAGTTCGGCCCGGAGCGCAGAGGCAACCGTTGAACCTCCGGATCCATCTTTCCTGGCTGCTCATGGTCGCCGAGCACAAGACACCCGGTGACCCCCATGTCACCGACTGGGGCGCGCTGGTTGCCGCAGTCGCACGGCACGAAGCGGAGATCTTCGGCAGCCCGGTCTACAGCGACCCGCACTCCAGGGCTGCCGCACTGCTGCAACTCCTGCTGCACGTGCCCGCGCTGGAGCGCTCCAACGCGATGTTCGCCTCAGCCGTGGCCTATGCCTATCTCGTCGCGTCGGGGCTCAAGGTCATCACTTCGCCGGAGCAGGTGCGCGATCTCGCCCTGCTGGTCAAGGAGGGCAAGGCAGACGTCCGGGCCATCGCCGACGAACTGCGCCAGTGGAGCCTGTGACAGACACGGTGTGAAGACAGACACAGGGGCAACCACCCGCGCTCCACACGTACGCCTCAGCAGCCGCCAGCCGCCAGCCGCCAGCCGCCAGCCATCGCGCCCCGTGCCTCCGTACCCGTCAGTGGAGCCCCTTCAGTCCCCGGTCCACCACCGCCGACCGCCGGGCCACGCCCAGCACACACGAGGACGTGGGGAGCCTGACCCCGCTCTCCGGCATGTTGACCTTCCGGTACGTCTCCACCACGAATCCGGCCTCCTCGATGGCTGCGAGCGCGTCGCGGGAGGTGTGACAGCCGCCGGCGACCAGCGGCCAGAAGGTCCGGTCCAGCGCTCGCTGGGTGGCCGCCATGGCACGGCCGTCGGCCCGCACGTGCTCGAAGAAGCGCAGCTCACCACCCGGCCGCAGGACCCGTCGGATCTCCGCGAGCGATTGCCGCACATCGCGGACGGTGCACAGTACGAGCGAGGCGACGGCTCCGTCGAACGCCTCGCTCTTCACCGGCAGCGCCTCCGCCGTGCCCGGCACCACATCCACCGGGATTCCCGCGCGCAGTGCGGACCGCACCGCCAACTGCCGCAGCGTACGCTCCGGTTCGATCGCCACCACCTCGGACACCGTCGGGGGGTAGTGGGCGAAGTTGAGACCGTTGCCCGCCCCGATGTCGATGACCCGTCCCGAAAGGCCCGACAGCAGCTCGGCCCGCACTCCGGCCATGCCCGCCGCAGACTCCGCAGCCACACTGAGGCGGGCGTAGCAGCGGGCGAAGACGGGGTGATGCACCGCATCCTTCTGGATCTTCGTGCTCCGCAACCGCATGAGTGACCTCCTTGACGGACGGGACCGGACGGGACCAAAAGGACCGGACCACCAGGACCGGACCACCAGGACCGGACCACCAGGACCGGACCACCAGGACCGGACCACCAGGACCGGACCACCAGGACGGGACCGACAGGACGGGACCGGACCGCGCGGGCGCCGGGGTGCGGGATCCGCCCGCCGCCCCACTCGGCCGGAAAACGTTCGGCTACCTCGATTCTGCCTCTTCGGCGCATCCCCGTCCTGTGCCGCGCGCCGCTCATTCCGGCGGTCGGGTCCCGCCAAGCCGCCCGGCCAGCCAACCCCCGGCCCGCGCACGGAAGTCCACCGGGTCGAGAGCTCCCGCCCCCGCCGGGACGACACCCAGCAGGGGCGCACCCGCCGCAACGGGGAGGTCCGTCAGATTGCAGCGCTCCGCCAGGTCCGGCTCGGCGGGCATACTGCCGACCACCACTCCGAGGCAGTCGAGCCCGCGGGCGCGGAGCGCCTCGGAGGTCAGCGCCGTGGAGTTGAGCGTGCCGAGCCCGGCGGGCGCCACCACCAGGACCGGCGCCGCCAGCAGCCGTGCGGCGTCCGCCAGGGTCGCGCCGTCGTCGTCGAACCGTACGAGCAGCCCGCCCGCGCCCTCGACCAGTACCAGATCGTGCTCCGTCGCCAGCTTCCCGGCGGCCTCGGCGACCTCGTACGGACGGACCGGCGCCATCCCGGCCCGCCGTGCGGCGGTCGCGGGCGCCAAGGGTTCCGGGAAGCGGGCCAGTTCGACTGCCGTCACATGATGGCCGGCCAGCCGTGCGACCTCGGCGGCGTCACCCGGCTCATCCGGTTCCAGGCCGGTCTGGGCCGGCTTGAGCACCGCGACCCGACGGTTCGCGGAGGCCGCCGCGACCGCCGCGGTCACGATCGTCTTGCCGATCTCGGTGCCTGTGCCCGTCACCACCAGAACGCTCATGTCAGCCCTCCCGCGCCGCAGCGCACACAGCGCGGCAGATCCGCGCCACATCGTCGTCATCGGCGACGTACGGCGGCATGGTGTAGACGAGGTCGCGGAACGGCCGCAGCCACACGCCCGCGCGCACCGCCGCCCGCGTCGCGGACTCCATGTCCACCTCATGGTCGAGCTGGACAACCCCGATCGCACCCAGCACCCGCACATCACGGACCCCGGGCAGCTCACGGGCCGGCGCGAGGCCGTCCTCCAGCCCGGCCCCGATCCGCTTGACCTCCTGCTCCCAGTCCTGGCCGAGCAGCAGATCGATCGAGGCGCAGGCCACCGCGGAGGCCAGCGGATTACCCATGAACGTCGGTCCGTGGGCGAGTACCGGAACCTCACCGCGTGAGATTCCCTCGGCCACCTCGGTCGTGCACAGGGTCGCCGCCATCGTCAGATAGCCGCCGGTCAGGGCCTTGCCCACACACATCACATCGGGCGAGACCCCGGCGTGCCCGGCTGCGAACAGCTTGCCCGTGCGCCCGAAGCCCGTCGCGATCTCGTCGAACACCAGCAGTACGCCGTTGGCGTCGCAGGCCTCCCGCAGGACGCGCAGGTACGCGGGGGAGTGGAAGCGCATGCCGCCCGCTCCCTGCACCACGGGTTCCACGATGACCGCGGCCAGCTCGTCGGCGTGGTGCGCGATCAGTTCGCGCAGATGCGTCGCGTACGCGCCGTCGGGCTCCGCGTCGAAGCCGGCCGGGGGCTCGTCGGCGAAGACCTGCCGGGGCAGCGCCCCCGACCACAGTTCGTGCATCCCGCCCTCGGGGTCGCACACCGACATCGGCTGCCAGGTGTCCCCGTGGTATCCGCCGCGCCAGGTCAGCAGACGCTGCTTGGCCGGCTGTCCGGCCGAACGCCAGTACTGGAGGCACATCTTCACAGCGACCTCGACGGACACCGAACCGGAGTCGGCGAGGAAGACATGCCGCAATGGCGCCGGGGTGATCTCGACCAGCTGTGCGGCCAGCCGCACGGCGGGCTCGTGTGTGAGCCCGCCGAACATCACATGGCTCATCCGGTCCAGTTGCCCGCGCGCCGCCTCGTTCAGTACCGGGTGGTTGTATCCGTGCACGGCCGACCACCACGATGACATGCCGTCAACCAACTCGCTCTGGCCGTAGGCGGGTTCGGCGAGACGGAGACGTACGCCCGACGCGGATTCCACGACCAGTGGTTCCTGGCGTCCAGGCATGGGGCCGTACGGATGCCAGACGTGCGCCCGGTCCAGGGCCCGCAGCGCGCCGGGGGAGAGCGGCTCAGGCATTGGGTGCGAGATCCGTACCCGCGCCGCGACGGCGGACCGCCACCAGATCCGTGCGTGCCGCCTGGGGTTCGGCGGCCTGCTCCGGAGCTGTCTCCGCCTCCGGTGCGTCGCCGCAGGGAGCGCATCCGCCGGAGTGCGAACCGCATCCGCCACCTGCGTCCGTGCGATGTCCGGGCAGTGTCGTCGTACCGGCGCCCTCCACCTCGAAGCCGGCGTCCGCGATCATGTCGAGGTCCGTCTGCCCCGCCTGGCCCTCACTGGTCAGATAGTCGCCCAGGAAGATCGAGTTCACGAGATGCAGCGCCAGCGGCTGCATCGACCGCAGGTGCACCTCGCGCCCGCCCGCGAGCCGTACCTCCACGTCCGGGCAGACGAACCGCACCATCGCCAGGATGCGCAGACAGCGCTGCGGCGTCAGGTTCCACTCCTTGGCGAGCGGAGTCCCCTCGAAGGGGATCAGGAAGTTGACGGGTACGGAGTCCGGGTCGAGTTCACGCAGCGCGAAGACCACGTCGACCAGGTCGGCGTCGCTCTCCCCCATGCCGGCGATCAGCCCGGAACAGGCGGAGAGCCCGGCGGCCTGCGCCTGGTGCACCGTCTCCACCCGGTCGGCGTAGGTGTGAGTGGTGGTGATGTCCCCGTACGTCCCCTCGGACGTGTTGAGGTTGTGGTTGTACGCGTCGGCACCCGCCGACCGCAGCCGGTCTGCCTGGCCGTCGGAGAGCAGGCCGAGACAGGCACACACCTCGACGCCCTCGTTCTGTTCCTTGATCGCCTCGATCGTCTGTGACACCCGGTCGACGTCCCGGTCGGTCGGGCCCCGGCCGCTGGCGACCAGGCAGACGCGCTTGGCACCACCGGCGACTCCCGCAGCCGCCGCCTTCGACGCCTCGTCGGGCTTCAGCCAGGTGTACTTCAGGATCCCGGCCTTGGATCCCAGCCGCTGGGAGCAGTACGAGCAGTCCTCGGGACAGAGCCCGGACTTGAGATTGACCAGATAGTTCAGCTTCACCCGCCGCCCGAACCACTGACGGCGCACCTTTCCGGCCGCGGCCACCACATCGAGCAGTCCGTCGTCCGGGGTCGCCAGTACGGCGAGCGCTTCTTCACGGGTCGGCAGTTCGCGCCGCAGCCCCTTGTCCACCAGCGTGCTCAGGAGGTCCATGGCGATGATCCTGACGCACAGCACCGCCCCGAGCCAAGGAGGAACCGGACAAGACAGTTAACCGAGCGTGTGTGCATTGCCACACCATGCCCGGCTGCGCCCCCGGTTAGGGTCTGTGAGCTGCCTACAAAAGGGACCCGCTCATGTCCTTCGCTCCGTTCGACTGGATCGACGACGAGGCGCGCCGTCGCGCGGACGCCGGACTCGTCCGTACGCTCCGGCCACGGCCCGCCGATCCGGACCTGCTGGACCTCGCGAGCAACGACTATCTCGGTCTGACCCGGCATCCGGAGGTGACCGCCGCGGCAGCCGAGGCGGCCCGCCGCTGGGGCGCCGGTGCCACCGGATCGCGGCTGGTCACGGGTTCCACCGCGCTGCACGCGGAGCTCGAACGCGAACTGGCCGAATTCTGCGGATTCGAGGCAGCCCTGGTGCTGTCCTCGGGCTATGCCGCCAACCTCGCGGCCCTCACCGCCCTGACCGGCCGGGGCTCGCTGATCGTGTCGGACGCGGGCAATCACGCCTCGATCGTCGACGGGTGCAGACTCTCGCGCGCCGAGACGGCCGTGGTTCCGCACGCCGATCCGGAAGCGGTGCTCAAGACCCTGCGGACGCACCGGGGCAGGGGGCTGGCGGTCACCGACTCGGTCTTCTCCGTCGACGGCGATGCCGCGCCCCTGGCCGAACTGGCCGCTGTCTGCCGGGCGGAGGGCGCCGCGCTGCTCGTCGACGACGCGCACGGCCTGGGAGTGCTCGGGGACGGCGGGCGCGGTGCGCTCGCCGCGGCCGGCCTGGCAGGTGCTGACGGAATTGTCACGACGCTCACCCTCTCCAAGTCCCTGGGCAGCCAGGGTGGCGCGGTCCTCGGACCGGCGCGGGTGATCGACCACCTGGTCAACACCGCCCGTACGTTCATCTTCGACACCGGGCTCGCACCGGCCGCCGTCGGCGCCGCTCTGGCCAGCCTGCGACTGCTGCGCCGTGAGCCGGAGCGGGCAGACCGGGCCCGTACGGTCGCCACCGCGCTGTACGAGCGGCTGACCGAGGCCGGCCTGAGTGCGGTCCGTCCCGACGCGGCCGTGGTCTCCGTACGCGCTCCCTCGGCCGAGGCGGCAGTCCGCTGGGCGGCGGACTGCCGCACAGCCGGCATCGGGGTCGGGTGCTTCCGGCCGCCGTCCGTTCCGGACGGCGTCTCCCGGCTCAGGCTGACCGCGCGCGCCGACCTGACGGAGGAGCAGATCGCTCGGGCGGTGGCGGTCGTGCGGCGGACCGCACTCGCCGTCTGACCCTCGGGGGGCCGTCACCCGGAGCACCGGTGTGCGGCGGCTCAGCCGACCGGACCGCTGTTCAGCGCGGTGACGAAGGAGGTCCAGGCCGCGGCGGAGAACTGCAGCGGCGGCCGGGACACGTCCTTGGAGTCACGTACGGCAAGCCGTCGGCCGGCGAACAGCGCGGCCTCCACGCAGTTGTTCATTCCCGTGCTGCGGCTGCTGCGCCGCCACCGTAACGCGTGCTGTGCGAGGCAGTCCGACATGAAGTTCCCCTCGGGCAGTCCGGCGTCACCGACCGTCGCGGTCTATTGCGGCGATCAGGTCCAACGAGTGCTCCGGCGACAGCGCGTGGGACTGAAGGGTGCGGAAGGCCGAGCTGTACGCCTCAAGGTCTTCTTTCCGCTCCAGGTAGAGGCTACTCGTCAAATGGTCGAGAACGACTACATCCAGATCAGAAGTGCTCGGAAATGAGAAGATAACGAAAGGCCCGGTAAGGCCCACATATCCGCCGACAGAGAACGGAAGCAGCTGGAGCTGCACATGGGGCAGCTGGCCCAGCCGGCGAAGATGGCGCAGTTGTTCCCGCATCACCCGGCGGCCGCCGACCTCCCGTCGTAACACCGCCTCGTCGAGCACCGCCGTCAGCCTCAGCGGTGGATCGCTCCGCAGGACCCCCTGCCGTGCCAGCCGTACGTCCACCAGCGAGTTCAGCTGTCCGGTGGGCAGACCGTCGAGCGAGGCCCGGGTCACCGCGCGGGCGTAGTCGGCGGTCTGCAGCAGACCCGGTACCACCGATGTCTCCAGCGTGCGCGCGGTGCGCGCCTGCGACTCAAGACTGATGAAGTCCCGGTACTGCGGCGGGATCAGGCCGCGGTACGCGTGCCACCACCCCGCGCCCCCTCCGCCCGCCGATCCCGCGAGCGCCTCCAGTACCTCGCGCAGCTTCGGGTCGTCCGTGCTGTACGCGTCGAGCAGCCGGGTCACATCCCCGGGCCGCACTCCGCTCACGCCGGTCTCGATCCGGCTGACTTTCGACTGGTGCCAGCCGAGCAGCCGGGCCGCGTCGCGGCTCGTGAGTCCCGACGCGTGGCGCAGACTCCGCAGTTCCTCCCCGAGCTTGCGGCGTCGCACCGCGGGGCCGTGCTGCATCCCGCGCCTCCTTCCCTCTCCGTGTCGAACGCTCCCTGCCGAACGCTCCGTGCCGAGCGGACAGTTTGACGCCGATACGGGGTATCCGGGGCAGAGTTCACCGCTTTGAGCGACAGATATATGCATATCTTGGTGGATCGCCGTTACAGAGGCAGCATCAGTGGCAGGCTGGCGCGAAGCACAACCCGGACCATCGATCGCGGGGTCGCTTCCGGGTGGGAAAGGGACGGCTCGCCATGGCAGACCATCAAGAAGCAAGCCTCACCCTGCCGAGCGAGCCGGTCTCGGTCTCCGCGGCCCGGAGGTATGTGGCCCGGGTGCTGGCCGACTGGGGACTTCCTGACGGCTCGGAAATGGGGGAGACCGTACGGCTCATCGTCTCGGAGCTCGCGGCCAACGCCGTCCAGCACACCTTCGGACAGTCGCCCACCTTCACCGTGGACCTCCGGCTGGAGCGGGAGGAACAGCTGCGCCTCGGAGTGACGGACAGTCACCCCCGCTGGCCCCAGCGGCTCCCGGCGGCCGTGCAGCAGGACAATGGACGCGGCATGGTCATCATCCGCTCGCTGGCCAAGGAGTACGGTGGCCGGCTGACCGTCACCCCGACCCCGGACGGCGGGAAGACCGTCTGGATCGCACTTCCGTGGCACGAACCCGTCCAGCACTGACGGACCCGCCGCCCACCCCGGTCACTGCGGTGCCGCGCCCCGCCCGAATCCGCTGCGCAGCAGCGCCCGCAGGGTCGCCGCCGCGGCGCTCGCGCGGTCGCCGCGGTGCACCACCGAGATCGTCCGGCGGAAGGCGGCCGGCTCCAGCCGTCGTACGGACAGCGGCGTCGGTGACATCGCGGCGACCATCTCGGGTACGACCGCCATGCCGATGCCCGCGCTGACCAGGGCGCAGACCAGTGCATAGCCGGGCGACTCGCACACCACCGCGGGCAGCGCCCCGGCCTCGGCGAGTGCGCTCTCCACCCCCCGGCGGGGCGGATGGGTGGGCGCGCTGCTGATCAGGGGCCGACCGGCCAGTTCCGTCACCGGGAGCCGCCCGCTGCCGTCGGCCAGGACCTGCCCGACGGCAGTGATCAGCACCAGTTCCTCGATCAGGAGCGGATCGGTCAGGATGCCCGAGGGCGGTGATGTCGCGGCGGCCGGCTCATAGGCGTGGGTCAGTGCCAGATCCACCTCGCCCGCCGCCACCGCGGCCACCCCGTCCGGCGGTTCGTACTCGGTGACGACCAGCTCCACATCCGGGTGCGCACGGCGGAACGCGCTCAGCACCGGCGGCAGCAGGTGGATGCCCGCCGTGGTGAAGGTGCCGACCCGCACACGCCCGCCGGAGAGCCCGGCGAGACGCGCCAGCTCGTGGCGGGCCCGGTCCATCTCGTCGAGGACCCGCCGCGCGCGCCCGGCCAGCAGTTCACCCGCCGCCGTGAGCCGGGCACCGCGGTGATGGCGCACCAGCAACGCCGCCCCCGCCTCGCGCTCCAGCTTGGCGAGCTGCTGGGAGAGCGCGGGAGCCGTGTACCCCAGTCGGGCGGCGGCCCGGGTGATCGATCCGGCCTCGGCGACCGCCACCAGCGCCGCGAGCCGCGTCGCGTCGTACATAAAGCATTCCTTTTGGCAGACCCAGAAGATTGCAAGTACACGCTAAAGGCTCCAGGGGGCCAGGGTGGAGTCATGGACGCACAGCTGACCGCCTTCGTCGGGGTCGCCGCCGGAATGGTCGCGCTGCCCGGCGCGGACTTCACCGTCGTCGTACGCAACGCCCTCGCCTCACGGTCGGCGGGGGTGGCGACGGCTCTCGGGGTCGCCGGGGGTCTCCTCGTCCACACCGCGCTGGCCGTCGCCGGTCTGGCGGCCGTGCTGGTGGCGGTGCCGGTGCTGTTCCGGACCATCCAGCTGCTGGGCGGCGCGTATGTGCTCTACCTGGGCATCAGCGCCTTGTGCGCGGCCCGGCGCCGCAGCGGTCAGGGGCCGGAGAGCGGGCCGGACGAGGCGGGTGGCGGGCGGGCCGCGAAGGGAACCGGGCGGGCGCTGGGCCAGGGCTTCCTCACCAACGCGCTGAATCCCAAGGCGCCCGTGCTCTTCCTCAGCCTTCTGCCACAGTTCGTGCCGGCCGGGGCCGCGCCCCTGCCCCGAACGCTGCTGCTGGCCACGATCGTCGTGCTGCTGGCGCTGATCTGGTTCCCGGCCGTGGCGCTTCTGGTGGACCGCCTGGGCCGGTGGCTGCGCCGGCCGCGTACCGCCCGGGTGGTCGAGGGCGGCAGCGGCGCGGCACTCACCGCGCTGGGGCTGGTCCTGGTGACCGGTCCGCTGCTGCGCTGACGCGTGAGCTTGAGCGGGGGCGGGTACTCTGGCGGGCCCCGCCCCTGCGTGGCGGACCGGTGCGGGGCCTCTGTGGACCTGTCCTCATCGGGCCTGTCCCCCGCGGACCCGGGAAAGGCCTCGGCAGACCCGTCCGCCGCAGCCTGGAAGAGGGGTCAGGGGCCGGTCCCTGACCGTCGCAGCGGACCGAGGAGGGGCTTCAGCGGACCCGGCCGTAGTAGACGCTCTTCGTCCAGATCCTTTCCAGGCGGACCACGGCCCCGGTCTTGGGCGAGTGCCAGATCTTGCCGCTGCCGGCGTAGATGCCGACGTGGTAGATGCTGCGGCCGGAGTGGAAGAAGACCAGATCGCCGCGCTGCCGTTGGGAGGACGAGATGTGGCGGGTCTTGTTGTACTGCTGCTGGGCCGTACGCGGGAGCTTCTTGCCCGCCTTCTTGAACGAGTAGAGCGTCAGCCCGGAACAGTCGAACCGGCTGGGCCCCGTGGCGCCCCACCGGTAGGGCGCCCCCCGTTTCGACGCGGCGATGTTGAGGGCCTTCATCGAATGTGTCGCTGCCTGGGCCTCGGTCACGGCGCCGGGAACGAACAGCGTGCCGCCGACAGCGGCGAGAGTCAGGGCCGAGGCCGTCGTGGCCCGGGCGAGCAGAGACGGGACATGAACCTGCGCACTCATGCGCAACCCTTCGTCAGCCGCCTGTGAAGGATGACCTGTCGGGTTCGGGCTGGCGAAGTTGCCCGGCCGCTGTCGCGGCTTCACCCCGAGGACCGCCCGGAAGTCCGGTCGGCCCGTTGTGCTCGGGTCCTCCACTCCTGCCGATCCACTCCTGTCGACCAGGCATCCGGACGGCGGCAGGACTCGGCGTCCGCCCGGACCGCCCCGCCGCGGTGGCGGGGGCTTGTCGTCCCAGGGATCTTGACTCACCGAGTGCCCGATTTCCGAGGTGAAACGGCGATATGTGAGGCTCGTCACGGCTGACCCGTTCGGGTGGACAGGTGGTCCTGAGTGCACCTCCGGAACTTGTCGACCGGTGCCGCACCAGCGGCGGAAGGGGAGATTTCGCCCGTCTTCCACCTCGAAAGCGCAAATCGAGTTGTCCCTCGTGCGAAGTAACGTCTACGCCGAACGAGCGAGATAATTCGGTCGCCGCGTCGGGCGTGTCGCGGCAGCGTGCTGATCAACTCGGCGGGGCGGGCGGGATGGTGACCCGACGGGAGCGCCGTTCGCCGTCCAGGACGCGCAGGGCCCGGGTCAACGTGGCTGCGTGGATCTGCGATTCGCCGCGCTCATGCATCAGTGTGAGCGCGTCCCGAAGTGCGGATGAGTAGGAGGCGAGCGCCTGGGCGGCACGCAGCGCCCCGTAGGTGTCGCCGCCGTGGGCCGGATTGATCCGGCCCACCTGGTCGAGGACTTGCAGGTAACGGTCGATGAACTCGCCCTCCGCGCGGGTCAGGGCGGGCAGCGGCGGGAACTCCGGTGGCGGCATCGGAAGTTCACCGCTCCGGGCGCGAGGACTGCGGCAGCGGACGGTTCCGGATGATGTGGTCGACCAGCCCGTAGTCCTTGGCGCCCTCGGCATCGAGGATGAGGTCGCGCTCGGTGTCGGCGTTGATCTGCGGGACGGGGCGGCCGGTGTGACGGGCCAGCATGCCGGTCATGGTCTCGCGCATGCGGGCCAGTTCCCGCGCCTCGATCTCCAGGTCGGACGGCTGACCCTGTACCGGCTCGGTGAGTTCGGGCTGCCGTACCACCACTCGGGCGCCCGGCAGCGCGTGCCTCGCGCCCGGGGCTCCGGCCGCGAGCAGCACGGCCGCGACGGCCCCCGCCTGGCCGAGGCAGTAGGTCTCCACCTCGCAGGTGAGGAACGCCATCGTGTCGTAGACGGCGGTCATCGCGCCGAACGTGCCGCCGGGGGAGTTGATGTACAGCGAGATCGGCCGGTCGGGCGCGTTGTGTTCCAGATACATGAACTGCGCGATCAGATCGTTGGCCGCCGTCTCGTCCACCGGGGTTCCGAGGAACACGACCCGTTCGGCCAGCAGTTTGGAGTACGGGTCGAGCGTGCGGGTTCCCTGGGAGGTGCGCTCGGTGAACTCGGGCAGGACATGACGGGCGGCGGGGCGGTGCATGGCGGGGCCTCTCCTCCGGGTGCGCGGAGGCCGGGCAGGGCGCTCGCGCACGCTTCTGTAGAAAATGTACAGGACGTACAGAAGGTTATGATGGGAGCATGGCCTACGAGATTCCGGTGACGCAAGCCCGAGCCGACCTAGCCGAACTGATCAACCGAGTCGTCTACGGTGGCGAGCGCGTGATCGTGACGCGGCACGGCAAGCCGCTCGTGGCGCTCGTATCGGCCGCTGACCTGGAGCGACTTGAGGGTGAGGAAGCGGTGGAGCATGAGCAGGTCATCAGCTCGGTCTCCTCGATCGGCTCCGCGGCGTCCGCTCCGGGCGAACGGCACCGCTTCGGGATCGCTGCGGAGCACCGGGGGCAGCGGGGCCCCGGCAACTGACCGGACGCGAGAAGTCCGCGCGGCCCCGGGACGGTTCTGGGGTGCGCGGACTTCGGGTCGGTGCGTCAGCCTGCCAGTGCGGACCGGGGCGCGGGCGTGGCCCGGGGCGCGTCAGCCGCTGGAGGCAGACGGCGGCGGCGGCCGACGGTCACCGCGGTCAGGCCCAGTGCGGCCCACAGGGCGAGGGTCAGGGCCGCGCCGCCCGCCGCGTTTCCGTCGAAGAACGCGACCGAGCGCAGCAGTGAACCGCCCGCGCCCGGCGGCAGCCACTGGCCGAGCGTTCCGACGGGCTGGGGGAGCAGTTCGGGCGCGCTGGTGACGCCCGAGAACGGGTTGCCCATGAGCACCATCAGCAGTGCCCCCAGGCCGACGCCCGCCGGTCCGATCAGCGTCGCGAGACCCGCCACCGGTGCGCCGACGGCCAGCACGGTGAGGCCGAGTGCCCCTGCCTCGCTCCACCAGTCACCTGTGAGGGCTCCGAGCCAGTTGTCGGTGAGCGCGGTGGCGACGATTCCCACCAGGGCGGCGATGCCTGTCAGCCCCGCGGCTGCCCGCACCCCGCGCAGCCCCAGCAGGGTGACGGCCGACCCGGCGGCCATGCCCGCGATCGCCAGAGGCAGCATGGTCGCACCGAGCACGCTACCGCGCGGATCCGCTGCCGGTGCCGCCACGACATCCGTGACCGGGACCGTGACGCCCGCCGGGGCGGATGCGGTCACCGCCTCGTCCAGCAGCTGGGCGACCACGGGGCCGGCCGCGGACGCCGTCAGCAGCTCGGGGCCCTTCGTGGTGACCACGACGGCGCCGTATACGGTCCGGTCCTCGATGGCGGTGCGGGCCGCGGCCTCGGATCCGTACCGGTGGACCTCGAAGGCACCTTCGTGCTGCTCCAGCTGCCGCTGGAGCTGATCCGCGGCCGGTGCGGATCCCGCGACACCGACGGGGAGGTCCCGGGGTGCCACTCGGGCGGCGGGCCAGGCGAAGGCCCAGAGGGCGAGTGTCACCACCAGGGGGACCAGCAGGACGACCGCCACCAAACGGCGGTTCGGGGCGGCGGACATGACGGGAGCCTCGATTCAAAGAGAAGGATCGTTCGTTTTTCGTATCGGTGTCACTCTCCGGCCGGGTCGGTCGCTTGTCAAGAAGGAACGTTCGTTTTACATTGAGGTCATGGCCCGTGTATCCCAGGAACACCTCGATGCCCGCCGCCGGCAGATCCTCGACGGCGCGGCGCGGTGCTTCGCCCGCGACGGTTTCCACGCCGCTTCGATGCAGGACGTGCTCAAGGAGGTCGGACTGTCGGCCGGTGCGGTCTACCGCTACTTCAACGGCAAGGAGGACCTGATCGCCGCCATTGCCGAAGAGGCGGTCGGCGGAGTCCGGCAGGCGTTCGAGCGCGCTGCCCGCGTCAGTCCGCCGCCCACCCCCGACGTGCTGATCGGCCGTGTGGTGCGCACCCTCTTCGGCGAGGAGGCGGACGGACGGGGCGGGCTGGACCGGCGGGCCTATGCCGGACTGATCGTGCAGGTGTGGTCCGAGACGCTGCGCAGCGAGCGGCTGGCGGCCACGCTCAGCGAGGCGTACACGGGTCTGCGGATGTCGTGGGCGGAGCTGGTCGGTGTGTACCGGGTGAGCGGGATGCTCGCGACCGAGGCGCAGGACGAGCACATCGCCCGCACGCTGATCGCCACCGCCCAGGGCTTCATCACCCAGCTCGCCATGTTCGGCGACGCGGGACCCGAGGTGCTCGAAAGCGGTCTGCGCGGGCTGATGTCCATGGATCTGCAAAGGGGCAGTTAACGCGCCGGAAAAACTTCGGCCCTAACGTGCAATACCTCGCCGTGCGGCACCGGTTCGATGTTCAACAGACTGTTGAATGCGGCTGGTGTCTCGCTGCGCCCAGGGCCGGTACTGGGCGGACGACTGTGAGGTGGACACATGCAACTGACCCCGCACGAACAGGAACGCCTGCTCATACATGTGGCCGCGGACGTGGCCGCGAAACGCCGCGCACGTGGCCTGCGTCTCAACCACCCCGAGGCCGTCGCCCTCATCACCTCCCACCTCCTGGAGGGCGCGCGCGACGGCCGTACGGTCTCCGAACTCATGGCGTCCGGACGCAAGGTGCTCACCCGCGACGACGTCATGGAGGGCATCGCCGAGATGATCCACGACGTGCAGGTCGAGGCGACCTTCCCCGACGGCACCAAGCTCGTCACCGTCCACGAGCCGATCGTCTGACGGGGCGCCGCCGATGATTCCTGGAGAGATTCTGTACGCGGACGGACCCGTGCCGCTCAACGCGGGCCGGCCCGTTGTCCGCCTCACCGTCCTCAACGCGGCGGACCGGCCGGTCCAGGTCGGTTCGCACTACCACTTCGCCGAGGCCAATCCCGGCCTCGAGTTCGACCGCCCGGCCGCCGGAGGACTGCGGCTGAACATCGCCGCGGGAACCGCCGTCCGGTTCGAGCCCGGCATTCCCGTCGACATCGAACTCGTCCCGCTGGCGGGGCGGCGGATCGTCCCGGGCCTGCGCGGCGAGACCGGAGGCCCCCTCGATGACTGAACTCCACCGCGCCGTGTACGCCGACCTGTTCGGCCCCACCACCGGCGACCGGATCCGCCTCGCCGACACCGACCTGCTCGTGGAGATCGAGGAGGACCGCTGCGGCGGACCCGGACTCGCGGGCGATGAAGCGGTGTTCGGCGGGGGAAAGGTGATTCGCGAGTCCATGGGGCAGGCGCGTACCACCCGCGCCGAAGGCGCTCCGGACACGGTCATCACGGGCGCCGTCGTCATCGATCACTGGGGAATCGTCAAGGCCGACGTCGGCATGCGTGACGGCCGGATCACCGGGATAGGGAAGGCCGGCAACCCGGACACCATGGACGGCGTCCATCCGGACCTGGTGATCGGCCCGGAGACCGAAATCATCTCGGGGAACGGGAAGTTCCTGACCGCGGGTGCCATCGACGCACATGTCCACTTCATCTCGCCGACCCTTGTGGACCAGGCGCTCTCCAGCGGCATCACCACCCTGGTCGGCGGCGGCACCGGTCCGGCCGAGGGGACGAAGGCCACCACCGTCACTCCCGGCCCCTGGCATCTTGCCCGTATGTTCGAGGCGTTGGAGGCGTATCCGGTCAACATCGGACTGCTCGGCAAGGGCAACACGATGTCCCGTGACGCCATGCACTCCCAACTGCGGGCAGGCGCGTTGGGGTTCAAGATCCATGAGGACTGGGGCGCGACCCCTGCGGTCATCGACGCCTGCCTCAGGGTCTGCGAGGAGACGGGGGCCCAGCTGGCCATCCACACCGACACGCTCAACGAGGCAGGATTCGTCGCCGACACCCTGGCCGCCATCGCCGGGCGCACCATCCACGCCTACCACACCGAGGGCGCCGGCGGCGGGCACGCCCCCGACATCATCAGCGTCGTCTCGGAGCCGTATGTGCTGCCCAGCTCCACCAACCCGACGCGCCCGCACACCGTCAACACCATCGAGGAACACCTCGACATGCTGATGGTGTGCCACCACCTGAACCCCGCCGTACCGGAGGACCTGGCATTCGCCGAGTCGCGGATCCGGCCCTCGACCATCGCTGCCGAGGACATCCTGCACGACCTCGGTGCCATCTCGATCATCTCCTCCGACTCGCAGGCCATGGGACGCATAGGCGAGGTCGTCCTGCGCACCTGGCAGACCGCCCACGTGATGAAGAGGAGACGCGGCGCGCTGCCGGGCGACGGGCGGGCCGACAACCACCGAGTCCGTCGCTATGTCGCCAAATACACCATCAACCCTGCGGTGGCCCAAGGCCTCGACCGGGAGATCGGATCCGTGGAGACCGGCAAGCTCGCCGATCTGGTGCTGTGGGAACCGGCCTTCTTCGGGGTCAAGCCCCAGACCGTCATCAAGGGCGGCCAGATCGCGTACGCGCAGATGGGCGACGCCAACGCCTCCATCCCCACCCCGCAGCCCGTCCTGCCACGCCCCATGTTCGGCGCGGTCGGCAGGGCTCCGGCCGCAAACTCGTTCAACTTCGTGTCCGGTGCGGCGATCGAGGACGGGCTGCCCGAACGGCTCGGACTGGGGAAACGGTTCGTACCGATCACCAGCACCCGGGGTGTGACCAAGGCCGACATGCGGGAGAACGATGCGCTGCCCCGGGTGGACGTCGACCCGGACAGCTTCGCCGTGACGATCGAGGGTGACCGGGTCGATCCTGCGCCCGCCGCCGAACTTCCCATGGCCCAGCGCTATTTCCTCTTCTGAGAACGGACGGCGGATGAGCCGTGCAGCCCTGCTCGTCCTGGCCGACGGCCGGTTCCCCGCCGGTGGTCACGCCCACTCCGGCGGCGCTGAGGCGGCCGTCGTGGCAGGACGGATCCGCAACGCCGACGACCTCGCCGACTTCTGCCGGGGCCGTCTGCACACGGCCGGGTTCACCGCCGCGGCGCTCGCCGCGGCGGCCGCCCACGGCCACGACCCGCTGGCCCTGGACGAGGCCGCCGACGCTCGCACGCCCTCACCCGCCCTGCGGGCGGTCGCCCGCAAGCTGGGCCGGCAGCTGATGAGGGCCGCCCGCGCGACCTGGCCGGGTGAGGAACTCGACACGTTCGCCCTGGCCCGGCCGCGAGGCGGCCACCAGCCGGTCGTGCTCGGCCTGACCGCGCGTTCGGCGGGGCTCGGGCCCCAGGACGCCGCACACTGCGCCGCGTATGAGACGGTCGGCGGGCCCGCAACGGCCGTCGTCAGGTTGCTCTCCCTCAATCCGTTCGACGCCACCGCGGTGCTGGCCCGGCTCGCCCCGGAACTCGACCGGGTCGCCGAGCGGGCCGCTGCCGCCGCGCGCGGACCCATCGGTGAACTGCCCGCCGCATCGGCTCCGTTGCTCGACATCTTCGCCGAGGCCCATGCCGCCCGGCCGGTCCGGCTGTTCGCCTCATGACTCCCGGCGCGCCGAACGGCACGCCCCCCGAACCGCACAGGAGCCGCACCATGCACCTCGACCACTCCCACCCGGGCCCGGCCGCTGTCGGCGCCGACGCCGCACGCCCCGACGGCACCCGTCGGGCCCTGCGCATCGGCCTCGGCGGACCGGTCGGATCCGGGAAGACCGCGACCGTGGCCGCGCTCTGCCGTGCCCTGCGCGACCAGTTGTCCCTGGCTGTCGTCACCAACGACATCTACACCCGTGAGGACGCGGCCTTCCTGCTGCGCAACGCGGTGCTGCCGCCCGAGCGGATCCAGGCCGTCGAGACCGGAGCCTGCCCGCACACCGCGATCCGCGACGACATATCCGCCAATCTCGAAGCCGTCGAGGACCTGGAGGACACCGTGGGCCCCCTCGACCTCATTCTCGTGGAGTCCGGTGGCGACAACCTCACGGCCACCTTCTCCAAAGGGCTCGTGGACGCCCAGATCTTCATCATCGACGTCGCGGGCGGCGACGACATCCCGCGCAAGGGCGGTCCCGGCGTCACCACATCCGACCTACTGGTGATCAACAAGACGGACCTGGCCCCCTACGTCGGCTCCGACCTCGGCCGGATGGCCGCCGACGCCGCACAGCAGCGCGGAGATCTGCCCGTCGCCTTCACCTCGCTCACCTCGGGCGAAGGCGTCGGCCCGGTCGCCGACTGGGTGCGGGGGCGGCTCGCCTCCTGGACCGCGTGAGCGTCCGGGCCGCCGCCCGTGTCACCGCCGTGCGCGATGGGCACGGCGCCACCACGCTCCCCGTCCTGGAGAGCGACGGGCCGCTCGCCCTGCGAAGGACGAGGTCCGTCCTCCCCGGGGCGGCGCGCGTCACCGTCGTGGGCGCGATGAGCGCCCCGCTCGGCGGCGACCGGCTCACCGTCGAGGTGCGGGCCGGGCAAGGCACCCGGCTCACCGTCGACTCGGCGGCGGCCACGGTCGCTCTGCCCGGCCCCGAGGCGGCTCCGGCGCGCTACGACATCGCGCTGGACGTGGAGGACGGGGCCGAGCTCAACTGGCTTCCCGAACAGCTCGTCTCGGCACACGGCAGCGAACTCCTGATGACCACGACCGTGCAACTCGCCTCCACGGCACGGCTGGTGCTGCGTGAGGAGCTGATACTCGGCCGGCACGGCGAGACCACCGGCACGCTCCTGAGCAGGCTCACCGTCCGTCATGCCGGACGCCCGCTTCTCGATCAGCAACTGGCGTACGGGCCCGGTGCACCCGGCGGCTGGGACGGACCCGCCGTGCTCGGAGGCAACCATGCCATCGGACAACTCCTCGTCGTGGACCAGGTTTTCGACGGTTGTGGCCCGGACGCCCGGCTGATGGGATCCACGGCCGTGCTGACCCCGCTCGCGGGCCCCGCCGTCCTGGTGACCGTGCTCGCCGCCGACGCGAGGGAGCTGCGCTCCGTGCTGGACCGGGCGGCCGGCGAACTGGCGGCCATGAGTGGCTGACCACCGGCGGCCGGACACCGCTGGCAGGACATCGTTGTCCGGTTATCGATTCGGTAAAGAAGCATGTGGGTGATCTGTTCCCTGACAGCTCACAGGAGACAGGATCCGCGCAAGGTTCCTACTGAACAGCGCCGCACCCGAAGGCGCTTCACCATGGGGGAGGTTCCACTTGAGACGTACAGCAGCGCTCGGCCCGGTCGGCGCTCTGCTCGCGGGCACGCTCATAGCGGGCGCGACAGCCGCACCGGCTGCCATCGCCGACGGCCGGCCGCACAACGGCTCCGAGGCGCGCGGTGTGCAACTGGCCGCGGAACGCGCGGCCAGGGCCGGCATCGACTGGGCGGACTGTCCGGCCGACTGGGCCATCGCCGCGCCGATCCAGTGCGGATGGGTCACCGTCCCGCTCGACTACGCCCGGCCCGACGGCAAGAAGATCAGGATTGCGGTCGACCGCCACGTCAGCACCGGAACGAGCGGTGAACGTCAGGGCGCCCTGATCTACAACCCGGGCGGCCCCGGTGGCTCGGGCATGGCGTTCCCCAAGCGGATCGCCACAAAGAGCCCGCTCTGGGTGAACACGGCGAAGGCCTACGACTTCGTGGGCTTCGACCCCCGCGGCGTCGGCCATTCGGCGCCGATCTCCTGCATCGACCCGCAGGAGTTCGTCAAGGCCCCCAAGGCCGACCCGGTGCCCGACACCGAGGCCGACAAGCGCGCCCAGCGCAAGCTCGCCGCCGAGTACGCGGACGGCTGCGCCGAACGCAGTGGCGACATGCTGCCGCACATGACGACGCCGAACACCGCACGCGACCTGGACGTCATCCGCGCCGCGCTCGGTGAGAAGAAGCTCAACTACCTGGGCGTCTCGTACGGCACCTACCTGGGCGCCGTCTACGGAACGCTCTTCCCCTCCCATGTCCGCCGCATGGTCGTCGACAGCGTCGTCGACCCGGCGAAGGACAACATCTGGTACCGGGCGAACCTCAACCAGGACATCGCCTTCCAGAAGCGCTGGGGCGACTGGAAGGACTGGGTCGCCGCCAACGACGCCACCTTCCACATCGGCGACACCTCGCAGAAGGTCGAGCAGGAGTGGCTGAAGCTGCGTGCGGCAGCCAAGAAGAGCCCGATCGGCGGTGTCCTCGGCCCCGCCGAGCTGATCGGCTTCTTCCAGAGCGCCCCGTACTACGACTCCGCCTGGGCGCCCACCGCCCGGATCTGGAGCGCCTACCGTGCCGGTGACACCCAGGCCCTGATCGACGCCGCCGCCCCCGACCTCTCGGACACGGCGGGCAACATCCGGTCCGAGAACAGCAACGCCGTGTACACTGCGGTCGAGTGCGCGGACGCCAAGTGGCCGACCAGCTGGCGGACGTGGGACCGGGACAACACCCGGCTGCACAAGGACTACCCGTTCATGACGTGGGCCAACGCCTGGATGAACCTTCCGTGTGCGACCTGGAAGGCCAAGCAGCAGACCCCGCTGGACGTCCGCACCGGCAAGGGACTGCCCCCGGTGCTGATCGTGCAGTCCACGCGTGACGCCGCCACTCCGTACGAAGGCGCCGTCGAACTGCACAAGCGTTTCCGGGGCTCACGCCTCATCACCGAGGAGGGCGCCGGATCGCACGGCGTCACCGGCCTGGTCAACCCCTGTGTCAACGAGCGGGTGGACAGCTACCTGCTCACCGGGAAGACCGACCGGCGCGACGTGACGTGCACCCCGCACGCCACGCCGAAGCCGTAGCACCCGAGAGCGACGCGACGGGCCGCCGGCAGTCTGCCGACGGCCCGTCCCCTCCGACGGCCCGGTTCACACCTCCCGGTCGTACCGCTCCAGCCAGGCGTGCTCCGCCTCGTAGTCGAAGAGCCCGGTGCCGTAGGCGCGCACCATCGCCGGATAGGCGTCGGTCCAGTCGCGGTCCGCCAGCTGACCGACGATCCATTCGACCGTCTCCGGCAGTGACTCGGTGTAGCCCGTCACCGCCCGGTACCCGAGCTCCCGCTCCGCGGCGCTCATGTCGTAGACGATCGGATGCGGGCTGCTCCAGGGGGTACTGCCCACGCCCTCCGGTGTCGCCGGCCCCGGCATCAGTACGGTCTGCGCACTGTGGCCCAGCACCGCGTCCACCGCCTCGCCGATCTCCGCGACCGTCGGCGCCTGCGGATCGGCTGCGTTGAGCACCCGGGAGCCCGGCTTCAGAGCGGCCAGACGGACCAGCTCAGCCACATTGCCGGCATGGACGGGATGGAAGCGCGAGGTCCCCCCGTACGCCAGGACCCGCCGCGTGCGGCCGTCCAGGGCCCGCTTCACGAAGTACAGCTCCCGCGGTGAGCGGCAGTACGGGCCGTGGACCGCGCCCGCCCTCAGCAGCGTGACCGGCAGCGAGTCACCCGCCGCCAGCAGGTCCTGCTCCAGCCGGATCTTCCGTGTCGCGTACGTGGCGCCGCCCGGCGCCACCGTGGCCTGCGACTCCGGAAGGGGCACCGGGTAGCGAGGCATCCCGTCCGGCTCGCCCTGAGTATCGAAACTCCGTCCGCGATCGTCCTCGTACACCGCACCGCTGGAGACGACCACCGCGGAGCCGATCCGGTCGGCGAGCGCCGTCAACTGCCGGGCGTGCTGCTCCCCGTACGCCACCATGTCGACCAGCACGTCACAGCCGTCGCCGAGCGCCGCCGCGAGCGCGCCGTCCTCGTCCCGGTCCAGAGCGGCAGACCGGACGTCCTCGTGCCAACTCGCGTCACGGTCACCGCCGCGCGAGGCGGCGGTGACCTCCCAGCCGTCCTCGACGAGCGAGCGCACCGCGGCCCGCCCGATCTGCCCTGTCGCTCCCAGCACCCATGCGTGTCCTTTGCCCATGCACCGCACGCTAGGGTCTGCCCGATGCCCGGACCAGCGGGGTTCACCGAGCGCGAATCCGCCGTCAGCGTTGGCGTTTCGGGACCTTTCCCGCGTTGCCGGCCTGTTCGGAGGCCTTCACTTCGGCCGCGTACGCGTCGACGTACTCCTGACCGGAGAGACCGAGGATCGCGTACATGATCTCGTCGGTGACCGCCCGGATCGCCGCCTTCTCATTTTCCAGACCGGCATAGCGGGAGAAGTCCAGCGGCTCGCCGAAGCGGATGGTGACCTGTTTGATGCGCGGGACGACCTTCCCGGGCGGCTGGATCTCGAACGTGCCGACCATCGCGCACGGCACCACCGGAACCTGCGCGCGGATGGCCATCACCGCCACACCGACCTTGCCCTTGTAGAGACGGCCGTCGTGCGAACGGGTGCCCTCCGGGTAGATGCCGAGCAGCTCGCCCCGGTTCAGTACCCCGAGCCCCTCGTCGATCGCGGCCTGCCCGGCGTTCTTGCCCGACCGGTCCACCGGGATCTGACCGATGCTGTGGAAGAACGCGGCGGTCAGACGGCCCTTCACCCCGGGTCCGGTGAAGTACTCCGCCTTCGCGAGGAAGGTGATCCGCCGCTTGATGATCGCGGGCATCAGGAAGTGGTCGGAGAAGGACAGATGGTTTCCCGCGACGATCGCCGCGCCGTCCGCCGGAATATGTTCCGCGCCCCTGATGACAGGACGGAACAACAGCCTCAGCAGAGGGCCCAGGACGACGTACTTGAGCACGTAATAGAACACCCGGTTGCTCCCTAGTGTGGCGAACCGTCACGCGGAGTCCGTATGTGCTGGTCACCGCCGCTTTACTGGCCGCTCAGTGTAGGTGCAGCCGTCGCCGGGTGTAACCACTTCCGCTCGCCCCCCCGCCGGAGAACGGCCGCCCGGGCCGTCGGCCGGACCGTTCGGAACATGACGGATCACAGACAGTGAGCGACGCCTAGCGCGGAGCCGAGTGTGTGTCAGGCGTGCGTGGCCGATTCATACAGATCGAGCAGCCGGCTGCGGGTGGCCTGCAGTCGCCGGGCGAGCACCATGCCGACCCACTGACTGATCGCGAATCCGAACACGGGGTCCGAGCGGCACTCGGCCCGCACACGCGGAGCGTCGAACTCATGGGCGCGGACGGGACTGAGCGTCTCGGCGCCCAGCTCCCACTCGAAGGGCGGGAAGAGCCAGGACAGGCCGACCAGCACCCCCGGCTCCAGTGTGGCGATCTCCGCACGACGCCGGTGAGGAAGCCGGGCGTCCAGCGTCACCGCCCCCGTCTTGAGGATCCAGAAGCGGTCGGCTGCGGCATGTTCCTCGAAGAGCCGCTGCGCCGCTGGGAACTGAACGTGTTCGGAGAGGCTCAGAAGGTGGTCACGGTGTACGGACGGAAGGGCCATGAGTGTGGTGGTCATCGGAGTGCTCCTCCGAGGAGCGGCTGTGTACGGAATTCACGTGGCGTCCAAAGTTGTTTTTCCCCGTCGTGTCAGAAGTACGCAACATGGCGCCGGCCTCGCGCGGAATGCTGTCCGGGCCGGTGCCGGCACCGGCCCCTCGCTCATGCTGTCCGGGCCAGGACGGCGCCGGGCTCGATCCGCCTGCGCACCAGTTGATCCGCCACCTCGGCAGGGCGCAGGCCGCTGCGGGCCGCGTAGTCCTGCAGCCGACGGGCCGCCTCGTGCGGCTGGATGTGTCCGGTGGCGGCGAGCATGCCGACGGCCGTGTCCAGGAGTGCCTTGGCGGAGAGCGTCGCCTGCATGCGGGTCACGATGTCGGCGGGCCGCAGCGGGTCGCTGCTCCAGGTCAGGACGGCCGTCACCGCCACGTCGGCGAGCGCCTGGACGAGAGCCGTCTGCTCAGGGGCGAGAGCGCGAGGGCCGTGGGACAGCAGGCTGAGGGCTCCCACGGCCCGGCCGTGCGCGCGCAGCGGCAGCGCATGGGCGCTCGCGTAGTCGCCGGAGCCGGCCAGAGCGGCGAATTCCGGCCAGTGGACCGCGCCGTCCCGGATGACGGGCGCGTGCACGGGAGTGTTCGTGCGGTACGCGTCGGCGCCCGGTCCCCGCAGGATCTGCGAGGCGATGAGACCGGTCAGCGCCGGACGGTCGTCCGTCGTGGCGGCGGTCCGCAGATCTCCGCGGGCGTTCGCCAGCAGGACACCGGCATCGTCCATCCCGGTCAGCGGGAGGCAGTGATGGACCAGACGGTGCAGCAGGGTGAGGGGTTCGACATCCCTGGCGAGCGTATCGGTGAGGTCCACGAACGCCTCGGCCAGTTGCTGTTCCCTGTTCATGCGACTCCACCGTCTTCCTGTCGCTCTTCCTGTCGCTCTTCCGCATCGGAGCGGGTGCCGGTGGCCGCCACTCGCACTCCGGGACAAGCGCGGCCGAACCTAGTCATGAAACCTGACCTTCCCCTCAAGGACGGAGTGGGCCGCCTCCGTCACCGTCAGATCATGGGTGAAGGCATGCGCTCTGAGTCGTGCCAGCGCCTGCTGAGGATCCACGCCCAGGTGCACCATGATCATGCCGGTGGCCTGGTGCACCTCTTCATGGTCGCTCTCCGCCATGGCCAGCCACATGTCCTCGTCCGGATGGGAAGTGGCGGGCCCCCCGGGCAGGTTCAGCAGTGCCGTGGTGATCGCCTCCGCCATGGGAAACGCGAAGGCGCGGTCCCGTTCGGAGAGATCGCCCGCATCCTCCCGGTAGAGATCGAGCGTGCCGAGCGCCAGTCCGCCGGCCGCGAGAGGCAGCGAGAACACGGCGCGCACCCCGAGTCCGACGGCCTGCTGGGCGAAGAAGGGCCAGCGCCTGGCATCCGGGCCCCGCGTCAGGTCGGCGGCGAGCACCGGTGCCACCAGATCGATCGCGGACTGGCACGGACCGTCACCCAGGGTGTACTGGGCCTCGGCGAGTTCTCCGGCGACTTCGCTGCTGGACCACCACAGGACGCGTGCGTCCCCCTCGCCGTGCAAGGAGATCGAGGCGCCGGTGATGTCGAGAAGGTCCACGCACGCCTGACACAGGGCTGCGGGTACCGCCATCTCCGATTCCTCGGCGGTGGCACGGGCGAGTGCCTCGGAGAAGTGTTTGGCGTCTCCGGGCAACATGTTCTCGCCTGAGTACGAGGGCTCTTCGTCGTCCTCGTGGGGCACGGGTTTCACGGCACTTCACCTCCACTGGCCGGGCCGCACCAATATCTTCCCCCACTCCGGTTGCCAGGACCCGCAACGCCGGTACGCGTCGACCGATTTAATCGTCCCGCCCTACGGACAGGGCCCCGGGTCACACCCCGCCGTCGCGCCCCGGAGGCTGCCGGCGTGCCAGCCGGATCCCCCGCGCCCGTTGCTCAAGTGCCCGGAAAGCGAGGGTGCGCCGAAACGAACCCGCCGGTCCGCTGGGCCCCCGGCCGCCACCTGCCAGGCCGGAGCGCGGCGGACCAGTGTGCGGAGAGCCGGTCTCGTCCAGGGAGAGGGTGACGAGATGTATCCGCCGGGCCAGTGCCCAGTTCTGCACCAGTGCGAGTGCGTCCTCCGGGTACGGCACGCCCACCCGGTCGGTGTCCAGCACCACGGATCCCGTCCACGGCGGCAGTGTCTCCAGAGCGCGGTTCAGCCGTCCGCGGCACGCAGTCCGGGCAGCCACGTCGTCGGGCGGGGTGCCCTCCGCCGCGAAGGCGCTCGCGCCGTCCTGGCACAGCGTGACGACGGCGACGGATCCGAGGAACTGCACATGCACGTTGTACGGCCTCATCGGGCTTCCCCTCGGTCGTGGGCGGACAGCCCTGGATACGGCGGGCCCGCAGGCCCATCCTGTCCGGAGCACGGGGGCGCCGTGCCCACTCCGGCACCGAACGGAGACGGCACGGCATACGTGCCGTACCGCGTCGGGCCACCGGAGCCACGAAGCGACGGAACCAGGCTGGCTCATCACCTCAACCCTCCCACACCCGAACCCCGGAAAGGCAGGGGAACCGGTCAGTGGACGGTCGCGGAGCCCGCCGACGCCGTCGCCCCCACAGGGCCGGCAGCCGCCGATTCGCGCTGCCGGTCGGCCCGCTCCTGGACCAGGCGGCGGAATCCGGCCAGGGCCCCGCCGCGCCCCGGAGGACCCCAGCCGTGCGGGGGCAGGCCGGCGATCGCTTCCAACACCCGCTGCGGCTGAGCCCGCCAACCCACCACGAGGACCCGGAGGACGCGGAGCTGTGCGCGCCGGTGCAGTTCGAGAAAGAGCAGCAGCCCGGCCGAGTCCATGAACCGCACGTCGTGGACGTCCAGCAGAAGCACGTCGTCGCCCCGCCGTACGTCGTCGAGCACCTGCTCCAGCAGGGGTGCGGCCGCCGCGTCGAGTTCCCCGGCCGCGCTGACCAGGAGGGAACTCCCCGTGCGCTGTAGTGCTGTGGTGAACGTAGCCGCCACCGGATTGCCGCCCACTCTCCGCCCCTGCTTTCCTGTCGCCCCCGCCGAATCAGGCACGCACGATGCCGCTGACAGCAGCAGGTGCGGGCCAGGCGCGCCGGTGAATCCTTCGCGGATACTCCTTTTGTGTCACGATGGGCGTGACACGGCGTATTCGTTGTGTCACGAGACGGCTGGGCGGGAAAGAATCCCGGTGCCGGCAGGACTCAGCGCAGCTTGGTGCCGCGCGTCGAGTCGTTCAACCTCGTTTGCGAAGCGATGGCTCCCATGACGACTTCTTCTTTCTCTTCCGTGCAACCCCAAGGGTCCGGCGGACGCCGCCGGAGGGCTGCGCCCGGGGCCGGGGGGAGTTTGCCCCTGGAGGAACCGACGACAGCGTGGGCGATCGGCATGATCATGGCCGCGACGCCGTGCTCGGCTCTTCAGGCCGCACAGATCCTGGCGATCGCGGCCGAGGGCGCCCATGTCACCCCGGGCCAGGCCGCCGCGGCCATGGTCGCCGGATCGCGCGGAGCGGCCGTGCCGACGCATCTGGAGCGATCGCTGCGCAGGGCGGTCGAGGACGCGCGAACGCCCGCTCTGGCGGCAGCCCGGGTCGCCCTGCTGCCCAGCCGCGAGCGGACCGAGGAGGCGCTGGCGGAGTTCCGGCGGTGCCGGTCGCGGCTGACGGCGTCACCGTCGGACGAGGCGGCCCGCCGGGCGGTCGACGACGCCGTGTACACCCTGTGCGTTCTGCTGGGAAGGACCAGCGTTCACGATGCCGTGGTGGCCGCGGAGAAGCACCTGGCCTCGCTCGCCTGAGACCTGCCGGCCGGGACCGGGAGGCGTTCCGCCGTGATCCGGCGGCGCCGGAACATGGCATTGCCCTCTGCCGGAAAGCCGGCAGAGGGCAATGCCATGTGGGAAACCCGGGGCCCGGCCCCCGTCACCGTGTCAGGACGGTTGCGGGGGCCGGAACGCGGGATCAGGGAGCGGTGCCCCAGGAGAGCGCGCCGGTGACGTACACACCGATCTTCGCCGCGTCGGTGAAGCTCGTCGACGTCGAACGGCTGTAGTCGTCCGCCTCGTTGAAGTTGGACCAGTCGCTCTTGTTCAGCCGGAGCTGCATCTCACCCGTGGACGCGCCCGCCGCCAGGGTGCCGCTGCCGAAGCCGACCTCCAGGTAGTGGCTGGCGCCGGCCGCCGAACCGGCGGTCTTCACACCGTGTGTCAGGTTTCCGCAGCCGATGACCGCGTAGTCGCACGAGGTACCGAAGGTGGAGGCACCTGCCTCGGGCGTGAACCAGTAGCGCAGCTTCACGGTGGACAGGTCCACAGCGGTGCTGCCGGTGTTGACCAGCTGCAGACCCATCCGGATCTGGTTGTCGGTCGCGGAGGAGTCGGTGTTCTTGTACTGGACCTTGAGCGAACCCGTTCCGGTGCCGCCGCCCGCGGACGTGGTCGCGGACAGTGCGGCGGAGGACGCCGAGACGTTGCCGGCCGCGTCCTTCGCCTTGACCGTGTAGCTGTACGCGGTCGACGCCGTCAGCGAGGAGTCGGTGTACGAGGTCGTGGTGGAGGAGCCCACCTTCACACCGTCGCGGTAGACGTCGTAGCCGGTCACCCCGGTGTTGTCGGTGGACGCCGTCCAGGACAGCGAGACGCTGCCGCTGGTCTTCGCCGTCACGGTCACACCGGTCGGCGCGGTCGGCGCCTGGGTGTCGTCATCGCCGCCGCCCGGGTTGCCACTGCCGTCGATCGGTGGGTAGGCGTTGCGCACGAGCTCCTGGAACTGCGCGGAGAACCAGTGACCCGCGAGCGGGGAGTTCGGCAGCGCGCCGGACATGCTGTTGCCGTTGCGGCCGTTACCGGTGTACGTGGGGTCGCACATCCGGTCGAAGCCCTTGCCCTCGTCGTTGTCGATGGGGGCGCTGTTGCCGTCCGACTCGCCCGGGGGCTTGGCCCAGACGTACGCGTCGATTCCCGCTTCGGGGGCAGTGGTGGGACGCTCGCCGATTCCGGCACCGGTCTGGTTGCACCAGTTGCCGGCGTGGATGCGCCGGTCGACCCGGCCGCCGTTGACGTAGTCGTCCACGCTGGTCAGCGGACCGGCGCCGGTGGGACGCGCGGAGCCGCCCCAGCCGTTGCGGGCCGTGTCGATCAGCATGCCGATGTTGGAGTTGAAGCCTTCGCCCACCAGCATGGTGCGCAGCGCCTGGGCGAACGACAGCTCATCGACGTAGTAGTTCCAGTCGACCCACTTCGACTGGCGCACCGTGGTGCCGTTCACCGAGTCGGTGACCTTGAAGTTCGGCTCCTTGAGAGCCGAGTAGTTGGCCGTGTTCACAATGAAGCCCGACACGTCGTCGACCGTGGCACCCTCGGTGGTGGCGGCCTCCTTGAACAGCTTGGCCGCCGGGGACATGTTGGAGTCCCAGCCCAGCCAGCCGTGGTGGGCGGCGTCGATGTAGTTGTAGACGTTGGGAATGGCACCGAGGGTGTGCAGGGCGTAGCCGACACCCTTCTCGTAGTTGCCGTTCGCCTTCATCGTCGCGCAGGCCTCGGTGGAGCCGGCCGTGCCACCCGCGTTGGTGACGAGGTTGGGCAGCGAGTCCGGCTCGATGATGGTGACGATCCGCAGGCTCGCGTACGCCGGGTCGGCGAGGATGTCGGAGATCGGGTCGATGTAGTCGTTCTTGTAGCGGTCGATCTCGGTCGGACCGAGTTCACCGTTGGACGCCAGCGCGGCGCAGTCGCGTCCCGGCAGGTCGTAGATGACGACCTGGAACAGATTCGCGCCCTGGTCCAGAGCGGTGTCCAGGTGCTCGCGCAGGCTCATCGCGGAGTCCGAGCCCCCGATGGCCGCGATGCGGTCCATCCAGACGAAGGCCGGAGTGTCGGCGATGGCGGCGCCACCCGGTTCGGCCTTCGCCTTGGCGGACCAGTCCGGGTTCACGTATGCCGTAGCGCCTACATAGGGGTTGTCGACCCGCGCGGCCGCCGAGGCGGTGGTGGGGACCGCCACCGCCAGCGCTGCGCCCATGGCCAGGGCGGAGACTGCTGCCAGCCTCCGGCGCATCCCGTGCATCGTTCCTCTGGTATTCATTGCGGCTCCGTGCTCCTCTCGTACGCCTGCGGAAACTCCCGCAGACGGGTTGTGGGGGTGTTGCGCCGGGACACCGTCTGCGGAGACGGTGAGCCGGGTGGTGCGTCGGTGAGGACGCTGGTGGTTCCCCGATGGCGGGCCGAGCGGGGTGATTGGATAGCCCGCCACCGGGAGTTCGCTGGGTGACCTGCCGGTCACGGGGAGGTGCCCGAGGTCAGGGCGCCGTCGAGGTACACCCTGACCTTCGAGGTGTCGGCGAAGGCCGTGTTGGCGGCCCTGCTGTAGTCGTCGGTCTCGTCGAAGGAGGACCAGTCGGCTTTGTTCAGCCGGAGCTGGAGCTCACCGGTGGAGGCTCCGGGGGCCAGACTGCCGCCGGTGAAGCCGACCTCCAGGTAGTGGTCCGCGCCCGGTGCCGGCGAACCGGCCGCCGCCACGCGGTGGGTGACCGTGCCGCAGCCGAGCACCGCGTAGTCGCACGAGGTGCCGTACGAGGCGGAGCCGGACTCGCCGCTGAACCAGTAGCGCAGGGCGACCTTGCTCAGATCCACCGCCGTGGTGCCGGTGTTGACCAGCTGGAGGCCGGGCCTGATCTGGTTGTCGCCGGGCGAGGCGTCGTTGTTCTTGTACTGGACCCTGAGCGCACCCGTGCTCCCGCCGCCACCGGCCGCGGTGGTCGCGCTGACCGCCGTCGAGTCGGCGGAGGTGTTCCCGGCCGCGTCCCTGGCCCGCACGGTGTAGCTGTGCGAGGAGGATGCGGTGAGCGAGGTGTCGGTGAACGAGGCGGATGCGGTGGAACCCGCCTTCACCCCGTCGCGGTAGACGTCGTACCCGCTGACACCGGTGTCGTCCGTCGCCGGGGTCCAGGACAGGGAGACCGAACTGTCGGTCGTGCCGGTCACGGTCACGCCCGTCGGCACCGTCGGCGCCCGGGTGTCCTCCCCGCCGCCACCGGGCTCCGTGCTCGCCTCGAAGGAGAACGCGTTCATCCCGAGCCCCTGGCCGCCCTGCCATATCTCGAATCCGGCCTCGGCGTCGATCAGGTAGTGCGCCGGGTCGATCGATCCCCGGCCGACGCCGTCATCGATCAGATCCAGTACGTCGAAGTCGGCGAGTTCGGTGGCGCCGCCCTGAAGGACGTACGAGATCACCTTCCAGCCCGACGCGCCGGGGCCCGTCCAGACGTCCCAGGTCCGGCCGTCGAGCTGCACCGTCGCGGTGCGGGACTCGATCGGCTGGACTCCGCCGCGGTGGTTCATCCAGATCATGACCTCGGTGCCGTCCGGCTGGTCGTCGGTGACCGGCGCCGAGTTGAACCAGATGTCCATCGAGGCGTTGTACGCGCCGGATGCGACCTGGGTGGTCGACCAGTCGGTACGTACGCTGCCCAGCTCGTCGACGCGCAGCGGCAGCCCGCTGTCCGTCGTGCACGCCCCCCAGTGACAGCCCTTGTAGCTGGACGGGTACGTCGCCGGAGCGCCGTTCGTCGGCAGGGAGAAAGAGGCCTTGGTGACGCTCCAGGCCCCCGTGTCCGGGTCGACTCCGACGCACTGCTCGGCGTCGGAGTTCCACTCGTTCTGCTGGTAGAGGTACTCCCCGCCCCGCAGTTCGGTGGTGCCCCACTGGGTGCAGTCGGTGACCGGTGCGGCCGAGGCGGCGGGGGCGCCGGTGAGCATCGACGCGGCGGCGAGTACGAGCGCCGCGGCCGCCCCCGCCAGCGCCGGCAGTCTCGGACCGGTCACGGTTCGACCCCCCAGGCAAGCGTGCCGGCGACGTAGGCGCCGACCTTGGAGGCGTCGGCGTAGGTGGTGTTGGTGGCCCGGCTGTAGTCGTCCGCCTCGTTGAAGTTGGACCAGTCGCTCTTGTTGAGCCGCAGCTGGAGCTCGCCGGTCGACGCACCCGCGGCCAGCGTGCCGGCACCTCCGGTGAAGCCGATCTCCAGATAGCGGTCGGCGCCCGTCTTCGGGCTGGACACGGCGACCACGGAGTGGGTGATGTTGGACGAGCCGAGCGCGGCGTAGTCGCAGTACGTGCCGAAGGCGCTCGGGCCGCCGTCGGAGGTGAACCAGTAGCGCACTTTGACCGTCGACAGGTCGATCGGTGCGCTGCCCGTGTTCAGTACCTGCAGACCCAGCCTGATCTGGTTGTCGGTCGCGGAGGAGTCGGTGTTCTTGTACTGGACCTTCACCGCGCCGGTGCCGGTCGAGCCGCCGCTCTTCGTGGTGGCGGTGACCGCGGCCGACAGGGCCGAGGTGTTGCCGCCCGCGTCCCTGGCCGCGACCGCGTAGCTGTACTCGGTCGCCGCCGCGAGGCCCGGGTCGGTGAACGTCCGGGTGGTGGCGTTTCCGGCCAGCACCCCGTTGCGGTACACGTCGTAACCGGTCACGGCCACGTTGTCGGTAGCGGCCGACCAGGAGAGGGACACGCTGTTGTTCGTCGTCGCCGTCACGGTCAGGCCGGCCGGAGCCGTCGGCGGCTCGGTGTCCCCGCCCGGCTCGCCGCCTCCGCCCTCCACCAGCAGTTCCGCGTAGATCGCGAAGGCCAGCGCCAGCGCCGCCTGCGCCCAGAACCGGTGGTAGGTGAAGGTGGGGGCCGCGCCGCCGTCCAGATAGGCCTGCACCTTCGGCCAGTCCGGGTCGTCCTTGTACCAGCTGCGGATGTCGATGAAGGTCGACCCCGGCTCGATGGTGTCACCGTTCGGCATCGTGCCCGACCATCCGGCCGGGATGTACACCTCGTCGTTGAAGCGGTTGTAGTCCTTCCTGGTCTCCGGCACCGAGATGCCCTTGTCGGTGGCGTTCAGGGCCATCGCGTCCAGCAGCGCCTTGGCCAGCGCCGCGGCGTCCGCGTCCCCCGACTTCGCGGCGTAGTAGGTGAGGGTCTTGACGTACGCGGCGCCCACACCGACGTCGTTCGCGTAGTCGACGACCGATACGTGCAGACCGGCGTTGCCCCCGGGGTTCGCCGCGTCCCAGGTGTCGGGCTGACCCGTCCAGCTGAGCGTGGACGGGAAGCGGAAGCTGCCGTCGGCACCCACCGTGGTCTCGGACGAGGCCCAGGCGACCCACTTGGACAGCACGGCTTCGGCGCTCGCGTTGCCGGTCTCGTGGTAGTACGCGGCAAGGCGCTCCATGCCCCAGGCCTGGAAGCCGAACCAGTTGTTGCTCGGCGGGTCGTGGTAGACGGGCTGCCAGTCGTAGGCCATGCCGTAGAAGGTGGGCGTGCCCGCCGGAGGCCGGCCGTAGCTGCCTTCCCAGCTGTTGGTGCAGCCGCCCGCGAAGGCGCCCTCGCTGGACTGCAGCCAGGTCAGGAACTCCAGCTGCCGGGTCAGGCTCTTGGACCAGTCGCCCCTGGCTGTCGCGGACTTGGGGGTCAGTGACGGCACGTTGGACAGGGCCCAGGCCGCCAGCGGGTTCTGGTAGCCCTGGTGGGAGGCGCCGTCACCGATGCGCCAGGCCCAGCCGCCGCCGCTGCCGGCCGCCGCGCCGCCCCAGGCGTAGTACCAGGAAAGCAGGTAGTGCTGGGAGTCCCGCCCCGTGGCCGCCGGGCAGGATGCCGGGTCGGTGCAGTCGCCGATGCGCTTGAAGTACTTGTCGAACATGGCGTAACGGAGGTAGTCGCCCATCTTGGCGGCTTTCGCCACCGAGGCCGCGACGTCACTCGCCTTGCCCTGCGCCGAGGCCCAGCGGAACGCCCAGTAGGCAGCCTGCACCGCGCGGGCGTCGGCGTCCGGCGCGTTGGTGTACTTCCACTGCTTGGCGTAGCTCGCGTCACCGACGAAGAGGTCGAGATACCCGTTGGGGCCACCGTAGTTGAACAGGTCGGTGGTGGGCTGCGGGACCGTCTCCCACACCGACTCCTGCGCACCGCGCTGGTAGGTGTTGATGTACGAGGCGCCGGCGCCCGGCCCGGACTCGCCGCCGGTGCCCGGCTTGTTGCCGTAGCCGTAGACGTTGTCCAGGTCCATCAGCCAGTGCATGCCATAGATGTCCATCGTCCCGTAGGACGAGGCGAGTTCGGTGGCCAGCGGGTCGGTGCCGGACTTGACCGAGGGGTCCAGGGCGGCGGGGTAGCCGCTGGGCAGCGGGTGCTCCGGGGCATAGGTCGCGGGGGCCGACGGGTTGTAGGAGTCGGCGGTCGACTGGTCGGCGTGCTGGGGAATGATGGTCTTCTCGGCCACCGCCCAGGCCGCGTTGAAGGGCGCCCAGTCGCCGGTCACCCGGCCGTACGCCGCCTCCAGCCACATCCAGAAGCTGACGGCCTCCGACGTGGTCTGGTGCCCGTGATCGGGCGCCTCGACCATCAGGGTCTCGACCGAGTGGTACGGCAGACCGTCCGGGCTGAAGTAGCCGTTGGCGGCGGCCTTGATCTTGCCGTACTGGGTGAGGAAGGCCTGGGTGTACGGGTCGTCTGCCGCGGCCGCACGGGTGCCGCTGCCCGCGACGGGGGAGGCCGGTTCGGCGACGGCGGTGCCCTGTACCAGGCCCGCGGCGAGCAGGCTGCCGCCCAGGGCACTGCTGAATGTTCTACGGGAAATCGACACAAATCCTCCAGTGGCGGGTGTCGTTGGGGGGAAGGAGGGGTGAAGAGGGGGGGCGGGGGATGAGCGGGGAAGCGCGGCGGGGAGCGGAAGGAGGTGCGGCCGGTGCGGGGAGGAGCCGGCGGGGAGCGAAGGTGTGGCCGGAGCGGCCGGTGATCAGGGCTCGATGCCCCAGACCAGCTCGCCGCCGGCATAGACGGCGATGTTGGCGGCGTCCGCGTAGGCGGTGCCGGTGCCGTGGCTGTAGTCGTCCGACTCGTCGAAGTTCGACCAGTCCGTCTTGCTGAGGCGCAGCTGGATCTCGCCGGTGGTGGCTCCCGGCGTCAGACTGCCGCCGGTGAAGCCGACTTCGAGGTAGTGGTCGGCGCCGGCCTTCGGGGTGCTCGCGGCGACGACCCGGTGGGTCACGCCGGAGCAGCCGATCTGGGACCAGTCACACCAAGTGCCGTATGTAGTAGCCCCGTTGTCGGAGCTGAACCAGTAACGGACTGTCACGTCGGAGAGATTGGCCGCCGCAGTACCGGTGTTCACGAGTTGGAGACCGGGCTTGATCTGGTTGTCGCCCGCCGAGGAGTCGCTGCTGCGGTACTGCACCTTGAGCGCACCGGGGTCGCCGCCCTCGCCGCCGCCGTCGTCGCCGCCGAGTGCGGTGCGCACGGCCGAGTACGCGGGCTTCGGCGCCAGGTTCTCGTCGTACAGATTGGCCGCGCCCTGCCCCGGGAACGTGCTCGGGACCCAGGAGTACTTGTCCGTGTAGTCCCAGACGGTGATGCCGACGCAGCGCTCGACCGCCAGGCAGGCCTCGGTCGCCTGCCGGTAGTACGAGGACTGTGTGGCGGTCTTGGCCGCGTCGGCGGGCAGCTGCATGCGCACGTCGAGTTCGGTCACGGCCACGTCGAGGCCGAGATCGGCGAACCGCTGCATGTTCGCCTTCATCTCGTACGGGAAGCCGTACTGGACGGCCAGATGCGCCTGCATGCCGACGCCGTCGAGCGGCACTCCCTCGGCGAGCAGTTCGCTCACCAGGGCGTACATGGCGTCGCTCTTCGCGCCGAGCCCCTCGATGTTGTAGTCGTTGACATACAGCTTGGCGTCCGGGTCCGCCGCATGCGCGGCGCGCAGAGCGGTGGCGATGTAGTCGCTGCCCATGGCGGTGTAGAAGGGGCTCGTGCGGAAGGTCCCGTCCTCGTTGAACGGTTCGTTCACCACGTCCCACGCCGAGACCGCGCCGCGATAGTGCGTCGCCTCCTCGGTGATGTGGTTCGTCATGGCCGCCTCCACCTGAGCCGACGGCAATGAGCCGACCCAGCCGGGCAGTTGGCTGTGCCAGACGAGGGTGTGGCCCCGCACGGTCTGACCGTGCTGCTCCGCGAAGTCGGTGATCACGTCGCCCTTGGCGAAGTTGAACTGGCCCTGCACGGGCTCGGTGGTGTCCCACTTCATGGAATTGCCGGGGGTGATCTGCCCGAACTCGGAGCCCAGGGTGGCCGCGTAGGCGGCGTCCGGCAGTTCCGGGTTGTCGGTGGCGGAACCGAAGTACTTGCCCTGGGCGGCGGCGAGTTCATGCAACGTGCCCTGCGCGGCCGCGGTCGCCGGTCCACCCGTCAGGGTGGTGGCGAGGGCCAGGGCTCCGACCAGGAGGGTCGGGAGCCCTCCGGTGCGGCTGCTTCTACAGCGCTTCACCAAGCTCATGACAAACGCCTTCCTCGGCCGAGGGGCGTGGGGCGTTGCGGGGAGCGCGGCTGCGCCCCGTAACGCCCCTTTCGCCACCCGGTATTGGGGGAGAGGGGAGGGGAGTGGAGTGTGCAAGTCTTGATTGTGGGAGCGCTCCCAAGGTGGCGTGGTGATGAGCACCTGTCAAGACTTAAATCACAACTGCCTTACGAGCGTGTTAACTCGGCTATACGTCGAACGGACGGCGGGGGAGGCGCGATCGAAGGCCCCGGGCGCCGCCGCCGGAGCCGTTGCCGCCGGGGTGTGAACGCTCGGCCGGAGGCGGGGGAGAGGTGCCTGTGGAGGCGGGTGCGAAGTGTTCGCGATTGCGTGTGCGCGGCTGTGGAGGGTGTCTCGGGCGCCGCCGGGGATATGTACACCGGGTGACGGCCGGAGTGTTGTGCGTGTTGGCGTGACGACTGCCGGAAGTGCGGTGCCATGGCCGCGCACCCTTTGCGCGCCGTCGGCGAAACCCGCTGGACAGTCGCATGGAGGTGGAGGGCGACCGTGCGCGGGGGAGGCCGGTGCTGTCCGCCGGCCTCCCCCCGCGCGAGAGGTGCGGCCGTGTGCGGATCGTGCCGGAGAGTGATGGCTGGGTAGGTGTCGACGGGGTGCCCGGATGGTTCGCACGGCGTACGCGAACGCGTATGTGAGCGCCCGGGCGGCCGGCGGGGCCCGTCCGCCGGGTGTCCCGCGAGGCCGCCTCAGCGCACCGTGAGCGAGCCGTTCATCGTCGGATGGATGGTGCAGATGTACGGATACGCGCCCGGCCGGGCCGGAGCCTCGAAGATCAACGTTTGCCCCGACTTCACCTGGCCGGTGTCGAAGGCCTTGCCGGCCGTGGCCGTCACTGTGTGAGTTGCCGAATCCTTGTTGATCACAGTGACCTTCGCGCCCGGGGTGACGGTCAGGGCGGCGGGATGGAAGGCGAAGTCCTTGATCGTGATCACGGCGCCGCCCGATGGCTGCGAGGCGGCGGACGGGGTGGGGGAAGCGGAGGACGAGGAGCCGCCACCGCCGCCGGAGCAGCCGGCCAGGGCGGTGGCGCAGGCCACCGAGGCCACCATGGCGGCGCGTGCCCTCGCGGGAAGCAGCGCGAGCACGGCTCAGTACCCTCCGTTGTTCGAGGCGGAGGGGGAGGGAGCGGTCTTGGTGATCTTGTTTCCGGAGGTGTCGAGCACCCACCAGGCCGCACCGAAGCCGTTCGATCCCTGGCCGTTCGTGTCGCCGGCGTTCGTGTCGCCCGCGTAGCGGTACAGCGGGTGGCCGTTGTACGTGATCTCCTTGCGGCCGTCGTCACGCGTCGTGGTGCCGAGCAGGGAGGCCTTCACGCCCTGGCCGGCGACCGGCTTCCCGGTGACGGTCACGGGCGGCCACGAGGTCGCGCAGGAACCGTCGCAGGTGGACTTCGACGAGGTGTCCGCCTCCCAGAGGTACAGGGTCCGGCCCTCACCGTCGACCAGGATGGTCCCCAGCGGGCCGGACGCGCTCGTCACGGTCCCGGCCGCCGCCGTGCCGGTCGCGGACGGCGTGGCCGACGAGGAGCCACCGCCTCCGTTGTCGTCGGAACAGCCGCCGAGGAAGGCGCCCAGCAGGACCACTGTGACGGCAGTGGTCGTTCCAGCGCGGTTCCGCATCACTCGCTCCTCGAGCCCCGGCCGCCGTGACGGCGGCACCGTGGCCCGAACACTAGGCGCGCCCCCGTCCGGCCCCGGACAGGCGCTCGGCCCGAAGCGCGGGCAGACACCGTCTGGGCGTACGGAGACGGCCGGGCCTGCTCCGTACGGCTCAGGTCTCGCGGGTGGCGGCCATTCCCATCGTGATCAGCCCCAGCACGACCCAGCCGAACCAGAGCCAGCCGTTGCTCCCGAGCGCCACCGTGTACGCGGTGACGGCCACCAGGGCACCTACGGTGAGCATTCCCATTGCCTTCGTGGATCCGGACATGCGCGCACCCTCCTTGAGGTCCTGTCCGGAGTTCCCCGTCCGCGTCCCGGCGCCCGGCCCGCTCGACGCGCGGTGCCCCGGGACAGATGGCTCCGTCACAGGGCCGCGACACCGCACGCCGGTCGCACGCGCCGGTGGCCGTTGCGCCCGAGCTCCGCGCGGACGACGGGGAACCCCGGACAGGACCTCATCGGCCGCGCGGCCGTGGATGCCATCGTCACCCCGAAGGCACCTCCACCGCTACTGTCCGCGCGCCTGCAACGAGGCGAGATAGGCGTTGTACGCCTGAAGCTCCTGGTCGCCGTCCCGGTCCGCCGCACGGTCCGTACGCTTCGCCGTCCGCTGTTCCGAGCGGTACCACTGGAACACCAGGGCCACCAGAACCAGGACCGACGGGATCTCGCTGAACGCCCACGCGATGCCGCCCGCAGCGTTCTGGTCGGACAGGGCGTCGATGCCGAGCGAGGCCGGGGGGTTCTCGTAGACCGCCACCATGGGCTGGCTCGCCATCATCAGCGCGATACCGAAGAAGGCGTGGAACGGCATCCCGGCGAACAGCTCCAGCATCCTCATCAGATAGCCCGGCCGGTGCGGACCCGGGTCGATGCCCATGATCGGCCAGAAGAAGACCAGGCCGACCGCGAGGAAGTGCACCATCATCGCGAGGTGCCCGGCCGTCGAACCCATCAGGAAGTCGAAGAGCGGGGTGAAGTACAGGGCGTACAGGCTGGCGATGAAGAGCGGAATGGTGAACACGGGGTGCGTGATGATCTTCATGTAGCGGCTGTGCAGCAGCATCAGGAGCAGCTCACGGGGCCCCTTGCTGCCACGCGCCGCGACCGGCAGGGCACGCAGCGCGAGGGTCACCGGCGCACCCAGCAGCAGCAGGATCGGCGACAGCATGCTGATCACCATGTGCTGCACCATGTGCACGCTAAACATGACCATGCCGTAGTCGTTCAGCTTGGTGCACATCACCAGGGCGATGGTCAGGACCCCGACGACGAAGAACGCGGTCCGGCTGACCGGCCATGAGTCCCCGCGCCTGCGGAGCCGCAGCACCGCGTACCCGTACAGGACCACTGCGAGGACGCAGCCGGTCAGGAAGAACGGGTCCGCGGAGAACTGGAGCCCGCGTCCCAGCGTGAACGGCGGCAGATCCATGTTCATGCCGTGCCCGCTGTGATCCATCTGTTCACTCCCGATGGGAACGCCGGGACGTCCCCGTTTCGTGCCGGTTGTCCCGACCAGAGTAGAACCGCCCCCGGCCGCGGGTGCGGCCGGGGGCGGTCTCGGGTCGTGGTGTGGCTCAGAGCACGCACTCGGCCTCGGAGTACCGCTCGGCCGGGACCGTCTTGAGGGTCTCCACGGCGTCCGCGAGAGGCACCATCGTGATGTCCGTGCCGCGCAGGGCCGTCATCATGCCGAACTCCCCGCGGTGGGCCGCCTCCACCGCGTGCCAGCCGAATCGGGTCGCGAGGACGCGGTCGTACGCGGTCGGTGTGCCGCCGCGCTGCACATGGCCGAGGATCACCGGGCGCGCCTCCTTGCCCAGACGCTGCTCCAGCTCGATGGAGAGCTGCGTCGCCACACCGGCGAAGCGCTCGTGACCGTAGATGTCCTTGACGCCGGACTCGAACTCCATGGAGCCCTCGCGCGGCTTCGCGCCCTCGGCCACCACGACGATCGCGAACTTCTTGCCGGCCGAGAAGCGCCGGCCGACCAGCTCGGTCAGCTCGTCGATGTCGAAGGGCCGCTCCGGAACGACGATCGCGTGGGCACCGGCCGCCATGCCCGAGTGCAGGGCGATCCAGCCGGTGTGACGGCCCATGACCTCGACGATCATGACGCGCTGGTGGGACTCGGCGGTGGTCTTCAGCCGGTCGAGGGCCTCGGTGGCCACACCCACCGCGGTGTCGAAACCGAAGGTCACGTCGGTGGAGGCTATGTCGTTGTCGATCGTCTTCGGTACGCCGACGATCGGCAGTCCCGCCTCGGACAGCAGGTTGGCCGCCTTCAGCGTGCCCTCGCCGCCGATCGGGATGATCGCGTCGAGGCCGAGGTCCGCGACATGGCCCCTGGCCGTCTCCACGCCACCGCGCAGATGCGCGGGCTGGACGCGGGAGGATCCGAGGATCGTGCCGCCCCGGGCGAGGATGCCGCCGACCGCGTCGAGGTCGAGCTTGCGGTAGTCGCACTCCAGGAGGCCCCGCCACCCGTCGTGGAAGCCGATGACCTCGTCGCCGTGGTCGACCACAGCGCGGTGGACGACGGAACGGATGACGGCATTGAGGCCGGGGCAGTCGCCGCCGGAGGTGAGCACACCAATTCGCATTGCCCGGGGAACCTTTGCAACGTGGGCCGACGACCGGACCACGTCGTCCGGTTGGATCCCCGCCACCCTACCGGCGCAGGGTGGCGGGACCGAACCGGGCGTCCGCCTGCTGGACTCCGCTCAGCTGAGCGAATTACGCCTCATCAGGCGGGCTGTGTCGCCGCGGCGATCCGCTCGGCGCGCAGCGCCTCGTACCAGCGGTCGTCGGTGGGCGGCAGCGCGTTCACATCGAGAGCCAGCTTCAGCAGCAGGTCCGCGATCAGCGGGTTGCGCGCCATCACGGGCCCGTGCATGTACGTACCGAAGACGGTGTCGTTGTACGCACCCTCCGTGCCGTCCCCCGTGCCGTTGCCCCGGCCGAACCGCACCCGGGCGAACGGGCGTGCCGTCGGCCCGAGATGGGTGACGCCCTGGTGGTTCTCGAAACCGGTCAGCGGCGGCAGCCCGAGGTGCGGGTCGATGTCCCCCAGCACGTCGCCGACACACCGCGCGCCCTCGCCGCGGGTGGAGACCACGTCGAGCAGCCCGAGACCCTGCTCGCGCTCACCGAGGTCGTTGACGAACTCGTGCCCGAGGATCTGGTACCCGGCGCAGACCGAGAAGATGATCGCGCCGTTGGACGCGGCCCGGCTGAGGCCGCCGTCGCGGCGCAGCCGCTCCGCAGCCAGACGCTGCGGCCGGTCCTCACCGCCGCCGATCAGATAGATGTCCCCCGAGGTGGGGACCGGCTGGTCGCTGCGCACGTCGACGCGTGACACGTCGAGACCGCGCTGACGGGCCCGGCGCTCCACCACGAGGGCGTTGCCCTGGTCGCCGTAGGTGCTCAGCAGGTCCGGGTAGACCCACACCAGCCGCAGGCTGTTGTTGCTCATGCTTCGTCCTCTCCGGAGGGGGCCGGGGCCGGGGTCAGTTGCCGACACGACGGCGCAGATCCTGGAAGGCGGTGTAGTTGGCGATGACCTCGATGCGTCCCGGCGGTGACTGCTGGACGGCCTCGTCGAGGTTCTCGCAGACCCGGAAGTCGAGTCCGGCGACTTCGAGGCGGACCGCGAGGTCCAGCTTCCGGTCGCCGAGCACGAAGATCGGGTGGCCCGCGAGCTGGGTGTAGTCCACGTCCCACAGCCACGAGGTGTCCGTGCCGTCGGCGCCCCGGGCGTTGACGGAGAGGATCACCGGAGTGGGCGGCGGATCGATCAGGGAGAACGTCTCCAGCCAGCCCGCGGGGTTCTTCGCCAGCAGCAGCCGCAGCTCACGGCCGAGGAAGGTGACCACGTCGTAGCGGCCCGCGACGGCCTGCACCTGGTACATCCGCTCCAGGGCGACCTGTGGCGGCACCCCGAAGACCGCGGCCACGGCGGCCGAGCTGGTGGCGTTGGCCTTGTTCGCGCGGCCGGGCAGCTGGAGGTGGATCGGCCATGCCGAACCGTGCGGGTCGAGCACGTAGTCACCGTGCAGGACCCAGCTGGGCGGCGGTCGGCGGAAGCCGCACTCGCCGCAGAACCAGTCGTCGCCGGGGCGCTGCATCACACCACCGCAGGACGGGCAGGACCAGGCGTCGTCCTTCCACGCCTGGCCGGCCGCGACCCACACCACGTTGGGAGAGGAAGAGGCCGCCCAGACGATGAGCGGGTCGTCCGCGTTGGCGACGATCACGGCCTTCGAGCCGGACAGGCCCTCCCGCCACTTCTCGGCGAGCATCCGGGTCTCCGCGGCGCGGTCCAGCTGGTCGCGGGAAAGGTTGAGCAGCGCGATCACCTTGGGCGTCGTGTCGCGGGCGACACCGGCCAGGTACTTCTCGTCGACCTCGATCACGCCGTACTGCGCGTCCGAGCCACCGGCCAGGGCCGAGGTGATGCCCGCGGGCATGTTGGCGCCGAGCGCGTTCGACACCACCGGGCCGGCGGCCCGCAGTGCCTCGGCGATCAGCCGGGTCGTAGTCGTCTTGCCGTTCGTCGCCGACACGAGGATCACGTCCAGGTGCTGCGCCAGCCGCCCGAGCAGGTCGGGGTCGAGCTTGAGCGCCACCCGGCCGCCGATCACCGATCCGCTGCCCCGCCCGGCCGCTCGCGACACCGCCGCAGCGGCCTTGCCCGCCGTCACGGCCAGCTTGGCCCGCGGCGACAACGGCTCCGTGTTGCCTGCCATCGTCCTAGATCCTCCTTGCATCGGTCCGCGCCCAGCCTATCGAGGTCCGGCGCGGCGGCGGCACGGCGGCACCGCGCCGGACCTCGGAGTTCCCCCGGAGCGGGCCACGGGCGAAATAGCACCCTTGCCTCGATCTGGCAAACATACAGGTCAGAGCTGGTTCGATCGGTACGTCGGGGAGCCATGGATTTTTCCGTGCCAAGGGGCCCCGGAAATACTGACCGTGCGTCACCTCTTGTCGCTGCCGCGTACCGGCTGCGCGGGGCCGTTCGCCGCCCCGGCAGCCGGGAGCGTGCGCGGTCCCGCGCGTGCTCGGCCGTGTACGGGGCGTTCCGGTGGGGACCGTACGATGACCGGCATGCGAAACCGCCCCATCCCCGGCAGCTCCGGCCTCGTCCGGACCATGAGCCTGCTCGGTGACCCGGTGCTCCACGCCGCGTGCGAGCCGGTCACGGACTTCGGGCGTCCGCTCGCCCGGCTGGTCGAGGACATGTTCGCCACGATGTACGCGGCGCAGGGTGTCGGTCTCGCCGCCAACCAGGTCGGTGTGCCGCTTCGGGTGTTCGTCTTCGACTGCCCCGACGACGAGGACGTCCGGCATCTGGGACATGTGGTCAACCCCACGCTCGTCGAAGCCGACGGCATCACCGTGCGCGGCCCGGAAGGCTGCTTGTCGCTTCCGGGCATCGAGGCCGCCACACCGCGCTTCGACCAGGCTGTGGTCGAGGGTGTGACGGTCGAGGGGGAGCCGGTGCGGATCAGCGGGACGGGTTTCTTCGCCCGGTGTCTCCAGCACGAGTGCGACCATCTCGACGGAACCGTCTATACGGACCGGCTGACCGGACTGCGCAGGTCGCGCGCCCTGCGCGCGGCCCGCCGGGCGCCCTGGGGGCGCACCGGCTGACCGGCCGCGTCAGAACCCGGTACCGCCGGGGCGGTCACTGACCTCGGCCAGTCTGCCCCAGAGCAGATCGGCCAGATTCCGCACCAACTGCTCGCGAGAACAGGGGCGTTCGCTCAGCCACCAGTCGCCTGCCGCCTGCGCCATGCCGATGATGCCGTGCCCCCAGATCCGGGCCATCTGCTGACTGTCCGGGCCGAGATCCACCCGTTCCGCGATGACCGTGGCGAGCTCCTCGCCGAGGCGGCGCAGCAGCGGGGCCGAGTGCCGCCCCACGTCGAAGCCCTGTTCGGAGGCGGGCGTCGCGTCGTCGGACGGGTGCATCAGGAAGCGGTAGACCTGCGGACGTGCCTCGATCGCCGCGAGATACGTGTCGAGCGTCGCCTCGATGCGCCGGCGGCGGTCGGCGGGGGCGTCGAGCGCGTCGCGCAGGGCGCTCAGCAGTGCGTCGGTGTGCCGTTTGGCCAGGGCGCGGTAGAGACCGCCCTTGTCGCCGAAGTGCCGGTAGAGGATGGGTTTGGTGATGCCGGCCTCCGCCGCGATGGCGTTCATCGAAGCCCCGGGGCCGTCCCTGAGCACCACGCGGTCGGCGGCCTCGAGCAGCTCGCGGCGGCGGCTCTCGGCCGCGGTCCGCTGTCGCTCGGCCTGTTGTGTGGTCTCCATGTTGTTTCTCCCACCCCTGGCCTGCATGTCCGTCCTGCCTGCGCAACGTAACACCCTGCCCGTCGGTGGGTGGATCGCCGCTCGCGCGGTTGACAGAGGCTACTTGTCGGTAACAGACTGTTGTTACCGCAAGTAACCAACAGGTTGACGGCAGCACGTGGAGGGGAACATGGCCGAGTTCACGCTCGAACTCAACGACGACCAGAAGCAGGTCCGTGACTGGCTTCACGGATTCGCCGCGGACGTGATCCGTCCGGCAGCTTCGGAGTGGGACGAGCGTGAGGAAACGCCCTGGCCCGTCATCCAGGAGGCCGCCAAGGTCGGAATCTACTCACTGGACTTCTACGCCCAGCAGTTCTTCGACCCGACGGGCCTCGGCATCCCGATGGCGATGGAGGAGCTGTTCTGGGGCGACGCGGGCATCGCCCTGTCGATCGTCGGCACCGGCCTCGCGGCCGTCGGCGTCCTCGCCAACGGCACCGAGGAGCAGATCGGCACCTGGATCCCGCAGATGTACGGGGACGCGAACGACGTGAAGGTCGCCGCCTTCTGCTCCTCCGAGCCCGACGCCGGTTCCGACGTCGCCTCGATGCGTACCCGCGCGGTCTACGACCAGGTCAAGGACGAGTGGGTGCTCAACGGCACCAAGACCTGGGCGACCAACGGTGGCATCGCCAACGTCCATGTGGTGGTCGCGGTCGTGGACGCCGAGCTCGGCTCCAAGGGGCACGCCTCCTTCATCGTGCCGCCGGGGACGGCGGGCCTCTCGCAGGGCCAGAAGTTCAAGAAGCACGGCATCCGCGCCTCGCACACCGCCGAGGTCGTCCTGGAGGACGTGCGCGTCCCGGGGCACTGTCTGCTCGGCGGCAAGGAGAAGCTCGACCAGCGCCTCGCCCGGGCCCGCGAGCGCGCCGCCTCGGGCGGCGGCGAGCGTGTGAAGAACGCCGCGATGGCCACGTTCGAGGCATCCCGCCCGGCCGTCGGCGCGATGGCCGTCGGCACCGCCCGCGCCGCGTACGAGGTCGCGCTGGACTACGCGAAGACCCGGACCCAGTTCGGCCGCCCGATCATCGACAACCAGGGCATCGCCTTCCAGCTCGCCGACATGCGTACGCAGATCGACGCGGCGCGCCTGCTGGTCTGGCGTGCCTCCTGGATGGCGACCGCGGGCAAGCCGTTCGAGTCCGCCGAGGGGTCGATGTCCAAGCTCTACGCGAGCGAGACCGCCAAGAAGGTCACCGCCCAGGCGGTCCAGATCCTCGGTGGCAACGGCTTCACCCGTGAGTACCCGGTGGAGCGGATGCACCGCGACGCCGCGATCTACACGATCTTCGAGGGGACGAGCGAGATCCAGCGCCTGGTCATCGCCCGCACCCTGTCCGGGATGCCCATCCGCTGACGTCCCGCCAGGACCTCCGACGGACCGGCCCCCGTCCCTGTCGCACCGACAGGGACGGGGGCCGGTCCGTTGTGGCGGGAACGGGGGCGCCGGTGCTCAGGCGGGGAGCTGTGCCTCGATGGCCGCGACGACCTCCGGGGCCTCCGGCTCGGTGCGGGGGCGGATCCGCGCGACCGGCTCGCCCGCGGGGGAGATCAGGAACTTCTCGAAGTTCCACTGGATGTCCCCGGCCTCGCCGTCCGCGTCCGCGAGCTGGGTGAGTTCCGCGTAGAGCGGGTGACGGCCGGCACCGTTGACGTCGGTCTTCGCCAGCAGCGGGAAGCTCACGCCGTACGTCGTCGAGCAGAAGGTCTGGATCTCCTCCGAGCTGCCGGGCTCCTGGCCGCCGAACTGGTTGCACGGCACGCCGAGCACCGTGAAGCCCCGGTCGCCGTACTCCTTCTGGAGCCGCTCCAGGCCGGCGTACTGCGGGGTCAGCCCGCACTTGGAGGCGACGTTCACCAGCAGGACCGCCCGGCCGCGGTAGGCGCCCAGCGTGGTCGGCTCGCCGGTGAGGGTGTGGAGCGGGATGTCGTGCAGCGTCATGGGTGTCTCCTCGTCGGTGTCTTCAAGGGCCATTGTCGCGCCCGGAGGTTCATCGGAACGAAGCCGGGCCCGCCGCCGGAGCGTTCCGGCCCACGGCCTTGTGGTAGATGGTGGTCGGCTTCAGGACACCGGCCGGGTCCGCGGCATAGTCCGGAACCGAACCGCACTCCGTCCACCCGGCCGAGCGGTACAGCCTCTCGGCCGGACTTCCGCTCTCGGTGTCCAGGACCAGCAGCGTGACACCGTCCCCGGCCGCCGAGCGCTCCATGGCCTCCAGCAGTGCCCTGCCGAGCCCCCTGCCGCGCGCCGACGGCCGCACGATCAGCTTGGCGACCTCCGCCCGGTGACGGGCGTTGGGCAGTGCCGCCCGGACCATACCGATGGTCCCCGCGATCCGCTCCCCGTCCCGGGCGATCCAGACCTGGAGATGCCCCGCGTCCACGGAGGCGGCGCGCTCCCGCCACCAGCGCGCGGCGGCATCCCTGTCGAGCGGAGCCAGGAACCCCACGGAGGCTCCGCCGTCGACGGTCTCCACCAGGAGGGCGGCCAGCTCATCGGCGTAGGTGACCAGTTCGGGTCCGGTCACCGGGACGATCTCGGTCATGCGACCGGTCCTTTCGCGATGGGTTCTCTCATGATCACGATGGGTTCTCTCATGACTGGTTCTTTCACAGCTGGTTCTTTCACGGTGCAACGATCATCAGTGCGTAGCGGACCCGTTCCGGGCCCGGACAGTGGAAGCGCGAAGGGCCGCGCAGCCGGAACCGGAGACAGTCGCCCAGGCCGACGGTGTGCACGGTGGCGTCGACGGTGATCTCGACCGTTCCCTCCAGGACCCAGATGTGCTGCTCAAGGCCGGGGACGGGCGGATTCTCGTAAGCGATCACCGCACCCGCGTCGAGGGTGCCCTCGATGACCTCCGCGCGCAGACCGGCATGGGGCGGCGAGACGGACCTGCGCACGAAACCCGACTTCTCGTCCCGCCAGACCGTCTGACGGGAGGAGGGGACCAGCTCTGGTGGCTGGGCCTCCACTTCCAGCAGCAGCCGGGACATGGTCCGCCCGTGGACGGTGCACAGCCGGCCGAGCTGGGCGGCCGTCGGACTCAGTTCACCGCGTTCGAGCCGGGAGAGCGTCGAACGGCTCAACCCGCTGCGCCGGGCCAGCTCGTCCAGCGACCAGCCGCGCTCGACGCGCAGTTCACCGAGGCGCGCGGCGAGCCCGGCCTCGACGGACCCGGACCCGTCCTCAGCTTCTTCTCTCATATCGGAGAGGATATCTCTGTTTCGGGATGCCCGGTCGTGTGGGTGCGGGTGCCGGGGCAGTGCGGGGCGCGTCGTGACGCTTCCTCGTTCTGCCGGGCGGATGCCATCGTGTCACGCTTGGACAAGGGATTGGCCCGGTCGGGCACAGCGGTCCTGCCGGGTGGTTCCGCTACCCGAGGAGGCCGACATGGCCAGCACCAGCAACGAACCACGAGCCGCGCGCGATACCGCCCCGAGCTCCCGCCACCCGTACCAGGCAGGGTGGACCACCTTCGCCGGAGTCCTGATGATCTTCGGCGGGGCCATGGCGATCCTGCAAGGGGTCGCCGCCATCGCCAAGGACGACGTCTTCGTCGCCACACGCAACTACGTGTTCCAGTTCGACCTGACCGGCTGGGGCTGGATCCACCTCGCTCTCGGCATCGTCATCGTGCTCGCCGGCTGCGCCGTGTTCACCGGGTCCGCCTGGGCGCGGGTCGTGGGTGTCGTCCTCGCCGGATTCGGCGCGCTCGCCAACTTCCTCTGGCTGCCGCACTATCCGCTGTGGTCCATCGTGCTCATCGCCATTGATGTCTTCATCATCTGGGCACTCTGCGCGGCTCCCCAGAAGCGGGAAGGGGGCTGACGGGGCGGTCGTGGGCGTTCACGCCGCGGGTGGCTCCTTCGTCAACGCGGCCGGCGGGGGAGTGATCCGCATGGTGACGACGTAGGAGACCACCACCGAGACGATCACGAGTGGCATGACGGTGAGTCCGTCGGTCCCCAGGAGCAGTGTCGCCAGCAGCACCGCCGTCATCGGGAGTTTCAGCATGGCCACGCACATCGCCCCGATGCCCATGGCGAATCCGGAGGTCGGGTTCAGTCCGGGGAGATGGGCGAGTGCGAGGCCGCCGGCGGCGCCGATGAACATCGACGGGAAGATCGGACCACCCCGGAACGCGCTCAGACAGGCGCAGTAGGCAAGCGACTTGCAGACGATCAGTACCACCAGGGTGGCCGCCGAGTATTGCGCGCTGTCGGCGAGCAGGGGGTCCAGCGCGTGCTGGCCCGAGTACAGCACCTGGGACGCGGACTTCCCAGTGCCTTCGGCGTACGCCAGGGCGAGCACGCCGACGACGAGGCCCATTCCGGCGGTGGCCACCACGGTCCGCCGCGCCACCCTCGGCTGGAGGAACAGCGCCAGCCGCTGGATCCCGTCGCCCACGAGCGCGGCGCCCAGCCCGAGCGCGACGGCCCAGCCGAACTCGGCGACGGTGGGGCCGCCGGCGTGCGGCACGTCCTTGAGCGCCAGCGAATACGTACCCAGGCCCGTCCACGAGCCGAGCCCCGTGAAGATGAGCGCGCCGATCCCGGCCGCCAGAAGTCCGGGCACCAGCGCCACCCCGAGCATCATCCCGGCCAGTCCCGAGGCCTCCATCAGCAGGAACGCGCCGAGAAGCGGAGAACCCAGCAGTGTGCTGACGGCCGCGAAGCTGCCCGCGGCCCCCACCACGGCGACCGCCCCCGGATCGAGGTCCGGCTTGACCAGACGCACCGCCCACACGGCCAGACCCCCGCCGAGCGCGATGAGCGGTGCCTCCGGGCCGAGCACCGCGCCCAGTCCGAGGCCCGCGAGAGCCGCGAGAGCGATACCGGGCAACCGCGCGGCCGAGGGCGCGCCCGTGTTCACCATCCCCTCGGCCGGCTTGTGACCCCCGCCCCCCGGCAGGTAACGGACGGCCAGCCCCGTCAGCAGCCCCGCCACGCCGAGGAGCGGCACCGGCCACCACGAGGGAGTGGCGGCGAAGCCCAGGGCCTCGGGCAGATCGTGGTACGTCAGTGACTCGAGTTCCGAGACCAGGGCGAGGAAGCCGAAGGCCGCAGCCGAGATCGGAACCCCGAGAACCGCCACCATCGCGAGCAGGACCGCGTAACCGCGGGTGCGGATCAGGGCGACGGGATCCGGTGGCTGGCCGGCGGGCGCCTCGGCTGGCTTGGCCGTCATCCTCGTTGTCTCCTCGGCGTCGGGAACCCCTGGGCGACGCCCCGTCCTCAAGGCGCTGCCAAGGTGATACCACGATGTGATGATTTAGCCGGTGATGTCCGACCGCGCGGGTGCGGCGCGAACAGCACGGCCGGCAGCGGCCGGGAGGTGTCAGGCTCCTTCGCCGGCGGGCTCGGCCGAGGGCAGCCGCCCGGACCGTACCGCGGCGACCAGCGCCTGGTGGTCGCGCTCGTTCCGGTCGGCGTACGACTCCGCGAACCGCTGGAGCGCCCGGTCGAACGCCTCGCCGCGGCCCAGGTACGCCGCGATCGCGATCCGGTCCCCGGACCGGGCGTGGGCACGGGCCAGGGTGGCGCCGCAGACCTCTCCGAAGACGCCGAGCCCGCGCGGGACCATCAACTCCGGCTGGAAGATGCCCTTCCAGTCGCGCAGCTGGCGGACGTAGAAGTCCCGGCGCTGCCCGTCGATCCCGTCCACCCGCTCCCAGCCCAGAAAGATGTCGCTCGCCGCCTGCATCAGCCGCTGTCCCGCGACCACCCGGCTGCCCTGGTTGCGGTACCCGCTCCCGCCCGCGTACGGGGCGAGCACCGAGGTGTCGGCCTCCTTGGCCTGGAGGAAGAGGGGGTCCTCGTCGTCCCGGCCCAGCAGCAGAACGATCCAGCACCGGGTGCCGACGCTGCCCACACCGACCACCTTGCGGGCCACGTCGACGACACGGAAGCCCGACAGCAGGGTGCGCCGGTCGGAGGCCAGGCTCCGGCCGTATCCGTCGATGAGCCCGCGGAACCGATCGGTGAACGTCGCGCGCTCCGTCTCGGGCAGCAGATCGCGGACCGGGACCAGCAGTGGCGGGTCCGCCGCGATCCGCCGCCGCCCGCCGACCACCTCCGTCAGCTTGTCGAACGCCTGGAGACTGTCACGGGAACGGGCCTTGGCCATGGCGCGGGCCAGTTCCCTGCGCCCGCGCTTCCTCAGCTGCTCCGTCGCCACGGTCCGCAGCCGCTCGGCGTCCGTCCGGGCGTACCAGACGTCCAGGTGGCGCATGCCGGCGAACCGGATCATCGATTCCCGGTAGGACCTGACCGACGCCACGACGGCGGCGGCGCGTTCCCGGTCGTCGAAACCGTTGGCCCGGCCCGCGATGACGAGGCTGGCGGCCAGGCGTTTGACGTCCCACTCCCAGGGGCCCGGCAGCGTCTCGTCGAAGTCGTTGATGTCGAAGAGCAGCTGCCGCTCCGGCGAGGCCAGCAGCCGGAAGTTGAGCAGATGCGCGTCCCCGCACAGCTGGGCCCTGATCCCGGACACCGGAGTGCCGGCCAGATCGGCGGCCATGATCGCGGCGGCGCCGCGATAGAAGCGGAAAGGCGACTCCGTCATGCGTCCGTAGCGGATCGGGACGAGCTCGGGCACCCTGGTCGCCGACTGGGTCTCCAGGATGTCCAGCGGATCCGGCCGGTCCGCCGGCGGCTCGAACACGGCATGGCTGGAGCGGGGCACCGAGCGGCGGGCGGCCTTCCCGCGTGCCGCCCGCTCCTCGGGCGTCAAGGGTGCGGCGCCGGACCCGGCCGCGCTGGTGTCCTGTGGCATCGGGGGCCTCCTGGCCGCTGGGCGGGCACGAAGGACGACGTTGCCCGGCTTCTCCCGATCATCGCCGGTCCGGGACGTTCCGGCACCACCAGCAGCTGCGGGCGGGCCGTGCCGGAATCCCGCGTACCGGTCCTCACACCGCGTCAGCGCCTTCGGGCGGGGCCAGCAGGACCAGGGTGTCACCCGCCTCCGGGACCGGCTTGCGCACGTCCGTGACCGGGTCGAGCCGCCCGTCCGGGCGCACCACGAACAGCAGCTCTTCACCGGCCCGGACCGGGGCGGTGAAGGCCCGCGTGACCACCCGCGCCCCGGCCCGGTACCGGCGGGCCAGCTCGCGTCCGCCGAGTCCGGCGCCGAAGAGCGATTCACCACCCGTGTACGGAGCCACCACCCCGTGTCCGGTGGAGGGCGGTCCGAGACGGTGGACGGGGCCCTCGACGCTCTCCCGGAGAGTCATGGAGGCGAGCGCGTTGAAGTCGTCCTCGCCGGTGAGCAGCAGCACTCCGGTGATCCCTTCGAGCTCCGCACCCGCACCGGTGGCCGAGGCGAGCAGTTCGCCGGGCGCCAGCTTCAGTCCTGCCTCCTCGATCCGCGCACGTTCACGGCCGGCGCCGGCCCACATCAGAACGTCCAGCCCCGCCGAACGCAGCGCGCATGCCAGGTCGACCGCCCAGGGCGCCCCGCCGACCAGCAGTGGCCTGGACCGGGCCGGGCGCAGCACGCCCAGCCGCCTGGCCGCCGGGAACGCCGTCAGGCCGTAGAGCGTGACGGTGGCGACGATCACCACGAAGGTCGCCGGGAGGATCCGCTGGGCGCCGGCGATGTGGTGGTCGACGAGCTCGGCCGAGAAGGTGGAGGCCGTCGCCGCCGCGACGATCCCGCGCGGTGCCATCCAGCCGATGAACCACCGTTCCCCGCCCGGCACATCGGTACGCAGGGTGGCGAGGTGGGCCACCAGAGGTCTGGTCACCAGGACGAGCAGGGCGACCAGCGCGAGCGACGGCAGCACCACGTGCCGCAGTGACTCCGGTGTGACCGTGGCCGAGATGGAGATGAAGAGCAGCCCGATGATCAGTGAGACGAGGGTGTCGAAGAAGGGCCGCCGCGCGGGGAGATCCAGGCCGGGCAGGTAGGCCATGGCCATCCCCATCACGACGGCCGAGATCAGACCCGTGTCGTCCCGCAGCGCGTCGCAGGCGGCTGCCACACCGATCACGGCGGCGAACTGCACCGAGGTGGCCAGCTCCTCGCTCAGCCGTACCTGGCGGAGCAGCACCCACAGCACACCGGCTCCGACCGCGCCGCCCGCCAGGCCCACCGCCGTACTGGCGGAGAACCCGGCCAGCTGACCGCCGAACCCCGGCCGGTCGCCCGCGAGGACCCCGTGGAAGACGAGTGCGCCCAGGATGCCGCCGACCGGGTCGATCAGCGAACCCTCCCAGATGAGCACGCGCTGCAGCCGCTCGGTGGGCCGTACGAAGTTCAGCAGCGGCCCCACGACGGTCGGCCCGGACACCACCAGGATCGCCGCCAGCATCACCGCCGCCCGCATCGACATGTCCAGGACCGGCACCGCGAACAGTGACGCGGACACCACGGTCAGCAGTGTCCCCAGCCAGAGCAGCCGGATCACGACGCGACGGGTGTGACCCTTGAGCCTCCTGAGGTCCAGGCCCAGACCCGCGTCATAAAGGATCACCGCCACCGCCAGGGACACCAGTGGCGAGAAGGAGTCGCCCAGCAGCCGCTCCGGATCGACGTTGTCGGTGAGCGCCCCGGCGGTGAAGCCGACCGGCAGCAGGACGAGCAGCGCCGGGACGCGCAGCCGGCTCGCCAGCAACTGGGATCCGACCGCGAGCACCACGATCAGTCCCAGACCCACAAGCACCTGATCGGCCGTCATGACCGTGCCTCCTTCGCCGATGTCCCTCCGGCAGCGGGGGCAGCGGTCGCGACCCCCGGAACGCCGGGCGCGACCACCTTCTGCGGCCGTGCGCGGCGGCGCCGGTCAGGCGCGCACCCACCACGGACAGCGGGCCGCGCTGTCAGTCCAATGGCCTAATGAAGTCACTGTGCGCGGCGTGCCGAGGCGGCGTCCGGGTCTGCGGGCCGCCGCGTGATGAAGCACCGCCGGCGCCTGCTCACATCCGGGACGACCGCGCTGATCCCGGCCATGGATTCCCTGGGTACGGTACGGAGCCGGAGGCACACGCCGCCGGCGTCACGCGCGCAACCAGTTCCGAGGAGCGAGAAGTTGACCACCGCACCCCGCACCGCCGACGAAGCGCTCGCGATCGCGCGGGCCACGTTCCAGCCCTTGTGTGCGGACGGCACCCCGGCCACGCTCAACGTCCAGGAGTTCGACCTGGGGTTCCTGGTACACGCGACATTCCCGCCGACCGAGCCGCCCAGCTACGGCGGCAGCCATCTGGTCGTCTCGAAGGCCGACGGGTCCACGATGAACGTGCCGAACTTTCCGCCGGACTCGGCGATCGCCCAGTACCGGCGCCAGGTGGGGCGGGCGTAGCCGCCGCGCTCCGCGACCCGGCCGCGTGGCGGGCCGGCGCTCGCGGACGCGCACCGCGTCGCTGCGTCCACCGGCTCAACCGCTCAGCGGCGGCCACCCCTTCCGGTCCGCCCCGGCCGTTGTCCGTCCGTCACAGGACTTCCCGCAGGCTCTCGGTCCACCTGCCGGACCCGGTCTGCGGACTCAGGGCATCCAACTGGTCCTCCAACGCATCGCGCAGGGACAGGAGTTCACGCTGCGTGTACGCCATCGGGAAATGTCCGCGCAGGACGGCCCAGGCGGTGACGAGGCGTACGAAGACGTCCAGGTTCTCGGCCATCGGATGGAGCGTGTCGGCGGACAGACCGCTCCCGCTCCGGCCGGCGTGCCGGGGCAGCAGGTGGACCCTGCCGGTGGAGGCGTGCAGGGTGATCAAGTCACCGTTCCAGTCACCCAGCACGTACAACGGCAGATCACTCACCCGGGGCAGGGGCGTCTCCGGAGCGATGTCCAGAGTGAGTTCGGCCGCCGACAGTCTCGGCAGCCCGGTCACGGTCAACGTACGACGGGCATACGGATCGCGGAGGTCCGCCGGTATCAGTGACGCTGGCAGGCGGATGAGGGCGCCGCTGCCGAACACCGCCTCCGGTGAAGCCGCGAAGTCCGACCGGCCGGGCGCGACATGGCAGGGCACACGGTCGATCCCCGCCGCCCGGAGAGGCGAGGGCATGGCCTGCCCGTAGAACGCGTCGTGGTGGTCCTCGTCATCGAAGTCGTCGTCCTCCTCCCAGTCCTTCCAGTCGTCCCCGTCGTCCCCGCCGTCCTCGTCGTCCCGGTCGTCCTCGTCCTCATCCTCGTCGACGGTCCTCGGTCCCGCGAACCCATCGGGGAACTGCTCGGGCTCGGTCGCTGTCACGGCGAAGACCCCGCCCGCCGACGCCACCACCACGAGTTCACCCACCCGCAACAGGTCGCGCACCAGCCGGGGCTTCGGCGGGAACGGGTCGAACGCGGCCCAGGACCGGATCCGCCCGCCGGGCCACAACGGCTCACCCTGGCCGAACGCGGGAACGGCTCCCGTCCACGGTCCGGCAAGCACGTCCCCCGTAGCCGCGTCGAACACCCAGAAACGGGGATCGGACGGTGTGTCGTCCCGGGCGACGACCGCCGCCCTCCCCTGCGGATCCCATCCCTCGGGCGCGCGGGCGAGGCCGGCGACCGGCCCCGGGAACACGCTCCGCGGGTCGACGACACCCGGCGGACGCCAGCGTGCCCAGCGCACCGACCACGTCCGCTCGGGTACCGCCTCCGCCACCGCCGACGCCGTCTCCTCCTCACCCTGGGCATACGCCGCGAGGGCCAGCCAGGACGCCCACTCACATCGGTCGTACGTGTCCAGCCCCGCCGACTTCAGGTGCCGGGCCCAGCCCGGCAGCGACCCCGACGGCCGACGGGCGGGGTCACGCTGTACACGGGCCGGATAGGCGCCCATCAGCTCCTCGGCCTCGATCAGGCTGTGCGGTGACAGCCGGGCCAGCAGCCCGGGGTCCTGTTTCATCTCCTGGAAGTACGCGCCGTAGCGACCGGACCTGGCGGCGTGCACGGCGAGTTCGTTCTGCGCATAGCGTCCGACCTCGGTCGCGTCATCGACGTGGCCGCGCAGCCAGCGCGCGATCTCGCCGTGCACCCGGCGGGCGGCACCTCGGTCGACCGCGGCAGCCAGTTCCTGGGCGCGGGACCAGTCCTCCAGCCGGTACGTGTCCCGGACGGCGGTGATGTCCGGTGCGTCCAGGGGAAGTTCGAGATCGCCACCGTTCAGCGCACGCGACAGCCGCCGCCACACCTCCAGCGGAACCAGGCCCCGACGGCCGAGAGCCAGCGCCTGGAGGGCCCACTCACGCGATGTCGAAGCCGAGCGGGAGAGCGACGGGCTTCGGGGCGGCAACTGCACTTCCACGCGACGTCGCAGGGCGGACCACTCGTCGTGCCAGTCGACGGCCACGACGACCAGGGCGCCCGGGCCGCCCGCTGTCAGACTGCTCAGGGCATCCAGCGCCGCACCGGGACAGCCGGAACTGCCCGCGAGCCGCTGCGCCCCGGAGACCAGGACCACGGCAGGGGCGGCGTCCTCCCGCCGCCCGCTCAGCGCGTCCCGTACCCGGCCGGCCACCTCGTCCGCCTGCCGCCCGGCCGCGTCGACCCACACCGCGTCCGGCACGAGCTCCCGGATCCGCTCCAGAACGGCGGTGCGCCCCGAGCCCGGCGAGCCCATCAACTCGACCACGCCCCGCGCCCCGTCCCGGCACCACTCCGTGATCCGTGCGACAGCGATGTCCGCCGTTGCTCTCCCGTGCATGACCGGTCGCTCCCTTGTGTCGTGCCGTGCCGTTTGCTGTGCAGCGCGGCGCGCCGCACCGCTGGACCGCCTTGTGACGGGGGTCCGTTCAGTGGTCCGAGGTGACGGGGCCGGAGGCGCGGCCGTCCGAGATGTCGGGGTCCGCAGGTCCGGCCTGTCGGGGCGCTACTTCTTCTTGTCGTCCCAGGGGGTGCCGAGCCAGCTGTCGAAGGAGCGGACCACCGCCGAGAGCGCGGCCGCGAGCCGCGGGTCGGCCCAGGGCGCGTGGACGACGACCTTGTTGTCGGACACGTACTCCAGCGGTGCCTCCTGACCGGCCCGCCACACGATGCGACGTGGTCCGCGCGGCACGTCCCCGCTGCCGTTGAAGAGACTTCCCACCGCGATGAGCACCCACAGCGGGAACAGCGGCCACCACACGTACCACCAGAAGATCCGGCCCTTGAACCCGACAGCCTGCGGGCAGCCGGTCTGGGTGACGGTCCAGCGTGTGCGCAGCCCCTTCCCGGACAGCGCCTTCTCCCGGACGAACGTGCCGATCAGCTCGCCCTGTCCGCCCCACACCTGATACTCCGCCACGCCGCCGCCCGCGGAGCGGGTGACGACAGTGGCGAGCCGGGTGCGGCGCTCCGGTTCGGCCCACAGCACGAAGGAACGGGCGCCGTCCTTCCGCGCCGTCAGATACGCGGGTATGCCGCCGGGCGGCAACTCGCGCTCCAGGTAGGCGAACACGTGGAACGGGCCCTGCGACGCGTCGACGACGACGTGCTCGAAGCCCTCGGCCACGCCGGGCAGAGCCTCGGGCCGCGCCTTGCTCGGCTTTGGCAGGGCCGTCACTTGAAAGGTGCTCGGCACGGGAGGCTCCTCGGTTGCGAGTACTGGGAGCTCGAATCCTAGGATGGGCACGTGGAGTCACCCGATCCCGCCCCCGGCGCCCGGCAACTGCCCGGCGCCGAAGCCGAGGCCACCGGCCGCCGCACCGTGCGCTGCCGCCTGTGCGGACGTCCGCTCACCGGTACGGCCTCGCGCCGCACCGGTCTCGGCCCCGCCTGCGACGCCAAGCTGCACCCGGCGCCACCGGACATCCGCACCCGCCGTCACGAGGTCGAGCAGGACCCCCTGCCGGGCATCTGAGCCGTCAGGACGGTTCTGCGCCCAGCCGCCGGAACAGCCCCTCCTGTACCACCGACACCAGCAGATTGCCCTCGCGGTCGTAGATCCTGCCGCGCGCCAGACCCCGCCCGCCGGTCGCCACCGGGGACTCCTGGTCGTACAGGAACCACTCGTCGGCCCTGAACGGACGGTGGAACCACATCGCGTGGTCCAGCGACGCCATGTCGAAGCCGCGAGGTCCCCACAGCGGCTCCACCGGGATGCGCACCGCGTCCAGCAGCGTCATGTCGCTCGCGTACGTCAGCGCGCAGGTGTGCACCAGCGGATCGTCACCGAGCGGGCCGACCGCGCGCATCCACACCGCACTGCGCGGGTCCGCGTCCTTGATCTCCTCCCGCGTCCAGCGCAGCCGGTCGACGTACCGGATGTCGAACGGCTGACGCCGCGCCATCCGCTCCAGCGCCTCCGGCAGACCGCCCAGATGCTCGCGCACCTCCTCGGCGACCGTCGGCAGCTCCTCCGGATCGGGCACCACCCGGGCCGGCGGCAGCTGATGTTCGAATCCCGCCTCCTCCGGGCGGTGGAAGGACGCCGTCAGGTTGAAGATCGTCCGGCCCTGCTGGACGGCCGTCACCCGGCGCGTGGTGAAGGACCGGCCGTCCCTGATCCGCTCGACCTCGTAGACGATCGGCACCCCGGGACGGCCCGGCCGCAGGAAGTAGGCGTGCAGCGAATGCACCGGACGGTCGCCGTCCGTGGTGCGGCCCGCCGCCACCAGCGCCTGACCCGCCACCTGGCCGCCGAAGACCCGCTGGAGCGACTCGTCGGGGCTGCGGCCGCGGAAGATGTTGACCTCGATCCGTTCCAGGTCGAGCAGGTCGACCAGGCGCTCGGCGGGGTTCGTCATGCGGTTCTTCTCCACTCTCGCAGCGGCGCCGTCGGTACGGACGCGCTCACAACTGGCCCACGGACGTGACCCGGACGACCGCCCGGCCCTCCTCGTCGGACGCGGCCAGATCGACCTCGGCACTGATGCCCCAGTCGTGGTCGCCGTTCGGGTCGGCGAACGTCTGCCGGACCCGCCACAGTCCGTGCCCGGCGTCCTCGTCGATCTTCAGCAGCTTCGGGCCGCGGGCGTCGGGACCGGTGCCCAGCTCCTCGTACTCGTCCCAGTACGCGTCCATCGCCTCGCCCCACGCGTCCTCGTCCCAGCCCGCGTCGCCGTCCAGCTCCCCGAGGTCCCGGACGCGGTCCAGGGCGGCCAGCTCGACCCGGCGGAACATCGCGTTGCGCACCAGCACCCGGAAGGCGCGGGCGTTGGCCGTGACCGGCTTGACCTCGTCGGCCCGCTCCTGTGCCTGCTCGGCCGTCTCCACCTCGGGATTGGCGAGCTGCTCCCACTCGTCGAGGAGGCTGGAGTCGACCTGCCGGACCATCTCGCCCAGCCAGGCGATGAGGTCCTCCAGGTCCTCGGACTTGATGTCGTCCGGGATGGTGTGCTCCAGCGCCTTGTACGCGCTCGCGAGGTAGCGCAGCACGATGCCCTCGGTGCGCGCCAGCTCGTAGTTCGAGGTGAACTCGGTGAACGTCATGGCGCGTTCGTACATGTCGCGGATCACCGACTTCGGCGACACCGGGTGGTCGCCCACCCAGGGGTGGCTCTGGCGGTAGACGTCGTAGGCGTGCCACAGCAGCTCGCTCAGCGGCTTCGGGTACGTGACCTCCTGGAGGAGCTCCATCCGCTCCTCGTACTCGATGCCGTCGGCCTTCATCTGCCCGACCGCCTCGCCGCGCGCCTTGTTCTGCTGCGCGGCCAGGATCTGACGCGGATCGTCGAGCGTCGACTCCACCACCGAGACCATGTCCAGCGCGTACGAAGGCGATTCGGCGTCCAGCAGCTCGAACGCGGCCAGCGCGAACGTGGAGAGTGGCTGGTTCAGCGCGAAGTCCTGCTGCAGATCGACGGTGAGCCGCACGATGCGGCCCTCCGCGTCCGGCTTCTCCAGCCGCTCCACGACACCGCCGTCCAGCAGCGAGCGGTAGATCGCGATCGCCCGGCGGATGTGCCGCAGCTGCGCCCTGCGCGGTTCGTGGTTGTCCTCCAGCAGGTGCCGCATCGCTTCGAAGGCGTTGCCCGGACGCGCGATGACGGACAGCAGCATGGTGTGCGTGACCCGGAACCGAGAGGTCAGCGGCTCGGGGTCGGACTGGATCAGCTTGTCGAAGGTGGTCTCCGACCAGGCGACGAAGCCCTCGGGGGCCTTCTTGCGGACGACCTTGCGCTTCTTCTTCGGGTCGTCGCCGGCCTTCTTGACCGCCTTCTCGTTCTCGACGACGTGCTCCGGGGCCTGGGCGACGACGAAGCCCGCCGTGTCGAAGCCCGCGCGCCCGGCCCGGCCCGCGATCTGGTGGAACTCACGCGCCCGCAGCGTCCGTACCCGGGTGCCGTCGTACTTGGTGAGGGCGGTGAACAGCACCGTACGGATCGGGACGTTGACCCCGACGCCGAGTGTGTCCGTACCGCAGATGACCTTCAGGAGCCCGGCCTGCGCGAGCTTCTCGACCAGGCGGCGGTACTTCGGGAGCATCCCGGCGTGGTGCACGCCGATGCCGTGGCGTACGTAACGCGAGAGGTTCTGGCCGAACTTGGTGGTGAAGCGGAAGTTGCCGATGAGATCGGCGATCTTCTCCTTCTCCTCCTTGGTGCACATGTTGATGCTCATCAGCGACTGCGCCCGCTCGACCGCGGCGGCCTGGGTGAAGTGCACGATGTAGACGGGCGACTGCCGGGTGTCCAGGAGCTCGGTGATCGTCTCGGTGATCGGTGTCAGCCGGTACTCGTAACTGAGCGGGACCGGACGGGTCGCCGAGCGCACCACGGAGGTGGGGCGGCCGGTGCGCCGGGTGAGGTCCTCCTCGAACATCCGGACGTCGCCGAGCGTGGCCGACATCAGGATGAACTGGGCCTGCGGCAGCTCCAGGATCGGGATCTGCCACGCCCAGCCGCGGTCCTGCTCGGCGTAGAAGTGGAACTCGTCCATGACGACCTGGCCGATGTCCGCGTACTTTCCGTCACGCAGCGCGATGGACGCGAGCACCTCGGCGGTGCAGCAGATCACGGGGGCGTCGGCGTTGACCGAGGCGTCGCCGGTGAGCATGCCGACGTTCTCCGTGCCGAACAGTTTGCACAGGTCGAAGAACTTCTCCGAGACGAGGGCCTTGATCGGGGCGGTGTAGAAGGTGACCTTGTCCTGGGCCAGGGCGGTGAAGTGCGCACCGGCCGCGACCAGGCTCTTTCCGGACCCGGTGGGGGTGGAAAGGATCACGTTGGCCCCGGAGACCACCTCGATCAGCGCCTCCTCCTGAGCGGGATAGAGGGTGATCCCCTGCGTCTCGGTCCATGACGAAAAGGCCTCGAAGAGGGCGTCGGGGTCGTCGGTCGGGGGCAGCTGATCGATAAGGGTCACACCCCCATCTTGCCTGTCTTCCACCCCGATGAGGGAACCGGACGACGGCGCGAAGATCACGGACGATACGCTGCCCTCTCAACTCGGCCGCACCGCACCGGTGGTGGCCGGAACCCGCGCACAGGAGACACCTGTCGCACTCACGACACCTACGGGGGCGGAAACAGCCATGATGGGACCGGCACACTCTCTGTCAGGGGCAGCGGCCTGGCTGGGGGCGGGCGCGGCCGCGGCCGCCGCGGGCCACGCCATGCCGTGGCCCGTCCTGGTCGTCGGCGCGCTGATCACCGCGGGCGCGGCGCTCGCCCCGGACCTCGACCACAAGTCGGCGACCATCTCGCGCGCCTTCGGACCGGTGTCCCGAGGCCTCTGCGAGATCGTCGACAAGCTCTCGCACGCCGTGTACAAGGCCACGAAGATGCGGGGCGACTCGAACCGCAACGGTGGCCACCGGACACTGACCCACACCTGGCTGTGGGCCGTGCTGATCGGCGCGGGCGCCTCCGCCGCGGCGATCACCGGCGGCCGGTGGGCGGTGCTGGCGATCCTCTTCGTGCACCTGGTGCTCGCGGTCGAGGGTCTGCTGTGGCGGGCCGCCCGGGTGTCCAGCGACGTTCTGGTGTGGCTGCTCGGCGCGACCAGTGCGTGGATTCTCGCCGGTGTCCTGGACAAGCCGGGCAACGGCTCGGGCTGGCTCTTCGACGCCCCCGGCCAGGAATATCTCTGGCTCGGTCTGCCCATCGTGCTCGGGGCGCTCGTCCATGACATCGGCGACGCGCTGACCGTCTCGGGCTGCCCGATCCTGTGGCCGATCCCGGTCGGCCGCAAGCGCTGGTACCCGATCGGCCCGCCGAAGGCCATGCGGTTCAAGGCCGGCAGCTGGGTGGAGCTGAAGGTGCTGATGCCGGTGTTCATGGTGCTCGGGGGAGTGGGCGGCGCTGCCGCCATGAACTTGATCTGACACATTGCGGCCCTGAACCCGGCAGGGTTCAGGGCCGCGGTCTCTACAGGCCGGAGGCCTTCGTGAACGGCAGCACGAGCCGGGACGGGTGCGCCGCGTCACGGTAGATCTTGTGTGTCACGGGCCGGCCCACCGGAAGATGGAAGGCGTCCGGAGGCAGCAGGGCGTTGTGCTCGTCGGCCTGCGGTTCGTCGTTGGACAGCTCCACGACCAGCTTGTGCCCGGGCAGGAACGTCGCCGCGAACGGGTAGACCCGCAGGACGTACTCCTCGGTCCTCCCCGGCTCGACCGGCACCGCCCGGGTGTGCGGGTGGTAGGGGTCGCCCTCCGTGGTGCGTTCCTCGTCGAGCTCGCGGTGCGAGGCCTTGAGGTAGGCGGTCGTGATGAGCTGACGCCTGCCGCCCGGGGCCTCGTCCCACATGCGCAGGATGAAGTTGGTGTCCGGCTGGTCGATCTGCGCGAAGAGGTGTGCCGCGCCCTGGCCGATCATCTCGGTGGGCTCGGTGAACGGGGCGGTGCTCCAGCTGAGGATCTCCACCTTGTCGGTCACCGTCAGCGGCGCCTGGTAGAAGCCGTCGGGCGCGGCGTGCTCGGCGCCCATGAGTTCCGGCTCGAAGGAGAGCCTGCCGCGCGGACGCAGGTAGAGCGACTTGTACGCCACGTCCTTCGGCGGCCACTGCGAGCCGGTGACGGTCTCGCGCGAGCCCTCCACATGGACGGTGACGGCCGGCTCGTCCATGATCCCGTTGTCGATGCCCTTGAGCCAGTACTCGTACCAGCGGAACATCTTGTCGTGCTCCTCGATGAAGGGGCGCGACTGCATCGGCGGGTAGGGGCCGATGTCGAGCTTCTTCGGACCCTTCAGCGCGTGGTAGGTCTCGATGGTGCCGTCCATCGTCCAGCCGCGGCCCTGGTCGATCTGGAGCCAGACCGGGATGTCGATGCGGGGCGCGAGCGCGATGGGGTTGCGCTCCTCGTACCAGTCGCTGTCGACCTCGTTCATGACGATGTCGAACCAGGCCTCGTGGTTCTTCGGGTAGTTCAGCACGTGGAAGAGGTTCGGCCAGGCGGCCACGTCCGGGTCCTGGAGCCGTCTGGTGACGCGCTCCTTGATCTCCTCGGGCGAGAACGTCTCCAGCATGCGGGACTTGACGCCGTCGGTGAAGGCCCAGCCGGAGTCGCCGCCGCGGCCCTCGCGTGCGGCGCGCGGCATGAGCCACATGACGCCGCCGTGGTAGGTGGTCTCGTAGAAGTCGTAGTGACCGCCGCTGACGAAGATCGCCTTGAGACTCGGCGGCCGCTCCGCCGCGGCCAGCACCTGCATCGAGCCGAAGTAGGAGATGCCGATCATCCCGACGTTCCCGTCGCACCACGGCTGCGCCGCGACCCACTCGATGAAGTCGTGGGCGTCCTGGCCGAGCGGGACGCCACCGGCGTTGTAGTTGCCGATGTGCTCGCCCTCGGAGGCTCCGGAGCCGCGCAGATCACCGATGACGTGGACGTAGTCCTCCTGGACGACGCGCGCGATGTCACCGGCCTCGATGCAGCCGTCCCACATCGGGCTGGGACGCCGCTGCGGCGGAGTGGTGAGCGCGAGCGCCTGGAGCTCCTTGCCGTACGGGCTGAGCGCCACGAGCGCCGGGCGCGGCTTGTCGTCGACGCCGCTGTAGGTGTCGGCGGCGAGCACGACACCGTCGCGCATCGGCACTCGGAGATCCTTGCGGACGGCGATCCTCTGCTCGCCCGCCCGGATCGTCTGGAAGTCGGTCATGAGTGCTCCTGTGCTACGAGTTCTGGTGGTGCTGCGTCCGGTAGCCGTGCATCGAGGTGAAGAACGGCGACGGTTCGAGCGCGGGGTCGCCGGTGTAGCCGAGTTCCTCGGCGGCGGGGGCGAACGGGGAGTACGGCGACTTCGTCTCCCGCAGACCGTCCCGGAGGCAGCCGCAGGCGGCGGCGCCGACCCGGCTCTCGGCTTCGAGGCTCTGGGTGAGGGCCTCCTGGGCCTGGGCGGAGTCGAGTTCGACGCCGTACGGGGTGCCGTCGGCGCGGCGGTAGGGGTGCCCGAGGTACAGGTGCCTGGGCCGGAGTTCGTCCCGTACGTACTCCAGGCCGGCGCGGTAGGCCGCCGGGTCCGTGTATCCGGGGAAGCCGTTGGCGGCCCCGTGGACCTGGACCGCGTCGCCGACGAACACCGAGCGCTGACCGTCGAGGGTGTAGGCGACCGATCCGGGTGTGTGGCCCGGGATCGCGTGCACCGAGACCGTGACATCGCCGCCGAGGGAGAGTGTCTCCCCGCCGTTGACGAGCAGGGAGGGCTCCATCTCGCCGGAGATGACGGCCTGTGCGGCCGCCGCGATCCTCGCTTCGCCCTCGGGGTCGTCCAGATACCGGCCCCGGCCCGCGAGGTATTCGTCGACGTGCGCCTGCCGCGAGCGGAGCATGGGCGCGTCTGCCTCGTGGATGACGACCTGGGCGCGTCGGCCGGTGAGCTCCCACAGGGCGTGCGCCCCGCCGATGTGGTCGATGTGACCGTGGGTCAGCAGGATCCACCGCACGTCCTCGATGCGCCGGCCGATCGCCTCAAGGGCGGGGGCCATCCCCTCGGCGGGGGAGGAGGCGATCCCGGTGTCGACGACGGCGGGCTCCGGTGCGTCGATGAAGAAGCTGTAGAGGCCGAACCGGCCCCACGGCGAGAACAGGGGATGGACGTTGACTGAGTGCGACATGGTCTTCTTTCCGGACTCGTACGTGGGGCGGCCGGGTCAGCGCCGGCCGAGGAAGGCGCGCGTCTCGCCGAACACCCGGTGGTACTCCGGGATCCAGGAGAAGTGCTGGACGAATCCGTGGCCCGCGCCCTCGTACCGGCTCACGGTCGCGTCCACACCTGCCTCCCGGAGCCGCCGGCCGTAGAGCTCGCCCTCGTCGCGCAGCGGGTCGTGCTCCGCGGTGACGACGAGGGCCGGTGGCAGCCCGCTGAGGTCCGTCCGCCTGAGCGGCGACACGAGCGGGTCCGCCGGATCGGCACCACTGCCGAGGTAGAAGGCGTTGAAGGGCTTCAGCCCGGCCGTCTCCATGCCGTAGCCCACGGCGTTCTCGCGCAGCGAGGCGTAGCGGTCGACGTCGAAGTCCAGATCGAGCGAGGGGTAGTAGAGGATCTGGTGGGTGATTCCGTGGAAACCGTCGTCGTGGGCCCTGGCCGCGACCGCGGCGACGAAGTTGCCGCCGGAGCTGTCGCCCGCCACGGCGAGGGCCGTGCCGTTCCAGCCGAGGCGCTGTCCCTCCTCCGCGGCCCAGCGCACGACCGCGTAGCAGTCGTCGAGACCGGCGGGGAAGGCCGCCTCCGGCGCCAGCCGGTAGCCGACGGATATCACCTTGAACCCGGTCTCCCTCGCCAGCGAGCGCGCGACGTGGTCGTGCGTGTCCAGGCTGCCGAGGAAGAAGGCGCCGCCGTGGAAGTAGACGAGTACGCCGTAGCTGTCGGCTTCGACGGGGGTGTAGATCCGCACCGGCACCCCGCCCGAAGCGGTCTGCGCCGTCACGTCCCGGACCGCGTGGAGCGGCAGGCGCCCGTCGAGCGGCGGGACGTGCGCTTCGTCCCCTGCGCGCATGGCGACGGGGTCGAGCGGGCCCGGGGCGGGGGCCGGCAGGCCGGCGATGAACGCGGCGATCTCGGGATGCAGCGTCATGGCGTCAGTCCTTCGCACCGGCGGACGCGGGCTTCTGCCCGGGGAAGACCTCGTCGATCTCGTCCTCGCTCCAGCCCTGGCGCGAGACCGCCTGCAGCTGGTCGGTCACGGGTTTGCGGGTGGCCTGGAACAGGGCCAGCGCCTCCCTCACACAGTCCGCGTCCCGCAGGGCGTCGGCGAGCGCGCCGGCGTCCTCGACGGCGGAGTTCGCGCCCTGGCCCTGGTGGTGCAGCATCGAGTGCGCGGCGTCACCCATCAGGACGACGGAGTCCGAGTGCCATGTGCTGATCGAGTCGATGTCGTAGACGGCACGGATGTTCACGGTGTCCATGTCGAGGTCGCGCGTGATGTTCACCAGACGCTCGTCGAAACCCTCCACCGTCGCCAGGAGTTCTTCCTTGGTGACCTCGGGCACCCAGGTGCCGTCGGGGCACAGGGCGGTGATGTCGAACGACACCTGGTTGCGGTGGCGCAGCGGCAGCAGGTAGACCTTCGTGCCCCGTCCGATGTACATCCGGAGGTTGTCGTCGACGACCGTCCCGTAGGCGTCGTCGGCGGAGATGACGGCGCGGTAGGCGTGCTCGCCGGAGAAGACCGGCTCCTTGTCGCTGAACAGCTCCCTGCGGACCACCGACTTGATGCCGTCGGCGCCGATGACCAGGTCGGCCTCGACGCTGGCCCCGTTGGCGAACGTGAGGACGGCGCCGTCGCCCCGGTCCTCGACGCGCTCCAGTTTGTGGCCGAGGTGCACCATGCCCTCGGGGAGCACACTCAGGAGGGCGTCGATGAAGTCACCTCGGTGGATGAGGTGGGTGTGGATCTGCTCGCCGGCGGCCGGCCACTCCTCCTTCATGATCGGATCGCCGGTGGGCGTGAGGATTTCGAAGGCTTCGCTCGGTGAGCTCACCTTCGCTATCGCGTCGAAGATTCCCCACTCCCGGAACCGGTTCATCGTGGAGGGGCGCAGGCCGATGCCCGCGCCCGCCTCGCGGATCTGGTTCGCCTGCTCGTAGACGTTGACGTCCGCGCCGAGCAGGCTCAGCGCCTTCGCCGCCGACGCACCGCCGTACCCTGCCCCGACGATGGCGATCCTGAGGTTCTTGAGGTCTGAGAGCTGCATGGTGGTTCTCGCTACTTCTGGATGGTGAGGAAGTCGGCCGGGTTGTCCACGAAGACGGTCCTGATCGCGGCCTCGTCGAGGCCTGCGGCCCGGAGGTCCGGGATGAGGTCGTCGAAGATGTAGTTGACGGTGTGCCCCTTCACGCCGGGCCAGCCCAGCGGGGAGCAGTTGGCGTCGGCCGAGGCGAGGACCTGCTTCAGCCGCCCTTCGCCGATGAACCGGAGGAAGTGGTCCAGGCGTTCCTTGCGGGGGCGGGCCCAGAACGGCGGGTCCGGCAGCTCGGTCTCGTAGCCGAAGGTGTCGAAGCCGATGCGGCCGCCCTGCTCCGCGATCCAGACGTCGCGCGTCCTGTCGGCGTTCACACCGTCGTCGACGTGTCCGAACAGGACGCGGTCCAGCGGCAGTCCTTCCTCGGCGAAGATCGCGATGGCGTTCTCGGCGTCGATCGCGAGGTGGGTCAGGATCGGTACACCGGTGGTGAGCGAGGCGCGGGCCGCGGCGCGGTAGATGCGCTTGTCGAGGTCCGTCATGCGGCCGCCGCGGCTCACCCCGACCTTGATGACACCGGCGCGGCTGCCGGTGTCCCCGATGCCGACGGTGATCTCGTGGACGAACTGCGCGGTTAGGTAGTCCACTTCGGCCCGCGCGAAGTGCGGCAGGGCGGTGTCGCCGCCGACGAATCCGGTGCAGGCGATGATGTGGACGCCGGTCTTCGCCGACAGCGACTTGTAGTAGTCGACGTCACGGCCGTTGCAGATCCCGGTCGCGTCGACGAAGGTCCCGCCCCCGTTCTCGTGGAACGTGCGCAGTTTCGGGACGGTCTCCTCGTACCGCTGCTCGGGGGTCTTCCACCACGTCGTGTCCAGCTCGGAGCCGGGCATGCCGTAGCCAATGTGCTCATGGATGGCCACGAGGCCCAGCTCCTCGGCCGGGATCGTCCCGAGGACGGTGTTCACTCTCGACACAACACTCACCTTTGGATGAAGAGACTTGATGGTCGTGCGCGTCGGTGCGCTCAGCGCACCGACAGCAGGTCGCGCGGGTTGTCCACGAGAATCCGCTGCGCGTCCTCGTCGCTGAGACCCTGTGTCTTCAGGAGCGGGACGAAAGTGGTCAGGATGTAGCTGTACGGCAGACCGTTGCCGGCGTGGCCCTTCGCCACCCCGGTCGCGCTGCTCGACAGCAGGACCCGGTTGCCGTGGCCGGCCCGCACGAGGCCGGTGACCAGTGCTGCTCGCTCGGCGTCGCTGATGTGGGCCTCGTCCTCGACGCCCACGTGGTCGATCGCCACGTAGGCGCCGCGGCGGGCGACCTCCTGGGGGGCGCCGGCGGTGACGGCGTCCCTGCGGTCGAGCCCGGCGACGACGACACGGTCGGCCGGAAGCTTCTCGTCCAGGGCGACGCCGAGGTCGTGCGGGGCGTCGCTGCCGTAGCGGACGGAGACCGCGACCCCGGTGTTCAGGGCGGTCCGGGCCGCGCCGCGCAGCAGGCTCTCATCGGTCGCCGTCATGCCCTCGGGGGTCGCGACGGCGACGACCAGACCGGCGGCGCCGCGTCGCTCCACGCGCGGGACGACCATGCCTTCGGTGACCTCCTTGGTGAAGAGATCGGCGAACCTCTCGGCCGGCCAGGGCGTGGGCGGGTTGGTCTGCGGTGTGAGGAAGTAGCCGCCGAGCAGCTCTTCCGGCCCCTGTCCTGTCGAGGCGACGATGTGCACCCCCGTCGTACGGGAAAGAGCTTCGTACAGCCGGACGTCCCGGCCGTGGAACATGCCGGTGCTGTCGACGACCGTGCCGCCGCCGTGGACCCGGAAGTCCGTCAGCTTCGCGGCGAGGGTCTCGAAGACCTCCGCGCGGTCGATCGTGATGTCGAAGGCGTACTCCGCGCCCGGAACCACCGACATCAGCGACTCATGGACCGAGATGACGCCCAGGTCCTCGGTAGGCACCGGCCCCAGAACGGTGTTCACGGTGTTGGTCTTGACGCTCATGCCTGCCCTCACATGTACGGGTGGGTGCATCGCACCTTGTGGCTGCCGTCACCGTAGCCACTCGCTTTACATCGCGTCAATGAATCAGACACGTAGAAAAAATATTCATCTGAGGGTGTGTTGAGGGCTGCCGGGAGCCGGAGTTCATCAATCCATTGCATGTTCACGCATGCCGATCATTCATTTGTTGGATGGGATGACGGCCACTTCACTGGGCGCATGACCACCCCATGCGTTTCCGATACCGACCTCTTCGCGGACGAGGTCGTGCTCGACCCCTATCCCGTCTACGCCGAGCTGCGGGAGCAGGGATCAGTCGTCCATCTCCGGAAGAACGACATCCATGTGCTGACGCGGTACGAAGCCATCCGTGGCGCGCTCGCCGACTGGCGGTCGTTCTCCTCGGACTCCATCGGGTTCAACCCGGCGGTCAACGAGGCCCTCCGAGGCACCTCGCTCGCGTCCGATCCGCCGGTGCACACCCAGCTGCGGGCCACGCTCACCGAGAACCTCTCACCACGGGCGCTGCGCGGACTGAAGGGGCGGATCGAGGCCAAGGCCGACGCGCTGGTCGCCGGACTCGTCGAACAGGGCAGCTTCGAGGCGATCGACGCCCTTGCGCGGGCCTTCCCCCTGGAGGTCGTCGCCGATCTGATCGGCTTCACCGGACAGGCACGCGACAACATGCTGCGCTGGGGTCAGGCCGCCATGCAGGTCATCGGTCCGATGAACCGGCGCACGGCGGAGAGCTTCCCGGTCGCCGGTGAGCTCTACGCCTGGTGCTCCCAGGTCCGCGCCGCCGATCTCGCCGAAGGGTCCGTGGGACGCGGCATCTTCGACGCCGAGGCACGCGGGGCCATCGCGCCGGGCACGGCGGGCGCGATCATCCACCAGTACCTCGGTGCGGGGATCGACACCACGGTGGCCGCGATCGGCAACGCCGTCGCCCTCGTCGGCTCGCATCCCGGCCGGCTCCAACAGATCCGCGACGACCCGTCGCTGATACCGGCCGCCTTCAACGAGGTGCTCCGCTTCTGGGCCCCCGTGCACGCCTGGGGCCGCCGCGCCACGGAGGACGTCGAGATCGACGGGACCGTCATCCCCGCGGGTGCCCAGGTAGCCGTCCTGTTCGGCGCCGGCAACCGCGACCCCCGGCACTTCGGGGACCCGGACACCTTCCTCGTCGAGCGAAACCCCGTCGACCACCTCTCGTTCGGCTACGGCCCGCACGGCTGTGCCGGCCAGGGGCTCGCCCGGCTGGAGGCCCACGCGGTGATCGGCGCACTGTCCCGGCGCGTGAAACGCCTCGTGGCCGGACCCGAGGTCCGGATTCCCGGCAACATCACCCGGAGCATCGAGGAGCTCCCCGTCCTGGAGGTGGTTCCCGTATGAGGCTCGTTCTCGACCGGCCCCGCTGCGAGGGCCACGGCCTGTGCGAGGAAGCGGCGCCGCAGCTCATGCACCTCGACGACGACGGCGAACTCGTCATCGACCGCGAGGAGATCGGCGGTACCGACACAGCCCCGGCGAACGCCGCCGTCCGCGTGTGCCCGGTCGCCGCGCTGAGGATCGCATGAGCGGCGCGACGAGGGACCGCATGGTGATCGTCGGCAACGGCATCGCCGGGCTCACCGCGGCCGACACGCTCCGAGAGACCGGCTTCGACGGCGAGCTGACCATCGTCGGCGACGAACCGTACCCGGCGTACAGCCGCCCGGCGCTCTCCAAGGCTCTCCTGCTCGACGGGGCCGACATGACGTCGCACGAGCTTCCCCCGGCCGGCCACGGGGCGACGGAACTCCTGGGCGTACGCGCCACGGGGCTGAACCTCGACGGCCGCCTCGTCACGCTCGACGACGGCACCGCCCTGCCGTACGACGGCGTTGTCCTCGCCACCGGCTCCCGGGCGCGACGACTGTCCGGCCTGCCCGGCGAGCTCACCCTGCGGGGTCTCGACGACGCCCTCCTGCTGCGAGGCCGGCTGGCGGCCAGGCCCTCGGTCGTCGTGATCGGCGGGGGACCGCTGGGGATGGAGATCGCCTCCGGCTGCCTGGCCGCCGGCTGCCGGGTCAGCCTCGTCTCCCGGGGCATGCCGCTCACCGGCCGGCTCGGCCCGCACCTCGCCGGCGTCTTCACGGCTGCCGCACGGGAACGGGGGCTCACCCTCGTGGAGACGGGACCGGTACGGATCGAGGGGGCGGGGGAGAGCGCCCGTGCCGTACTCGACGACGGCACGGTCCTCGAAGCGGATCTGCTCGTGTCCGCCGTCGGCGACATCCCCCGAACGGAATGGATCGCGGACTCCGGGCTGGTCGGCGAGGGCGGCGTCATCCCGGTCGACGCCCGCGGGCTCGTCCGCCCCGAGGTCGCCGCGGCCGGCGACCTCGCGGCCTTCCCCACCCCCTGCGGACCGCGCCGCCTCCCGCTGTGGAGCAGTGCGATCGAGCAGGCGAAGACCGCCGCCAGGGCACTCGTCCATGGTCAGGACGCGCCCCCGCTCCGGCTCCAGCCGTACTTCTGGACCGAGCAGTTCGGACTGCGTCTCACAGCGGCGGGTTCTCTGCCGCCGGAGGGGGAACCCCGGTACGTCGACGGAGGTCCCGGCGGTGGGCCGGCGCTGATGCGCTGGTCCCACGCCGACGGCACCGGTGCGGCAGTGGCGCTCAACTACCGGATCCCGGTCCCCAGGCTGCGTCGCCTGACCCGGGTGGCCTCGTAGGGTCTGCTCCATGAACGACGGCGAAGAGGGCACCACGGGTTCGGGACTGGACCGGCTGGCCTCGGTCAACCTCAATCTGCTGGTGCCCCTTCTCGCGCTCCTGGAGGAGGGATCGGTGACCAGAGCGGCGGAGCGGGTGGGGCTTTCCCAGCCGGCGATGAGTCACGCGCTCACCCGCATGCGGCGGCTGCTGGGTGACGACCTCGTCGTCCGGCAGGGGACCGGCGTCACGCTCACCCCGCGAGCGCTGGAGCTGATCGCTCCGCTGCGCGGCGCTCTGGAGCAGACGGCACGCGTCGTCGACTTCCCGTGCTTCGACCCGGCCACGGACCGGCGCGTCATCACGGTCGCCATGACGAACAGCACGGCGTTCGTCGTAGGGCCCCACCTGACCCGGCTCGTCGCCGAGCGCGCCCCGCACGCCACCTTGCGGGTGCGCACGATCACGGTGCCGACCGAGGCGACCTTCACCGACAAGGGCGTCGATGCCGTGCTGCTCTCCGAGGGCCACTTCTCGCCGTACCCGCGCGAGCGGCTGTACAACGACCGCTGTGTGGTGGTGGCCTCACCGGATACACCGCCCGGGGCGAGCGCGATCGAACTGCTCACCACACAGCGGCACATCGTCGTCGACACCGAACGGCGGGTCTTCCCCTACGCGCTGCTGGAGGAGCACGGGATCACCTACCGGGTCGGCCAGCTGATCTCCGACTTTCTGCTGGTCCCCTTCCTGGTCGCCCGGGCCGGCGGTGGCGTCGCGCTCCTGCGCTTCCAGGTGGCCACCGCCATGCGGGCGCTCACCGACCTGCGGATCGAGGAGTTCCCGTTCCCGCTGCCGGGACTCGGGATCGACATCGTCTGGAACCCGCGCCTGACCGATCAGCACTTCACCGCATGGCTGCGAGCGCTGCTGTTCGACGCCGCTTCGAGTCTGTGACGCCTGCGGCGGAGCCGCTGATCGGCGCTGCGGCGCGCGTGACCACGACGGTGGGGCCGCTCGACGAACCCGCGCGCGTCACCGCGACGGCGCTCAGTGCAGCAGGCGGACCCAGCTCGTCCCGAGCTCGTCGAGCATCTGGTCGCGGGTGAGCTTCCACTCGGCGCGATGCCAGTGCTGCGCGACGAAGTCGAGCTCGGCCATGGCCAGCACACCCCGGAAGTGGCGCTGATACGGCTCCAGGCGCCCGGCCGCCGCCAGCCCGTCCTCGATGTCGCCGATGGCCTCCTCCATCCATCGCTCGACCAGGTCGGTGAGTTCCGGATCGACCACGGCGGCGTCCCGGCCGATCCGGATGAGGGGCCAGATCGCCGGCCAGCTGTCGGCGGTGCGGCGCAGCCAGTCGGCGATCGCCTCCGGCGATCCGTCGGCGACCGTGGCCACGAGGCCCTGCGCGGTGGAGCCGTGCTCGGGAGAGCCGACGCGCTGCAACACCTCGTTGAGCTGCTCGTCGATGAGGGCCTGCATCAGCTCACTGCGGGAGGAGAAGTACGCGTAGAAGGTCGCCCGCGTCGTACCCGCGGCGGTCGCGATGTCGTCGACCGTGGTGACGGCGTACCCCTTCGTCTTGAACTGCTCGATTCCCGACTCCAGCAGCAGGCGACGGGTCATCTGCTTCTGTGCCTCACGAAGGTTCGCCATGCCCGGATCCTAACGCGACATGGCTCGCCGGCCGGACGGGGTGGCCAGGCAGCACACGGACCGCACCGAGTCCTGACGCCCCGTATACCGACCGGCGGACGGCTCATCGGACCAGGTCGACGTCGAGAAGTTCCCGCAGCTCCTCGACCGTGATGCCGTACGTCTCCAGGACCCTGACCCCGTCCGGCCCAGGTACGAAGACGCCGTAGTCGGTGTAGACGCGGCTGACGCAGCCGCTGCCGGTGAGCGGGCAGCCGCATACGGGCACGAGTTTGGGGACGCCGTCCCGGGTGAACAGCCTCATCATCACCAGCACCTCCCGGGCACCGACGGCGAGGTCCATCGCGCCGCCGACCGCGGGAATGGCATCCGGGTCACCGGTGTGCCAGTTGGCCAGGTCACCCCGGGCCGAGACCTCGAAGGCCCCGAGGACACACACGTCCAGGTGACCGCCCCGCATCATCGCGAAGGAGTCCGCGTGGTGGAAGTAGGCCGCTCCGGGCAGCTCGGTGACGGGCACCTTCCCGGCGTTCGTGAGGTCGGGGTCGATCTCGTCGTCCGCCGCGGCCGGGCCCATTCCCAGCATGCCGTTCTCGGTGTGCAGCACGATCCCCGTGTCCGGTGGCAGGTGCTCGGCGATCCTGGTCGGCTGCCCGATGCCGAGGTTGACATAGGAACCGGGCGCGATGTCGCGCGCGATACGGGCCGCGAGTTCGTCGGTGGTGAGCGGGCCCCGGCCGAGGTGCTCCACGGGACCCGTCCCGGGCATGGTGTTCGTGGCCGTCATCAGCGGGCTCCTCGGACGGTGAGTCGGCGGGCCTCGGCCCGCACGAGGCGGTCGACGTAGATTCCGGGCGTGACCACGGTCTCCGGACCGATCTCCCCGACCGGCACGATGTCGGTCACCTGGGCGATCACCGTCGTGGCCGCCGTGGCCATGACGGGGCCGAAGTTCCGGGCGGTCCTGCGGTAGACGAGGTTGCCCATGGTGTCCGCGCGGTACGCCGAGATCAGAGCCACATCCCCCCTGACCGGGTACTCCAGGACGTGGACACGGCCGTCGATCTCCCGGGTCTCCTTGCCCTCCGCCAGCAGTGTGCCGGCGCCCACGGGGCAGTAGAAGGCGCCGATCCCCGCGCCCGCGGCCCGGATCCGTTCGGCGAGGGTGCCCTGCGGCACGACCTCCAGCTCGATGCGCCCTGCCCGGTAAAGCTCGTCGAACACATAGGAGTCGCTCTGCCGGGGGAAGGAGCAGATCACCTTGCGGACCCGGCCCGCCCCCAGCAGCGCGGCCAGCCCCGCATCGCCGTTCCCGGCGTTGTTGGACACCACGGTCAGCTCACCCGCGCCCTGCCGGATCAGGGCGTCGATGAGGTCGAACGGCATGCCCGCCAGACCGAATCCGCCCACCAGAACGGTCGAACCGTCCTCGACACCCGCGACCGCCTCGTCGGCCGTCGCTGCCACGGTAGTGATCATGCCTGTGCCACCTCGTGAGCGACGTCGTCCCCGAGCCGGGCCGAGGAGAGCGGGATCGGGGTGAACATCGCGGGTTCCTCATCGGGGTCCAGCGCCGTGGGACCGTACACCCAGTCGGTGAATCCGTAGTCGTGGTCGTCCCGGCCGCGCATGATCGCGTTGCGCCGCAGCCGCTGCTCCCCGTCCAGGTGCCACAGCTCGCCCCAGGCGCGGGCAGTGGTCTGTACCCGGCGGCAGTGCTCGACGCGGACCGCCTCGTAGGAGGTGAGGACGGCGTCCCAGTCCGGAGCTCCGGCGCCCCCGTCCGGTGTGGTGTCCATGTCCGCCTCCGCTGCGGCGGTCTGGCGTGCGACGTGCCGGGCGAGGACCCAGCCGTCCTCGATCGCCATGATCGCGCCCTGCGCCATGTACTGCAGTGGCGGGTGGGCGGCGTCGCCGAGCAGGGCGATCCGGCCGTGCACCCACGTCTCGACCGGGTCCCGGTCGAGCATCTGCCACCACCGGTCGCGCCACATCAGGGGAATGCCCTTGCGTACGGTGTCGCAGGTGGCGGCGAAGGCCGCGTCCAGCTCGTCCGGAGTACCCCAGTCGTCCTTCCCCGCCAGTGCCTTCGGGGACTCGAACACGGCGACCTGGTTGAACATCTCGCCGCCCCGCAGGGCGTACTGCACGAAGTGGCAGCGCGGACCGACGTACACGGTGACGTCCTTCTCCGCGATGCCGTTGTCGCGCACCTGGCCGATCGGGACGGCCGCACGGTAGGCGACGTAGTCGGAACTGACCACCTTGTCGCCGACCAGTTGGCGCCGGGCCACGGAGTGCAGTCCGTCGGCGGCGACGACCACCGGTGCCTCCTCGGTGCTGCCGTCCGCCATGCGGATCCGGGCGCCGCCGTCGATGTGCTCGTAGCCGGTCACCGTCCGGTCGGTCAGCAGTTCCACACCGGCCCGGCGGCAGGCGCGCAGGAAAATACCGTGCAGGTCGCTGCGGTGGATCACCATGTACGGAAAGCCGTAGCGCCGCTCCACGTCCCGCAGGTCGAGCCGGGTCAGCTCACGGGAGTCGAGGGCATCGCGCATCACCATGTTCTCCGGGAGCACACCCAGCTCCTTGGCCTCGTCGAGCAGACCGTACTCGTCCAGGATGCGGGTGCAGTTCGGCGCGATCTGGAGGCCGGCGCCTACCTCGCCGAACTCCTGGGCCCGTTCGAGGACGCGTACGCGCAGCCCCTGCCGGGCGAGGGCGAAAGCGGAGCTGAGGCCGCCGATGCCGCCTCCGACGATGATCACGTCGGGCTTTTCGCCGGTGGGAGCGGGTGCGGGATCCCCGGTGGGAGGGGTCGCAGTATTCATCGTCTTGTCCTCGGATCGCGGGAGCCGTCGGGTGAGTCGTCGGGTGACAGAAGGGCGGGAGGCGTCGTGCGCCGATGACCGCGATGGGGGCGGGGAGCGGGCCCGACCGCCCGCCCCCGCCCGGTCGGGTGGATCAGAGCCAGCGGGCCAGGACGGGAGCAGGCCCGCCGCCGGGCGCCACGAGTGTGTTGGCGCGCCGGGTGAGATACCCGGCGATCTCATCGAGACCGCCGACGATCACGGTCGGCTCGCCCTCACCGGGAAGCGTCCAGAACGCACCGCTGCCCGTCGCCTCCAGAACCAGCGCCGGGCCGGACTCCTTCGCGCGCTTGGCCACGACATCGTCACAGAGCGCGGCGAGGAAGCCGGCCGGCAGGTCCGCGAAGGTCAGGCCGGTGCCCAGGTCGACAGCGTGGACGCACACCTCGCGGGCGCGCATCCAGGGCAGTTCGGTGGCGGCCACGGTACGGCCCTGCGCCGTCACCACCGGGGCCTGCCACCGGGCGTCGTCGAGCGCGGCCGTGGCCCCCGCCAGCTCCTGCGCGCTCAGGCGCAGCCATGCGGTGAGCTCGGCGGCCGGCATCGTGGCGCCCCGCTCGATGGCGGCGGCGCGCTCGTCCGCGGAGGCGTACATCGGGGTGGGCTCACCGGTGGCTGCCCAGTGGACGAGATTGCCCAGGGCATCGGCGTTGGCCGCGACATGCGCGACCAGGTGCTTGCGGGTCCAGCCGGGCAGCGCGCTCGGCTCGCTCTGTCCGGTGTCCGAGAGGTCTGCGGCCTCCACGAACAGAGCGGTGCCGAACTGCGCCCAGCGGCGCGCGTCCTCGAAGGTACGGGACATCAGGCCGACTTCTCCTCGACGACGCGGTTCTCCAGGCGGCCGATGCCGTCGATCTCGGCGACGACCGTCTCCCCGCCCAGCAGGTAGCGCCTCGGCACGCGGGCGTGCCCGACACCGCCCGGGGTGCCGGTGGCGATGATGTCGCCGGGGTTGAGACGTGTGATCGTGGAGACGTACTCCACGAGGTGTACCGGGTCGAAGAGCAGGTCGGCAGTGGTGTCGGACTGCATGAGCTCGCCGTCCACGGTGAGCCGGACATCGAGCGTGGGACGCACCCCGCCGGGCAGTTCGTCGGGTGTCACGAGGAACGGGCCGACGGGAGTGCTGGAGTCCCACATCTTGCCCTGGAGCCACTCGCGGGTGCGGAACTGCCAGTCCCGGCAGGTGATGTCGTTGAGGACGGTGAACCCGGCGATCGCCTGTTCGGCCTCCTTGCCGCGGGCGCGGCGCACCTGCTTGCCGACGACCACCGCCAGCTCCACCTCCCAGTCGAACTGGCCGGTCTCCTCCGGCCGCCGGATGTCGTCGCCCGCTCCGATCAGGGAGTCGGCGAACTTGGCGAACAGGGTGGGGTGATCGGGCAGGTCCCGGCCCATCTCCGTGATGTGGGTGCGGTAGTTGAGCCCGACGCAGATCACCTTCGAGGGCTGCGGAACGACGGGCGCGTACTCGGCGCCTTCCACGGTGTACGCCGTGGAGTCCGCGGCGGTGGCCGAGGCGGCGCGCGCGGCCCAGCCGTCCAGGCCCAGCAGAGTGCCCACGTCCGGGACACCGAGGTCGATCAGGACGTCGCCTTCGACCCGGACGGCCGTGGTGGTCGTGCCGGTACGGAGGGTGGCGAGCTTCATCGGGTGGTTCCTTCCACATGGGTGCGGTCGAGCCGGAGGGCTTCGAAGATCGGGGAGTCGCTGAAGCGGAACAGGTCCAGGGCACCGGAGTCGGAGTCGGTGGTGCCGGCCTCGGACCGCATGGAGAGGGGCTGCCAGGACGGGACGACGAAGAGGTCGCCGCGTGTCACGGTCCAGGAGCGCTCCCCGACGGTGACGGTGCCCGAGCCGTCGAACACCTGGTAGACCGACGAGCCGGTCTCGCGGACGGGGGCCGTCTCGGCGCCGCGCACGACGCGGTGCATCTCGGCCCGGATGGTCGGCAGCACGTCCGCGGCGGTCGCCGGGTCGGTGAACCGGACGGCGGCGTGACCGGGCCCGACAGTGCCGGCGAAGCCCTCGGCCTCAAGGGCCAGCTGGTCGCTGAGCGCGCGGTCGGTGTGCTCCCAGCGGTACGCCAGCAGCGGCGTGCCGGGGGCGGACGCGGTGGCGGCGACGGGGCGCAGCCCGGGGTGGCCCCACAGGCGCTCGGCGCGCGAGCGGTCCGGGGTGATGCGCTCGGCGTCGCTGATCCCGGTCCGGCCGAACTCGAAGAACTGGGTCTCACTCGCGTACTGGAACGGGATGTCGAGTCCGTCGATCCAGGCCATCGGCTCGCCGGCGGCGTTGTGGTGCGCGTGCATGTTCCATCCGGCCTGCGGCAGGAAGTCGCCGCGGCGCATGGCCACGGGATCGCCGCCGACGACCGTCCACACCCCCTCGCCCTCGACGACGAACCGGAACGCGTGCTGGGTGTGGCGGTGCTCGGGAGCGTCTTCCCCCGGCATCAGGTACTGGATGGCGGCCCACAGGGTGGGTGTGGCGAAGGGGCGGCCGCCCAGGGACGGATTGGCCAGCGCGATGGCGCGGCGCTCGCCACCGCGGCCGACCGGGACGATCTCGCCGGCCTGTGCCGCGAGGGCCCGCAGCCGCTCCCAGCGCCACACGTGCGGCACCGCGTGCGAGTGCGGATGGGCCGGCATCAGGTCACCGATCTCGGTCCACAGCGGGACGAGAAGTTCCTGTTCGAAGCCCCGGTAGAGCTCCTGGAGCGCCGGGGTGACCGGGGGCTGGCCGGCCGCGGAAACGGCCCGCAGCCGGACGGGGGAGCCCTGGTCGATGTCTTGAGCGGGGGAGGACTGAGTCACGGCCTCAGCGTGCGCCCGCTTCGCCTGTGGGACATGTAGATTCTGGAGAGCAGAATCTTTGGCTCCGTCCTCGTCCCGAGCGGCACGCTGTCGCACCGGACGCGGGGCGGACACACGCGCTGCCGCACCGGGCAGCAGGGGAAATCGTCCTGCCGCACCGACGCGGGGCAAACGCCCTGCCGCACCCGACGACGCGGTGGGAGCCGGCCCGAGGAGGCATCGTGGACAAGCCGCTCAAGACGCCGCCGCCGTATCCCGTCGCGAGCGTCGACCACGCGCTCAGGACGGCGACCATGCTGCAGCTGGAGGGCGGGGCGACCGTCTCGCAGATCGCCGAACGGCTGGGGGTCGCGCGGTCCACCGCCCACCGGCTCCTGGCGATGCTCGTGTACCGGGACTTCGCCGTGCAGGACGAGAACCGTGTCTACCGGGCGGGCCCCGTCCTCGAACTGGCGGCGCACTCGCAGTCCCAGGTGTCCCGGCTCCGGGCCGCCGCACTGCCCCACCTGCACCGGCTGGTCGACCTGCTGGACGAGACGGCCAACCTCACCATCCGCACGGGAGACACGACCAGGTTCATCGCCAGCGTCGAGAGCCGGCAGGCACTGCGGGTCGGTTCCCGGGAGGGAATGGTGTTCGCGGCGCACCGGACGACCGCCGGGCTGCTTCTGCTCGCAGGGCTGGACGAGGCCGAACTGGCGGAGATCTACTCCGCCGCGCGCTACCGCGACCACCCCGCGGACCGCCCGGACCTCGCACGGCTGCGCAGCGAGCTGCGGCGTATCGCCCGCAACGGGTTCGCCGTGAACCAGGAGCGCTCCGAGCGCGGACTTGTCGCGGTCGGCGTCCCGGTGCGCGACCGGGACGGGGCTGCGCAGGCCGGGCTGTCGGTGTCGATGCCCAGCGTGCGCTACGACTCCCACGACCTCCCCTCTCTGGTGGCGACACTCAAGGCCGCGGCGCACGCGATCGAGGCGGAGCAGGCCGCGACGCACTGACCGGGCGGCCGGGCAACCGGGCGGCGTGAGGAACGGCCTCCGGGAGACGGCGAGCCCACTGGGCGCACATCGGCGTGCCCAGGCGCGCTGCGGTGCCTCCGCGCCCGTCCCGTCACAGTCCCGGACCCCCTTTTCTCCCTACGCCCTCTCCGCCCTCTCCATCCATGCCGCACGCCTCCCGCCGCGGCAGCTCCGTATGACGTCGAGGCAATTTACCTGAAGCGACGTACATTTCATTGACATGCTGTATTGCGAAGTGTCATTCTCCACGGCACCACGCCGGATTCGAGCCGCGTACCTTCTGGGCCTGCCCTGTGCGGACAGGTGCGGCGAGCCGCCGGTGTGATCACGGCGGAGGAGGACGGGGCACTCGACGACGACCTCGTCGGCGTGCCCGGGGCCCGAGAACCGGCGTGCGCGGTGAGCGACGCTCCCCGCCCCCTCCCCTCGCTACGGCCGTCGGCCGGAGCCTGTCCCGCCCGAGACGGCGGGGCCCTCACCTTCCCAGCCAGGGAGAAAGCAATGACGCTCAACAAAGGGACAGCGACGTCCCACGGCCCAACCGCGGGGGCTGCCCGGAAACCGGGCTACGCGGGGACGCTGGCTGCTACCAGCTGTGCGGTGTTCGTGGCACAAGTCGCCAACGCGCTGCCGGCATCGCTCAACGGACTGTTCCAGGAGGACCTGAACACCCACGGCTCCCAACTGACCTGGATCACCTCGGCCTTCATGGTCGCCGTGGTCTGCTTCGAATTCACCTTCGGCGTGCTCGGCGACCGTTTCGGCCGCAAGAAGCTGATCACCGCGGGCGCCGGCCTCCTCGCCATCGGCAGCGCCGTGGCCGCGGTCGCACCCAGCGTGCAGGTCCTCTGGGTCGGCGCGGCGCTCAACGGGCTCGGCGCCGGGGCACTGTTCCCGGGCTCGCTCACCATGCTCGCGTCCGTCACCCGCACTCCGCGGGAGCGGGCCCAGGCCGTCGCGCTGTGGAGCGGCTTCCTGTCCGCCGGCGCCGCCCTCTCGCCCCTCCTCGGAGGGGTGTTCGCCGAAGTCGGTTCCTGGCGCGGTTCCTTCTGGGTGCTCGTCGCTCTCGCCGTCGTGAGCATGGTGCTCACGCTCCTGCTGACCTCCGAGTCGAAATCGGCGGAGGGCCGCGAGCTCGACATCCCGGGCCAGATCACCTTCGCGATCGGTCTCGTCCTGGTCCTGTACGCGGCCGTCGAGGGCCCCGAGTCCGGGTGGACGACCCTTCCCGTCATCCTGTCCGGCATGCTCGGCCTGGTCTTCCTCGCCGGCTTCGTCCTGGTCGAGGTGGGAGCCAAGTCCCCGATCTTCGATCTGAGCCTGTTCCGCAACCGTGCCTTCACGGTGTCATCCGTCGTCGCCGTGATCGGGATGCTCGCCTTCCTCGGCGCGTGCTTCGCGACGAGCATGTGGCTCGGTCCGGTCCAGCACCAGGAGCCGCTGCGCGTCGCCGTCCCGTTCCTGCTGCTCCAAGGGCCCGCGTTCGTCCTGATCCCGGTCGTCTCCCGGCTGCTGCACCGGGTTGCCCCGGCCTGGCTGCTCACGTCCGGCTTCGGGCTGATGTCCATCGGCTGCTTCCTCTGCACCGGGCTCGATGTCGCGGACCCCGGCCTGACCGCCTTCGTCGTGCCCGACCTGCTGATCGGCATCGGCTTCGCGCTGTGCGTGAGCTCGGTGACAGCGGTGGCGCTGGACAGCGTGCCGCCGCAGCTGGCCGGCATGGCGAGCGCGACGACCAACATGCTCCGCGACCTCGGTTTCGCGCTCGGCCCCGTCGTCGTGGGCGCGGTCGCCCTGTCCAAGGCGGCCTCGGCGTTCTCGTCGAACCTGAGCGGGGCGGATCTTCCGGCCGATCAGCTCGGAGCGGCACGCGGAATCGCTGGGCAGGGCGGGCCGATCGCGGTGAACGGTCTGCCGTCCGGCACTCCGGGGGCGGCGGCGCACGATCTCGCCCTCGATGCCCTAGGCAGCGGATTCGGCACCGCATTCCACATCTGCGGTACGGCCGCGGCCGTGGCCGCGGTCCTGACAGCCGTCGGCATGATCGGCGTCAGGCCGCCGGACCGCTCCCTCGGCACGGGCTCCGCGGAGCCCGCTCCCACGGAGCGGGACGGGGCGCGCGAACCCGCGGCGATGTAAACGGCGGCCCCGGCCGGGGCTGCCGCCCCAGGTCGTCCCGGCCGGGGCCGGCGGAAGCCCGGCCCCGGCCGGCCGGCGGGTGAAGACGCGGCCCCGGAACCACCGGCCCCCGTCACACGACACGAGTGGAAGCGGAAGTCGTCACTGGACGGGTGCGGGAGGGACCAGCCTGCCGTGTGAGATGAGGGAGGCGGCCTGCTTGAGGCGCCGTACCCGGATGCTCACCCCGTAGGCGTCGACGCCGGGGGTGGTGGCGAGGCGAGTGGTCAGATACCGGTAGAACTCCTCGGCGTCGCGGCAGATGACGATCGCCATCATGTTGTGGTCGCCGCTGATGGCGGCTGCGAACGCGACCTCGTCGTGGGCGACGATCGCATGGCCGGTGCTTTCCAGGCAGGCCGGGGCGACGCGCAGCCAGAGGGTGGCGTTGAGGCGATAGCCGAGGTGTTCCGGCAGCAGGTCGATGTCGTACGAGAGGGTGCCGGACGTCTCCAGGGACTCCAGCCGGCGGGCGACGCGGCCCTTGGACCATCCGGTGACTTCGGCGAGCCGTGTGTGTGAGGTGCGGCCGTCCTCCGCGAGGGCGTCGAGGAGCGGACGGTCCTCGGCGGTGAGGGGGAGCAGGGGGCCCGCCGGGGCAGCGGGCGGACTGCCGGCCAGCCGCCGTTCCTGCTCCGCGGTGAGGTGTCCGCCGTAGCCGGTCCAGCCCGATGTGCCAGGGGCCCTGAAAGGATGGATGAGCAGGTCGATGCTCAGGTCGAGGACGGCGGCGGACCTGGGCAGCTGCTGGAGCAGCATGTCCGCACGCGGGGCCTGGAGCGGTGAGCGGATGACGCAGATGATCTCCGAACCGCCCGAGGCGATGCCGACGTAGGCGATGTCGGGGCGCCGGGCGAGCGCGTCGGCGAGTGGCCCGGCGCGGTCGGGACGGCAGCGAATGCGGGCAACCCACTGCGCCTCACCGTGCACGGCGGGATCGATCAGGCCGACGACCCGCATCACGCCGGCGCGGCGCAGAGCCTGATAGCGGCGGGCCACCGTCTGCTCCGACACTCCGCTCACCTCGCCGATCAGGCGGAACGGGGCACGCGGCGCGTGATGAAGCGTGCGGAGGATCTTCATGTCCAGGTCGTCGACCATGGCGGAATTGTTTCACGCGGGGCGCTTCTGGCGGAGGTTTGGCCCCAAACAGGGCCACCGCTTCGTTGAATCCGTGTGATCCCACCGATCCTGGGTCGCGGCCCGGTCCGCACAGCGGACCCGGTGCGTCCCGGCCCTCGGCCCGCACCGGTACGAACGGTGCCCCCGGGTTCCGTGACGGTCCGGAGCGCCGGGCCCGGCAGAGGGACCCGACCGCCGGGGCCCGGCCGGGAACCCGGCCACCAGGGCATGGAACCCCGCTGGACATCTACCGCGGCGCACCGCGTCGCAAAGGAGTGCTTTCTTGAACGTCACACCCTTGGCGAGCGGCCGGCCCGACCGGCGGACGGCCACACTCGTCATGGCCTGCCTGGGCGTATTCGTCGCCTACCTGCCGGTGACCACCGTCTCCGTGAGCCTGCCCGCCATCCAGGCGGCGCTGGGAGCGTCGACGGCCCAGCTGTCCTGGGTCCAGGACGCGTTCGTCCTGCCCATGGCGGCGTTCATTCTGACCGCAGGCGTGGTCGGCGACGTCCACGGGCGCAAGAAGGTCTTCCAGGCGGGCCTGCTGTTCTCCGCCGTGGGTGCGGCCGTCGCACTGGCGGCCCCGTCGATCCAGCTGCTCTGGGCTGGCCAGGCCATCGCCGGAATGGGCGCGGCCGCCCTGCTGCCCACGACCCTGGCCCTGATCAGCCACGCCGTGCCCGACCACCGGGAACGCGGCAAGTTCATCGGCCTGTGGGCAACATCGCTCCTGATGGCGCTGGCCGTCGGCCCGCCGATCGCCGGTGTCGTCCTGGAACACGCGGCCTGGCGGTGGATCTACCTCCTGGTCATTCCCGTCTCGCTGATCGCGATCGTCTTCGCCGCGCGGCTGCTGACCGACTCGCGAGCCCCGCACGGGCGACGGCTCGACTGGCCGGGCCAGATCACCGCGGCGGTGGCGATCACCGCGCTGGTGTACGGAGTGATCGAGGGCGGCGCCGGATCCTTCACCGACACACAGGTCCTGGCGGCGCTGTTCGTGGCACTGGCCGGTGCCGTCGCCTTCGTCGTCGCGGAGCGGCGCAGCGACAGCCCGATGCTGGATCTGGCGCTGTTCCGCAGCCCGGCGTTCACGGCCACCACCCTGGTCGCGATGATCACCTTCCTGGGGCTCATCGGCTTCTTCTTCCTGCTGAGCCTCTACTTCGGCCTGGTACAACAGCTCGACACGCTTCAGGCCGCCTGGCGCCTTCTCATGGTCACCGGCGCCGCCATCGTCGCCGGCGGTCCCGTCGCACGCCTCATGCACCGGGTCCCCGCACGCACCCTGATCACCGCCGGGCTGCTCGTCGTCTCCGGCGCGCTCCTCTCGATGACCACACTCGACGCGGACACGTCGTTCGTCTCCATCGCATGGCGGCTGGTCCTGCTGGGCCTCGGAATGGGCGGCGTCCTGACACCCATGACCGCCACCGCCGTCGCCTCCGTCCCCCACCACCTGGCCGGTATGGCCGCAGCGGGCAACAACACCTTCCGGCAGATCGGCGGCGCACTCGGTCCGGCCGTTCTGGGCGCTCTGCTCACCTCCCGGGCCCTCCACACGTTCCCCGCCCATCTCGCCGACGCCGGAATCACGGGAGAGAGCCGGCGGAGCATGGTGGACACCGCCCGCGAGGGCGGGCTGGGCGCGGTCGCCGGGATGAACCTCGGCCCGCATACCGGTCAGGCCCTGGGCGCCGTCGCCGACGCCTTCCTCGACGGGCTCCGACTCTGCCTGATCGTCGCTGCGGCGCTCACCCTGCTCGCGGCCCTCGTCTCGGCGGTGCTGCTCCGGCCGAAGACGTCCACCGGGACGGTGACGGTCGCCGGGGCCACCCCGCGTCCGGAGGCCGCCCCCGACGCCGACGCGGTCACAGCCGGAAAGGGAGACGGTCCGGCCGCGGTGCGCCGGCCCGGGTGACGACGACGCCTTCCGGCCGGAGCACGCGGCTCCGGCCGGAAGGCGGTCGTACGGACGGCCCGGCCCGTCAGGGGTCAGCCGTGCCAGGACCGCCACAGCGCCGCGTACGCGCCGTCCGCCGCCACCAGCTCGTCATGGCTGCCCAGTTCGCTGATCCGGCCCTGCTCGACGACGGCGATCACGTCCGCGTCGTGCGCCGTGTGCAGCCGGTGGGCGATGGCCACGACCGTACGGCCGTCCAGCACCCGGGCCAGCGAACGCTCCAGATGACGGGCCGCGCGCGGATCGAGCAGCGAGGTCGCCTCGTCCAGCACCAGGGTGTGCGGATCGGCCAGCACCAGCCGGGCCAGCGCGATCTGCTGCGCCTGCGCCGGTGTGAGTGCCAGGCCGCCCGAACCGACCTCGGAGTCCAGCCCCCCGTCGAGCGCCCTCGCCCAGCCTTCCGCGTCGACCGCCGCCAGCGAGGCCCACAGCTCCGCGTCCTCGGCGCCGGTACGGGCCAGCAGCAGATTGTCCCGCAGCGACCCGACGAACACATGGTGCTCCTGGTTGACCAGAGCCACATGCGTACGGACCCGCTCCGCCGTCATCTGCGACAACTGGGCACCTCCCAGCGTGACCTCACCGGTCCTCGGCGCGTAGATCCCCGCCAGCAGCCGGCCCAGCGTGGACTTGCCGGCACCGGACGGGCCGACCAGCGCCAGCCGCGTACCGGGAGCGACATCCAGCGACACCTCGTGCAGCACGTCGAGACCGGTGCGATAGCCGAAGCGCACCTCGTCCGCGCGCACGTCACGGCCGTCCGGCGCCACGCCGGAGTCACCGGCGTCCGGCTCGATCTCACGGACCCCCACGAGGCGGGCCAGCGACACCTGGGCTACCTGCAACTCGTCGTACCAGCGCAGGATCAGGTTGATCGGATCGACCATCATCTGCGCGAGCAGCGCGCCCGTCGTCAGCTGGCCGACGGTGAGCCAGCCCTCGATGACGAACCAGCCGCCGAGCATCAGTACCGCGCCGAGGATCGTCACGAACGTGGTGTTGATGACGGGGAAGAGCACGGACCGCAGGAACAGCGTGTAGCGCTCCCAGGCCGTCCACTCCTTGATCCGCCGGTCCGACAGGGCGACCCGGCGCGCACCCAGCCGGTGCGCCTCCACGGTCCTTCCGGCGTCCACGGTCTCCGCGAGCATCGCCGCGACCGCCGCGTAACCGGCCGCCTCCGAGCGGTACGCCGACGGCGCCCGGCGGAAGTACCAGCGGCAGCCGAGGATCAGCACCGGCAGCGCGACGAGCACCGAGAGCGCCAGCGGGGGAGCGGTGACGGCGAGCGCGGCGAGCAGCAGACCCGCCCACACCACCCCGATGGCCAGTTGCGGGACCGCCTCGCGCATGGCGTTGGCGAGCCGGTCGATGTCCGTCGTGATCCGGGACAGCAGATCGCCCGTCCCGGCCCGCTCCAGCACACCCGGGGGCAGCCGCACCGACCGCACGAGGAAGTCCTCGCGCAGATCGGCCAGCATCTCCTCGCCCAGCATCGCGCTGCGCAGCCGCATCATCCGGGTGACCACCGTCTGGACGACCAGCGCCAGCGCGAACACCGCGACGGTGCGCTCCAGATGGAGGTCGGTGACATCGTTGGACAGATCCTCGACCAGTCCGCCCAGCAGGTACGGGCCGACGATCGACGAGATCACCGCGACCGAGTTGAGTACCGTGACCACGATGAACGGCCGCCGGTGGCGCCGCATCAGCTCCCGTACGTAGGTGCGTACGGTCGCGGGTGTACCGACCGGCAGGGTCGTCGCCGACTCCGGGGCGGCCGGGTCGTACGTCGGTCGTGCGACGCCGATCATGCCCTCTCCTCGATTTCCTCGATCGTGCTGATGTCCCGGTCGCCAGGTCGCGCGGCCGCGATCTCGGCGTCGGTCTCACGGGTGACGACCGACCGGTAGCGCGGTTCGTCGCGCAGCAGTTCACGGTGGGTGCCGACGGCCACCACGGTGCCGTTGTGGACCAGCGCCACCCGGTCCGCCAGGTCGAGCAGCAACGGCGACGAGGCGAACGCCACCGTCGTCCGGTCCTTGCGCAGGGACTTGATGCCCTCGGCGACGCGTGCCTCCGTGTGCGAGTCGACGGCGGATGTCGGCTCGTCCAGCACCAGGGCCTTCGGGTCGGTCACCAGCGAGCGCGCCAGGGCGAGCCGCTGGCGCTGACCGCCGGACAGCGACCGGCCGCGTTCGGTGATCCGGGTGTTCATCGGGTCGCCGTCGGTGTCGACGGACGCCTGGGCCAGCGCGTCCAGCACATCGCCGCACCGTGCGGCCGCCAGCGCGTCCGAGGCGGCCACCCGGCCGGACGACGGCACGTCCAGCAGTTCGCGCAGCGTGCCGGAGAGCAGCACCGGGTCCTTGTCCTGGACCAGCACGGCGGTCCGTGCCGCGTCCAGTTCCAGGTCGTCCAGGGGCACGCCCCCGAGCAGGACCGACGGCAGTGCGGGCGCCTCGGTGTCCTCGGCCTCGTCCCTCTGTGCCACGGCGGGCCGGGCATGGCCGCCGAGCCGGTCCGCGAGCCTGCCGGCCTCGTCCGGATCTCCGCACACCACCGCGGTGAACAGGCCCTCCGGAGCCATCAGGCCGGTGACCGGGTCGTACAGGTCGCCGGTCGGTGTCGCGTCGACCGTGGACGGCCGCGTGACCCTGTTCAGGGCGAGCACCCTGACCGCCCGCTGGGCGGACGGCCGTGAGAAGGAGTACGCCATGGCGATCTCCTCGAAGTGCCGCAGCGGCAACAGCATCAGCGTCGCCGCGCTGTACACCGTCACGAGCTGACCGACGTCGATCTTCCCGTCCCGGGCCAGCACGGCTCCGTAGATGACCAGTGAGATCAGCAGCACGCCGGGCAGCAGCACCTGGATCGCCGAGATCAGCGACCACATCCGCGCACTGTGCACGGCGGCCTCGCGTACCTCCTGCGAGGCGCGCCGGTAGCGGCCGAGGAACAGTTCCTCGCCGCCGATACCACGCAGTACACGCAGCCCGGCCACGGTGTCCGACGCCAGCTCGGTGGCCTTCCCGGCCTTTTCGCGCTGGAGGTCGGCACGACGGGTCGCGCGGGGGAGCAGGGGCAGGACGGCCAGGGCGAGCAGCGGCACGGAGAGCGTCACCAGCGCACCCAGCGAGGGCAGGTAGAGGACGAGCCCGGCACAGATGATGACGAGTGCCGCGACGGCGGCGGCGAAGCGCGAGAGCGCCTCGACGAACCAGCCGATCTTCTCCACGTCCCCCGTGGACACCGCCACGACTTCTCCCGCGGCGACCCGGCGGGTCAGCGCCGAGCCGAGTTCGGCGGTCTTGCGGGCCAGCAGCTGCTGGACCCGGGCCGCAGCGGTGATCCAGTTGGTGACGGCGGTCCGGTGGAGCATGGTGTCGCCCAGCGCGATCAGTACACCCAGGACCGCGAGCGTGCCTCCGGCCAGCGCCAGCCGTTCCCCTGACCGGTCGACGACCGACTGGACGGCGAATCCGACGACGAACGGCAGAGCGGCGATGGAGCACTGCTGCAGCAGACCCCAGGACAACGACTTGAGCTGTCCGCGGATCTGGTTGCGGCCGAGCCAGAGCAGGAAGCGAGGACCCGACCGGACATCGGGATCGCCGGGATCCTGGTACGGAAGATCGCGAATGTGCATGACGTCCCAAAAGATCGGAAGGAGCTGAGATCCGCGGTGGATCTCCAGAAACACGTGGGGGAGGTGTGTGGAGGGACCAAGCCGTCCAAGCCTTGCCCTTCCGCCGTGGCCGAGGCAAACCCTTTTACGGGCCCGGTCCCGCGAGCACCGGGGAGGCCCAACCGGTCCACGGAGCAAGGACCGGGGCCCACGGAGTGAGGCCGGGTCCGGGGAGCAACGACCGGGGCCACGGAGTGAAGTCCGGGCCCAACGAGTAAAGACTGGGCACGCATCCGCCCGTTCCGGCCGCAGAGGACGGCCGGGGACGCCGATGAGTGCGAGCATGGACGAATGCGTATCACCGGTGCGGTACGAGTGGTGGTCTCGGCGGCCGCCTGCGGTGTCCTGCTCACGACGCTGACCTCGTGCGGCGACGGATGGGATACGAAGAAGGGCGACGCGCGGTCGGCCGACGCCCGGAAGGACAAGGACAGGGACAAGGGCAGGGACAAGGACGCGTCGCGGACCACCGGGCTGAAACGTATTCCGGACGTGGGCGACCGTCTGCGGTCGCGGATCCCGGGCAACTCCCGTCAGGTCGTCGCCGTGTACGGCGAGGGAAAGAACTCCGCACAGTCCACGGTCGTCCTGTACGAGCGGACCGGATCCACCTGGGACAGGGCCGCCGGATGGAAGGCCCACAACGGCCGCAAGGGCTGGACCACCGACCACCACGAGGACGACAAGCGCTCCCCGGTCGGCGTCTTCACCCTCACCGACGCGGGCGGCGCGCTGCCCGACCCGGGTGCTCTGCTCCCGTACAGCGAGTCGGCCGCCATCCAGGCACCCCGCTACTGGGCCAAGCCCTACTGGCACGACTTCGACTACGTCATCGCCATCGACTACAACCGCGTCAAGGGCACGCCTCCCAACGATCCCACGCGCCCTCAGGGCCGGTCGAAGGGCGGCAGCATCTGGCTGCACATGGACCACGGCAGCGGCACGTCGGCCTGTGTGAGCCTGCCGAAGGCCGCCATGGTCAAGCTGCTGCGCACCCTGGACCCGAAGCAGAACCCGGTCGTGGTGATGGGCGACCGCGCCGGCCTCCGAGCCTGAGCGACCCGCGCGAAGCTACGCGGGTCCGGGTCTGGTCGCCCGCTCCAGCTCCATGAGCGCCGAGTGGTACGAACGCCCCGTCGCCCGGTCCATGCCGATCTCGCACATGCGGTTGGCGCACAGATACGTGTCGTACTCCCGGGTGTTCACCTCGGCGGCCTCCTTCGCCGTGGCCGAGGCGGTCAGCTCCTTGTGGAGCATGCCCCGGTCGCCCGCGAAACCGCAGCACGCGGCGTCGTCCGGGATCACGACCTCGTCCGCGCAGGCCTCCGCGACCGTGCGCAACTGGCCGACATCGTCGAGATGTTCCATCGAACACGTCGGGTGCAGGACTGCAGATCCGGCCTTCCTCAGCACCGTCAGCTCCGGCAGAAGCTCGTCGGCCGCCCAGACCAGCGAGTCGACCACGGTCAGCTCACGGTGCAACTCCCGGTTGTCCTCGGTCAGATACGGCACCACCTCGTGGGCGATGCCCAGCGTGCACGAGGAGGCGTCGACGACCAGAGGCAGCTTTCCGCCGGCGGTCCAGCCCCAGGCGGCCTCGACGATCCGGTTGGCCATCACGGCGTTGCCGGCGGCGTACCCCTTGGAGTGCCAGATCGTCGCGCAGCAGGTGCCCGCGACATCATCCGGGATCCAGACGGGCTTCCCCGCACGCGCCGAGACGAGGACCACGGCCTGGGGCAGCGACCGGCCGCGGTGTCCCTCGGGACCGCCGAAGATGCGGTTGACGCAGGCCGGATAGTAGACCGCGCTCGCCCCCGTCCTGGACGTGCGGGGCAGCTTCCGGGAGGCCGCTCCGGGGATCTCCGGCAGCCATTCGGGCACGAGATCGGGGCGGACGGCCTTGCGGGCGAGACCGGTGACACCTTCGAGCAGCCGGTCGTCGATCCGGTCGGCCGCGGCGACCGCCAGCCGGGCCACCGCCTCGACCGCGCGGAAGTTCCTCGCGGTGAGCGCGGCGATCCGTTCCTCGCGCGGGGAGTGCCGAAGATGACGGAAGTCCTTCATCATGGCGCCCGTGTCGATGCCGACGGGGCAGGCGAGTTTGCAGGTGGAGTCGCCCGCGCAGGTGTCGACGGCGTCGTAGCCGTAGGCGTCGAGCAGCCCGGCCTCCACCGGTGATCCGTCCGGCTGCCGCATCATTTCACGGCGCAGCACGATGCGTTGGCGCGGTGAGGTGGTCAGGTCGTGGCTGGGGCAGGTCGGTTCACAGAAACCGCACTCGATGCAGGGGTCGGCCACCGCCTCGACCCGGGGAATGGTCTTCAGCCCGCGCAGATGGGCCATCGGGTCCCGGTCCAGCACGATCCGGGGGGCCAGCACCCCGTCGGGGTCGATGACCTGCTTCGTACGCCACATCAGCTCGGTCGCCCGTGGGCCCCACTCCAGCTCCAGGAAGGGGGCGATGTTGCGGCCGGTGGCGTGTTCCGCCTTGAGCGATCCGTCGAACCGCTCCACGGTGAGCCGGCAGAAATCCGCCATGAACGCGGCGTACCGGTCGACGTCGGACTGCTGCCCCGCGTCGAACGCCAGCAGGAAGTGCAGATTGCCATGGGCCGCGTGGCCCGCGACGGCGGCATCGAAACCGTGCTCGGCCTGGAGCGCGAGCAGCGCCTCGCAGGCGTCGGCCAGCCGGGAGGGCGGGACCGCGAAGTCCTCCGTGATCAGCGTCGTACCGGACGGCCGGGAGCCGCCGACCGCGGTGACGAAGGCCTTGCGCGCCTTCCAGTACCCGGAGATGGTCCGGGCGTCGCGGGTGAACTCGTTGGTCACCGAGGTGACGGGCCGGACCAGCTCCAGCTGCCGTACGACCCCCGCCGCCGCCTCCTCGTACGCCTCCTGGCCCGGTTCGTCCGGAGCGCGGAACTCCACCAGCAGGGCCGCGGTCTCCTTCGGCAGTCCGGCCCAGTCGGCGGGCACCCCCTTGACGCTGACCGAGGCGCGCAGGGTGTTGCCGTCCATCAGCTCCACAGCGATGGCGCCCGCTTCGTTGAACAGCGGGACGGCGGCCGCGGCCGATGTCAGCGAGGGGAAGAAGAGCAGGGCGGTGGAGATACGGCGGTCCAGTGGCAGCGTGTCGAAAACGACCTCGGAGATGAAGCCGAAGGTCCCCTCCGAGCCGACCATGAGGCCGCGCAGGATCTCCACCGGCGTCGAACCGTCCAGGAAGGCGTCGAGCCGGTAGCCGTTGGTGTTCTTGATCTCGTACTTCGCCCGGATCCGGGCGGTGAGCGCGGTATCGGCCTCGATCTCGGCCTTCAGGGCGAGCAGCCCCTCGCAGAGCTGCGGCTCCGCGTGCGCCAGGTCCTCGTCCGCCGCCGGATCGCCCGTGTCCACCACCGTGCCGCTCGGCAGCACGAAGGTGAGGGAGGCCACGGTGCGGTACGAATTACGGGTGGTGCCGGCGGTCATCCCTGAGGCGTTGTTGGCGACGACCCCGCCGATCGTGCAGGCGATCGCGCTCGCCGGATCGGGCCCCAGCAGCCGTCCGTGCCGGGCGAGGGAGGCGTTCGCCCGCATGACCGTCGTCCCGGGCCGGATCCGGGCCCGCGCGCCGCCGTCCAGGACTTCGATGCCCGCCCAGTGGTGTCGAACGTCGACGAGGATGTCCTCGCCCTGCGCCTGGCCGTTCAGACTGGTGCCCGCCGCCCGGAAGACGACGTTGCGCCCCTTGCCGTGCGCGTACGACAGGATCGCGGAGATGTCGTCGATGTCCTCCGGCACCAGGACGACCTGAGGAACGAACCGGTACGGACTGGCGTCGGAGGCGTACCGCACCAGGTCGGAGATCTTCCAGAGCACCTTCCGCCGGCCGAGGAGCGCGGTCAGCTCGCCCCGGAGCGGTTCGGGTGTGCCCGGCGCCTGCCCGTCGGGCACCCGGTCGTGGGAAGGGGACCGCACCGCGCCGGGGCGCAGGGTTTGCGGGTTCGGCTCCAGCAGCGGCATGTCCAGATCCCCTCGGTGGCTCGGTGCGGCACTTCGCACCCGGTCAGCAGCGGCGCTCCGGCATTCCGTTGACCAGAGCGGTCAGCAGACCGCCGAGCACCTCGCGCTGATCGGCGGTCAATGGAGCCAGGATCTCCTCTGCGGCCGCCCGGCGCGCGTCGCGCAGCGACCGGAGCGTGGCGACGCCCTCCTCCGTGATCTCGATCCGGACCACCCGGCGGCTGTCCGGATCGGGGATCCGGCGCACCCGGCCGCCTGCCTCCAGTCCGTCGACCAGCGTGGTCACGGCGCGGGGGACGACATCGAGGCGCTTCGCGAGATCCGCCATCCGGGGGGGACCGTCACAGTGCGCCACGGTGCGCAGCAGCCGGAACTGTGCGGGAGTGATGCCGATCGGCTCCAGCTGGCGGCTCTGGATGCGCTGGAGTCTGCGCGTCAGCCGCAGCAGCTGTTCGGCGAGCACTCCGTCGGGGTCGGGGGAATCCATACCGGGAACAATATCAGGACCTTGTTCATTGTGAGTATAGGTAACAATGAGCTATGCTCTCATCTGTTCGACTGTCAGGGGCCCGGACATGGGCCCCGGCCAGACAGTGCGGCTCCCCGTCGCCCTGCCCCCGCGGCGCACGCGTTCGCTTCCGCGGGCACGCGCGCCCGGCCCTCCCGTTGTCGCACGCCCCACGAAGGAGCCCATGAAACCCGACGAACCCACGTGGACACCCCCGCCCGGGGAGGCGGCCCGGCCGCCTGCCGAGCTGCGCCGCATCCTCCGTCTCTTCCAGCCCTATCGCGGCCGCCTCGCTGTGGTCGGACTGCTCGTCGGCGCCTCGTCGCTGGTGTCGGTGGCCTCCCCGTTCCTGCTGCGCGAGATCCTGGACACCGCCATTCCCCAGGGGCGGACCGGACTGCTCTCGCTGCTCGCCCTCGGCATGATCCTCACCGCGGTGATGAACAGTGTCTTCGGCGTACTGCAGACCCTCATCTCCACCACCGTCGGCCAGCGGGTCATGCATGACCTGCGCACCGCCGTCTATACGCAGCTCCAGCGGATGCCGCTCGCCTTCTTCACCAGGACCCGCACGGGTGAGGTCCAGTCCCGGATCGCCAACGACATCGGTGGCATGCAGGCCACCGTCACCTCGACGGCCACCTCGCTGGTCTCCAACCTCACCGCGGTCATCGCCACGGTCGTCGCCATGCTGGCGCTCGACTGGCGGCTCACCGTCGTCTCGCTGCTCCTGCTGCCGGTCTTCGTCTGGATCAGCCGCCGGGTCGGCCGCGAGCGGAAGAAGATCACCACCCAGCGTCAGAAGCAGATGGCCGCCATGGCGGCCACGGTCACCGAATCGCTCTCCGTCAGCGGAATTCTGCTCGGCCGCACCATGGGCCGCTCCGACTCGCTCACCAAGGGCTTCGCCGAGGAATCCGAGCGGCTTGTCGACCTCGAAGTGCGGTCCAGCATGGCCGGACGCTGGCGGATGTCGACGATCGGCATCGTGATGGCCGCCATGCCGGCGGTCATCTACTGGGCCGCGGGCATCGCTCTTCAGTCCGGTGGTCCGGACGTCTCGATCGGCACGCTCGTCGCTTTCGTCTCGCTCCAGCAGGGCCTGTTCAGGCCTGCCGTGAGCCTGCTCTCCACCGGGGTGCAGATGCAGACGTCCCTCGCACTCTTCCAGCGCATCTTCGAATACCTCGATCTCACGGTGGACATCACCGAGCCGGACAAGCCGGTGCGGCTGGAGAAGATCCGGGGCGAGGTCCGCTTCGAGAACGTCGACTTCAGCTACGACGAGAAGAGCGGCCCGACCCTCAGCGCCATCGATGTGACGGTGCCCGCAGGTGCCGGCCTGGCGGTCGTCGGTCCCACCGGTTCCGGCAAGTCCACCCTCAGCTATCTGGTGCCGAGGCTCTACGACGTCACCGGCGGCCGCGTCACACTCGACGGGGTCGACGTGCGGGAGCTGGACTTCGACACGCTTGCCAGGGCGGTCGGCGTGGTCTCCCAGGAGACGTATCTCTTCCACGCCTCGGTCGCCGAGAATCTTCGCTTTGCCAAGCCGGAGGCGACCGACGAGGAGATCGAGGCGGCGGCCCGCGCCGCGCAGATCCACGATCACATCGCCTCGCTGCCCGATGGATACGACACGCTCGTCGGCGAACGCGGCTACCGCTTCTCCGGAGGCGAGAAGCAGCGCCTGGCCATTGCCCGTACGATCCTGCGCGACCCGCCGGTGCTGATCCTCGACGAGGCGACGAGTGCCCTCGACACCCGTACGGAGTTCGCCGTACAGGAGGCGATCGACGCACTCTCGGCCGGGCGGACCACGATCACCATCGCCCACCGGCTCTCCACCGTGCGTGATGCCGACCAGATCGTCGTCCTCGACGGTGGCCGAACCGTGGAGCGCGGCAGCCATGAGGAACTGCTCCGGCAGGACGGGCGGTACGCGGCCCTGGTGCGCAGGGACGACACCCGGCTCGCTCCCGTGGCGGGCTGACCGGCCCCGGTCGCGCGCAGCGGATGCCCCGGGGCGCCGGGCCGGGCGGCGGTACGGCATGATCCCCGGCCATGAGAGCTCTCCTCGGGGTCGAACTCCCCGGATACCGGCCCGTCGCCGACGACACCTGGGCGAACGAACACGACGATGTGCTGTCGCTGCACTTCTTCGCCCTTCCGCCGGACCTGCCGGCCGCACTCGACGACGGCCCGGCCCTGCGTAACGCGCTCACCCACCACACCGCGCGGGCGGGCGGCGGACTCATCGAAGCGTCCGTGAAGCGGATGGGGGAGTTGCCGGCCCTGCGTCAGATACTCAAACTGCCGCTGCCGGACCGGCCGAGCGGCCAGGCGTTCATCGGAAGCTTCACGGTGCCGCGCGCCGGATGCAGCACCGTGGTGAAGATCCAGGCGAGGGAGCAGGGCATGACCGGGATGCGTGAAGCCGTCGTCCTCGCCAAGGTCGGACCGCAGGACTACTTCCGGCCGCACCCCTACGCCCCGGACGTCCAGGGCGGCCTTCCGTTCCACGCCGCCGACCATGCGCGATGGGATGCCGATTTCCCCGACCACCCGCTGACCCGCGTCCGTGGTGCGCTCGACATCCTGGCCCAGGCCGTTTCGGTGGCCCCTGAATTCGCGGCCCTGCCGCCCTTCGCGGGCCCGGCGGCCGGCCGCTGACAGCACACGGCCGCATGCGACGGCGCCGCCGCTCCCGTGGGACGGGGAGCGACGGCGCCGAGTGGAGCAGGGGTCAGATGAGCCAACCCACGAAGTGGACGACGCCGGCCAGCAGGTTGGTGATCAGGTTCATCGGGTGGTTCTCCTTGTGCATGGTGAATCTCTGGGACAGCGCAGTCGCGGTCTGCAGCCCGTTGCTTGCGCCCCGTAATCATCAACCGCGGTCCGGCAGTTGAGCAACGAATACCGATACGATCACGCGTTCAAGCGAACACCCGATCCCTTGTTCGTTTGTTCGCATCGTGTGCCGTGTGTTGCGGGTTGTCGCAGGTGTGCTGAGCGTCGCCGACGGTGGATGGCGAGAGTGCCCACTCCGTACACTCTGCCGTTGTCAGGAGCCGGTGGGCGTGGTGCCGTGATCGGCCGGTTGGGCACCCTGCTCATCGAGCCAGGTCGCGAGGGCGGTCAGCGCGTCGGGGGCGATGCTGTGGCCGACCGGGTCGCGCCGCGCTGTGGCCGATGCTTCGGACCGGGTGGTCAGGTAGTCCCAGGTGCGGTCGAGGAGTTCGCGGGGGATGACGCGGTCGTGTTCGCCCTGCGCGACGAAGACCGGTACCCCGGCCAGTTGTTCGGCGTCGGTCGGCACTCCCGCCTCGAACGGCAGTGTGCCGTAGAGGATGGCCGCACCGGTGTACCTGGCGGGGTCGTCCAGCAGAAGGCCGCCGGCGAATGCGGCGCCTCCGCTGAATCCGACCAGGATCACCGGGCGTCCGGACGGGGCGACTTCGCCGAGCCACTTCCGGAACCAGTCCATGGTGGCGCGCAGCGACTCCGGTACCGGGCGCCCGATACCGCGGTTGGCGAACCAGGCGTAGCCGCCGTTCTCGGCGATCGGGGCTCGCAGGGCCACGTACGAGAGTGAGTCCGGCAGTGCGTCCGCCAGGGTGATGATGTCGCCCTCGTGCGAACCACGGCCGTGCAGCAGCACGACCAGAGGGCTGTCGGTCCGGCCCCGGGTCACGGCCACCGGGGCGTCGAACGCGGTCATGCGTCGCCTCCTGCGGTGGGACCTCCTGCAGTGGGAAGGGGGCCGGGTATCGAGGTGGTGCTGTTCATCTTCCGCTTCTTTCGTTGGGTGGGGCCGGGCGGCGCACGGTTCGTTCAGGAGGTCGGGCCGAGCAGCGCCCAGCCGGTCTGCCAGGCCCAGCCGTTGCCTGCGTTGAGCGAGATGTTGAGGAAGGCCATCTCTTCCAGGGCGCGGGCCATCCGCAACCCGCCCGCGTCAACCGGGTGGAATCCCAACGAGGACAGCAGTGCGGCGACGGCCTTCTTGGCTTCGGCGTCGTCACCGGCGTAGAAACCGGCGAGGCGCACATCCCCTTCGGCGGGGGATCCGAGGCGGCCGGCGAAGACCGTGTTGAAGGCTTTGACCACCGGAACGCCGGGGAGGGCGCGCTGCAGGCTCTGCGCTGCGGCGGTCTCTTCGATGTCGAGGTCGGTGTAGGTGTCGTTCAGCGGGTTGCTGGCGTCGACGACGACTTTGCCGACGAGCGCGGGAGCCAGCTCACGGGCGACGCCGACCACGGCGTTTCCCGGTACGGCGAACACCACGAGTTCTGCGTCGGCGACGGCGGCGGCGTTGTCCTGTGCGGCGTCCGCGCCGGTTGCGGCCGCGACCTTCGACGCCTTGCCGGGGCTGGTCGCGCTGATCGAGACGGTGTGCCCCGCCCGGACGGCGGCCGAGCTCAGGGCGGAGCCGACGTTCCCGGCTCCGATGATCGCGATGCGCATGACTTCCACCTCGATAGTTGACGTGTCAGATATTCCAACCGTAACAAAATTATCTGACCAGTCAGACTTTCAGTCGTAGGATGAGGCCATGTCCTCCTCTTCGATCGACGACCCGCTGATCACCACGTTCGGTCGCCTCCTGGAGGCGTCCAGCAAGCTGGAACGCCGGCTGGGTGGGGCCCTGCAGGCGGAGACCGGGCTGCCGCACGTGTGGTTCGAGGTCCTTGTACGCCTTGCCCGCTCGGAGGGGGGTCGGCTTTCCATGGGCGCGCTGGCCGCGGACATCGCGCTCACGAGCGGCGGCATCACCCGGCTCATCGACCGAATACGCGCGGCCGGCTATGTCGAGCGCCACCCGTCCCCCGCTGACCGGCGGGTGACCCACGCGGTCATCACCACGGAGGGCCGCGACGTACTGAACCGGGCGGCGGCCGTCCACGCGGGCAATCTGCGGGAGGTATTCGCCGGTTTCGACGAACAGGCACTGTCGTCCCTGGACACTCTTCTGGACCGGCTGCGTGAGGCCGCGTCACCGCCTGACTGAACCGAGGGATCGCGGGGGCCGCGAGGCCACGGGGCCACAGGATGTCCAGGAACCGCGCCTCCGCCGCGCCGGGTCGAACAGCCGAGGGCGCCGCGCCGCTCGTGACAGCCAACCCGGCCGCACAGCCGCAACGGGCGGGGGACCGACGGCACGATCCGCGCGGGATAGCGTGCCCGCATGGTGAACGAGTCCCCGGGTGTACCTCCCGGCCGCAGGATCCGCCCGGCCCGCCGAGGCCGTCTGGCCCTGATCATCGGCACTGTCCTCGTCCTGGCGGTGGCCGCCGCCGTGCTCGTACCGCTTCTGACGAGGGAGTCGAAGAACGAGCAGCCCCGCACGCTGGTGATCCCGGAGGGCTGGCGGGCCTCACAGGTGTACGCGGCCGTCGACAAGGCCCTGGCCGAACCCGCCGGTACCACGGAGAAGGCCGTCGCCACGGCGGACCTGCCGCTTCCCGCCGAGGCGATGGGCAACCCCGAGGGCTACCTCTTCCCGGCGACGTATCCGATCACCTCCCGTACCACCCCGAAGAGTCTGCTGCGCTACATGGCCGACACCGCACTGAGCCGCTTCGGCGCGGACCACATCACGGCCGGAGCCCGGCGAAACGACGTCACCGTGTACCAGACGGTGATCATCGCCGCCATCGTGCAGGCAGAGGCGGACACCCCGTCGGACATGGGCAAGGTGGCCCGGGTCGTCCACAACCGGCTCGACCGCGGTATGCCGCTCCAGATGGACTCCACACTCAACTACGCCATGAACCGGAGCACTCTGGACACCACCACGGGCGACACGAAGATCGACAGCCCGTACAACACCTATGAACGCAAGGGCCTCCCGCCCACCCCCATCGGCAACCCCGGAGAGCAGGCGATGCTGGCCGCGATCGACCCCACCCCCGGCCGCTGGCTGTACTTCGTCACGGTCGCGCCCGGCGACACCCGTTTCACCGACGAGTACGCGGAACAGCAGCGCAACGTGGCCGAGTTCAACCGCAACCGCCGCAGCAAGGACACCGGCTGAGCAGTACGCCGGCTGAGCAGTACGCCGGAGCACTCACACGGACACGGACACCGCCGCCGCCGTAGGCCCGGACCGCTCCAGAAGCCGGCCGATCGCGCGCGCGGCGGCACGCCCGGCCCGGTTGGCGCCGATGGTACTGGCGGACGGACCGTATCCGACGAGATGGACGCGCTCGTCGCGCACGGCCTGCGTCCCCTCGACCCGGATCCCACCGCCGGGCTCACGAAGTTTCAGCGGGGCGAGGTGGTCGACAGCGGCCCGGAAGCCCGTCGCCCAGAGGATGACGTCGGCCTCGACGGCCCGGCCGTCGTCCCAGGCCACGCCGGTCGGTGTGATCCGGTCGAACATGGGCAGCCGGTCGAGCACCCCCGACTCACGGGCCCGCCGGACGGCATCGGTCATGGGCAGCCCGGTCACGCTCACGACGCTCTGGGGCGGCAGTCCGAGCCGCACCCGCTCCTCCACTATGGCCACGGCCGCCCGGCCCTCGTCCGCACCGAACGGACCCTCCCGGAACACCGGTGGCCGGCGCGTCACCCAGTAGGTGTCCGCCGCCACCTCGGCGATCTCCATCAGATGCTGGGTCCCGGAGGCCCCGCCGCCCACGACGACCACCCGCTGCCCGGCGAACTCGGCCGGCCCCGGGTAGTCCGCAGTGTGCAGCTGGCGCCCGAGGAAGCTCTCCTGGCCCGGGTAGCGCGGCCAGAACGGCCGGTCCCAGGTCCCCGTGGCATTGATCAGGGCACGTGCCGCGTACGTACCCTCGGACGTCTCGACGAGCAGCCGCCCGCCCTCACCCTCACGCACCGCGCTCACCTCGACGGGCCGGTGCACCCGCAGGCCGAAGGTGCGCTCGTACGTGTCGAAGTACTCCCCGATCACCTGGGAGGAGGGCCGGCTGTCGTCGGCGCCCGTCAGCTCCATGCCGGGCAGGGCGTGCATGCCGTGCACCTTGCCGTACGTCAACGAGGGCCAGCGGAACTGCCAGGCGCCACCCGGGCGTGGGGCATGGTCGAGGACCACGAAGCCGCGGTCCGGTTCCAGGCCGCCGCGCCGCAGGTGGTAGGCGCCGGACAGTCCTGCCTGACCGGCGCCGATCACCACGGCATCCACTGGGTGCACCCCGATGTTGTTCACGTTTCTACCAACCGCGCGGGAGGCGTGGATCTTCCCGCGTTTCCAGGGACCGGTCCACGAGCACGCAGCCGGCCCGGCGGCAGCGCCTACCGTGCATCCTGCGTGACGAGTCGAACCCCGCGGCCGCGGTGGGCGCCGCCGGTGCTCCGCCACCGGCCGTGGCCCCATGCTCCGGCCGGAGCAGGCCTCCGGCAACGGCCGCGAACTGGCCTGTGCGCAGGGAGCGATCGATGCGGCACGGGTTCAGCGGTTTCCCGGGACGTGGACGAGCGATCGTGCCGGGCGGGCAGGACAATGAACCCATGTCCTCCGCCTTCACCACCACCGTCCTGCACCTCACCACGGGTACGACGGAGACCGTCACCGACCTGACATCCGACTGCGAGCAGTTCCTCGCCCGGACGGCCGCGGGTCGCGACGGCCTCCTCAACGTCTTCGTCCCGCACGCGACCGCGGGTATCGCCGTCCTGGAGACCGGCGCGGGCAGTGACGACGACCTGCTCTCCGCCCTCCACGCACTGCTCCCCGCCGACGACCGCTGGCAGCACCGCCACGGCAGTCCCGGCCATGGCCGCGACCACGTACTTCCGGCCTTCGTCCCGCCGCACGCGACGCTGCCGGTGATCGCGGGGCGACTGGAGCTGGGGACGTGGCAGTCGGTGTGCCTGGTCGACACGAACGTCGACAATGCGGACCGTCAGGTGCGGTTGTCCTTCCTCGGGTAGGGGTGACGTCCGCCGTCACCGCAGGAGCGGCTTCCGGACGCACCGAATGGGGTGTCGCCGGCTGGATCCCGGCCGCACCGACTGGGATGCCGTCGGCCGGCCGGATCGGGACCGGCACACCCCCGTCCGGCACCGGGAAGCCGTCCCAAGTCACAGAAGGCCACGACGGGGAGCTGTGGCCGGCCGCCCGCCCAGCGACGGCCCCGCATGTCCGACGGTGGCGCTTGCCTCCCGTGTCCGGTGCGCCGCGCAGGGCGGCTCCACGCAAACCGCACCGCTCATCGGCACCCGGCACCGGCCTGCACAAACCGCCATGACGACATCGCCCATCCAAGGTCAATAGCCTGCGAGTTCGGGACGCCCGTCGCGTCCGCTGCGGTGAGGTGTATACGACGGGGCGCAGCCGGCAGGTGATGTCTGCGGCCGGCAACAGTCGGCGTTCCGTCGCCCGAGAGGCAGCGGTACCGCGGTCAGCGCCCGCCGAAGCCGGGCCACCTCCACCCGGCCCGCGGCCAGGGCTTCCTATGGCCCACTGTGAGCGCACATCGGTAGCCCGGTCCGGTTCCGCCCCGTCAGCCGCCCAGCAGCGCGTCCAGTTCTTCTCGTGCCCTGCGCGTGTCCCGGTGTTCCTCGCCCAGGGTCCGCGCACGGTCGGTGACGACCTCGCGGAGCAGGGCCACCGCCGAGTCGATCTCCCCCAGCCGGGCCAGAGTCCGGGCCCGGCCGAACCTCGTCGTGATGACCTCCGGGTGCTCGGCGTTGGCGTAGCGTGCCAGCCGCTGCTCCAGCAGGACATCCAGTTCGGCGAGCGCCGTGACCGGGTCGCCGAGCTCGGCCTTCAGCATGGCGATGTTGTAGCGGGTGATCAAGACGGCCGGGTGGGTGTCGCCGAGCACCTCCCGCTGGTCGCGGAGGACCTCCTCGTGCAGTGGCAGAGCGCCCGCGGCGTCGCCCAGTTCCCACGTGAACCGCGCGGTGTTCAGCCGGACCAGGAAGGTGTTCGGGTGGTACGCGCCGCGGACCCGGGTGACGAGAGGCAGCAGCTCGCCATAGCCGTCGAGCGCCTCTTGGAGGCGTCCCGACTCGCCCAGGAACTTGCAGATGTTCATCCGGCTGAACACCACCTGCTCGTGCTCCTGGCCGAACACCTCGATCCGGTCCCGCAGGAGTTCGGCGTGCCGTTCCAGGGCGTGGTCGTGCCGGCCCAGAATGCCGTGCCAGTACGCGATGTAGTGCCGCTCCTCAAGGACGGCCGGGTCCGTCCGGCTCAGTACGCGTTCCAGGTCGGGCAGCAGTTCCTCGTGCAGCCGCAGCCCCTCCTCCCGGGCGCCGCCGCGACCCGTCCAGTACGCGATGTGGTGCCGGGTGTCCAGGGTGCGCGGGTCGTCGGGGCCGAGGAGGCGTTCCTGGTCGGCGAGTACCTCCCGGTGCAAGGCCACGGCCTCGGCGAAGTCACCCGTCTCACCGGTCGCGTACGCGATGCGGGAGCGGGTCTCGAGCAGCTCGGGATCGTCCGCCCCGAGCACCCGCAGCTGGTCCGGCAGCAGCTGCCGGTACAGCTCGCGGGCCCGCCCGTACGCCCCCGACTTGCTCGTCCAGTACGCCGTGCGGGCCCGGGCGCGCAGGGTCGCCGGCGCGTCCGCGCCGAGGCGCTCCCCGAGGCGCTCGGCCCAGCTCGCCCAGCGGGCCCGGTTCACCGTCGCCTCCGGTGCGGCGCGTAGCTCCAGGCCGGCCAGGAGCCGCTCGTGCAGCGCCGCGGCGGCGTTCTCGTCGGGCGTGGCGAGAGCCGCTTGCCACAGGTGCTCGGGCTCGGCCTGTTCTGCGTAGCGGTGCAGTGGGTCGTCGGGCGTGTGCTGTTCCATGGGAGCCATGATCTCCAGTGCGTGGCAGAGCGCGTGATGCCCCCTCACCAGGTCCTGCTCCACCGCTACGTACTCCAGGAGGGACGGGTGGTACACGCCGAGCAGTTCGGTGCCCGACAGGTCGGGCGAACGGACCAGCAAGCCATCGAGGAGACGCAGCACCAGGCCGACTGTTTCCTCGTCGGCCGGGCCGCCCAGTTCCCCGGCCGCCCGGGCGAGCAGAGGCCGGGGCAGGGTCATGCCGGGGCCGGATGCGGCGACGACGAGCAGGACCGGGTCGAGCCAGGCGGAGGCGCTGTACGAGGAGGCCTGGTTCCGCAGCGGGACCAGCGCCTTGTCGTAGGCGTCCGCCAGTCCCTCGCCGACCTCGGCTGCCTCGGACGGGCCGAAATCGGCCAGGACGTTCGTGAGCTGCCAGTTCCCGTCCCGCCGGGCGAGGATCACCCGCTGGGCGTCGTCCGGTACCCGCCGGGTCCGAAGATAGGCGCGCAGGGTCCGGTCGTCGGGCACCGGGACCGGCAGCTTATGCCAGTCCTTCGGCAGCGCCACCCACTCCTGGACGGTGGCCACCACGCCGAACCACCCCGGTGCTGCGTCCCGCAGCGCCGTGAGCTCCCTGAACAGCGCGGAGCGGCTCGTCGGGTCCTTGACCTGGTCGAGACCGTCCACGACGACGCGCACCGCCTCGCGCGCCTCCATCAGTCCGAGCGGGCCTGCCAACTCCGCGACCAGGCTCGGCAGCAGCGTGCGCTGAGCCTCGGGAACCCGTGCTCGGTACGCCGTACGCGCGGTGTCGAAACCCGGCAGGTACCTGCGGAGCTGACGGCCCATCTGCTCGACGGCCGTCCCGGAGGCCCAAGCCGCGTCGCTGAGCCGCACGACGGCGCAGACTGTCGCGGCGGTGTCCGCCTCGCCCTCGGGCAGCAGCTCGGGACGGGCGAGCGCGGTCGCGATCGTCGTCTTGCCCGTCCCCATGGCGCCGACCAACGCCACGAGCCGGTTCAGGCGGATGAGTCGGGTGATCCGGGCCAGTTCAGCGGGTGCCTGGAAGTGACGCAAAGCAGGCACCAGGACCTGTTGGTCGGGAGAGCCGGCCAGCACGCTCAGTTTGTGGTCGTGCGCCACGTTGCGGGTGATCCACGCCTCTGACGGGGCCCTGCGCGAACCTGTGCCCCCGTTGTACGAGATTGCCTGCGGAATCTGGCGCCGGAGCAGCGTATGGATCCTCAGGCGTACCGCCTTCGTCTCCAGGAACGAGTCGAGCCGGATGTCTCCGTGTCGGACGAGCCGGGTGAGGATCCGCGAGAACTGCAGGTCGTAGGAGACCCGGTCGTTGGAGGAGGTCAGCACCTCGACCGTACGGCCGGCCTGCATGGCCGACCTGAGCCAGCCCTCGGCCGCGGCCAGGAGGGCGTGACCGGAGAAGCACCCGTCGACCACGAGTGTCAGGTCCGGCACGCCCCCGTACCGCTTGGTCATCCGGCCGATCTCGCCGGGCAGGTCGAATGCCGTCTCGGGGCCGGGCGTGGCCGGTGTGGAACTGATGGGAAAGAGGAAATCGCCCCCGTCGGGGTGAAACCCATGGCCGAGGAACCCGAGCAGCAGGGAGGCGCGCGCCGTCTGTGCCGCCCGGAACGCCTCCTCCACGGCATCGCTCACCTCGGAGACCGTTCGCGGGTTCATCAGCAGCCCGTCACCGTGCGCGGGTGCGTACGAACCACGCCTCGGGTCCAGCAGAAGCCCCGTCAGCTCGCGTGCGTGCGACTCCAGCAGGACCAGTCGATCCTCCTCCTTCTTCTCGTGGACGTCCCAGTGGGAGGCGATCACCAGCGTTCTGCGCTCAGCTGCCATGCGCGCATTATGGCCGTGCCCGGGAACGGGGAACCATGACCAGGGCCCCACGCGTTGGGGTGGCGGACGTCGACGAAACGGGCGGCAGGGGGAGGCATGGCGGAGCTGGTCATGGTGCACGGCATCGGACCCGAAGGCGAGACCGAGCAGCGGCTGCGGGAGGACTGGACGAGAACCCTGGCGCGCACGCTGCGGGACAACGGCCGCGCCGAGACAGCTGACCGCGTCGAGGGCGAGGTGGTGACGGTCGACATGGCCTACTATCGCCACCTGTTCCAGGACTACGCGCCCCGCGGCGACTCCGATGTACGGCTGCCCGCCCCGGTCGCCGCCACCGGCGGAGAGGTCGCCTGGGACGTCATCGACAACATCCGCCGACACGCCTCCGACCCCGACGACAGGGACGAGGCCGCCGAGGTCCTGGAGGAGCTGACCGTCGATGTCGGCCCGGAGCAGGGGCCGTTGGAGCCGCTGCGCATGGCCGTTTCGATGATGGGACGGCTCGGCCCCATCGCCCGCTCCGGATTCGCCGCGCTCAGCAGCACCGGTGCGTTCCACCTCGGCCAGGTTGCCGCCTACCTGGACGACGAGTGGGTCCGGGAAGGCGCGATCGAGGCCGTGCTGTCCCGAGTGACCCCCGACACCAAGGCGGTCCTGGCCCACTCGCTGGGCACCGTCGTCGCCTACGAGGCGCTGCACCGGCTCAAGCAGCCCTTGCCGCTGCTCGTCACCTTCGGATCGCCGCTCGGGCTGCGCTCGATCATCCGCGGGCGGCTGCGCCCGCAGCCGCTGCGCTCGCCGGCCCACCTCAAGCGCTGGGTGAATGTCGCCGACCGCGACGACTTCATCGTCGCCACGCTGAAGCTGCGGAAGCTCTTCCCCGAGGACGACGCCGTGCTCGAACGCACCCGGCGGGTCAGCAACCGCGACTTCGACCCGCACGCGGCAACGGAGTACCTCAGCCGCTGGGAGACGGCGGAGCCGCTGGCAGAGCTGCTCTGAGACGTCGGGCGCCGGTCCGACGGGGGCCGGCGCCTCGGGGCCTGATCCAGAAGACCGGCCCGGGCCTCGTGTTTTTCGCAGGACCAGATGTGTTCGGTGATGCCACGCCTGCGGACAGGGCGACTGAGTGGCCCGCAGGGTTGCGCAATGCCGGCGGCGTCGTCGTGCGTGGAGGCAGACAGGACAACGGCCTCGACGACCGGGCCCGACGCGTCCACGGCCAGGCATCGCTTCCTTCCTGTCCGCTGCTGAGGGCGCCCCCGCTCCGTGATGGGCCGTGCCGTGGTGCATGGCGGCGGACTGGGCCTGGCGTCGGCCCCGCGGGTCTTCTCTGATTCGTGTGCAATTGCTACAATCGCGCTGAGTACGCTGTGGGTTGGTGCGGCACGTGTGCAGTGCCGTTTCGGCGAGGGCATGTTGGAGTGCGTCTTGTGCCGATCCGCTCTCCGGTTCGGTCCCGTCGCTGCGGGAAGCGTCGAACAGATCCCGTGGTACGGGGCGGGCGAAGAACCACATCCGCAAGGGAAGCGGGCGCCCCGATGGCTGAGTACCGGCTCGATGATGCGAACATCACCAACAAAGGACTGCTCGGCCAGGTGTGGCCGGTCCACAGCACTGCCCCGACGGCGGACCCGGCGTGCGCGCCGGCCCATCTGCCCCCCGACGACGCACACTACTGGCGGCACTGCTACGCCACCGCGCTGCAGATGCCGCACGGCCCCGAGTACACGGTCGCAGTACCGTCCGCCGCTGGGATCCGCCATAACGGCATCTTGGAAGGATGCCAGGGCGGCTGTGACAACACGCCGTGGTATGTCCGGCTGGATCCAGGCTTCGCCGCACTGGCGGGTGTTGAAGTCCGGCCATCTGACTCGTGCGGGGTGAACCTTGTCACCGCGGAGCAACAGGACTGGGTCAGCCCGATGCTGGCGCGTTTCGCTGGGAACCGCTGCGCCGCTTCGCTGTGGCTGACGACCGCCGCGACGCTTCGCTGTGGCTGACGACCGCCGCGACGGCATCGCGGACCGAGCCGCCGGGTTACCGGACCTTGGCCGCGTTGCTGGCCAATTGGGGTGCCTGGGCCACCTGTTCACTCTACGACGCGGCCTGTGAATGGTCCCTGGGCACGGGCCCGGGGCGGGCCCGTGGTCGACACTGCCGGCACCGCGGAGGTCCGCTTCGTCGACGTCGATCTCCGCTTCCCGTCTCGCCGACACGACCCTGAAATCCTCCGCAAGGGCACGGGCTGGTCAGACACGGGAACCGAGCAGTGGATCCGGGTCTGCCGCAAGTACGGGCTCCGGGGGGCATACCAGCGACAGAGCCTTGGCATGTATGCGCTGATGTTCGAAGTCGGCATGTACGGCCGGTCCGGGCTGGCCTGGTCGACGATGCTCATGGACTTCATGTTCTTCTGCGACTACAACCTCTTCTCGGACAGCTCGCCCTGCCGCTCCCTCTACGACCATGTCGAAACCTACCTCCGCAAAGCGACCTTGGCGCCGGAAAGCTACCTCGGCGCCTACGCGGCAGGCTGCTCCCTGACCTACGGTGCGCTGCAGGTCAAACAGCGACGGGAGCAGGAGGCCCGGGCCGCTGTGACCATGCGGCGTGGCGGCGCTGTCTGGGAGGACAAGCGTCTGTGGACCTCATACCTGATGGTCGACAGCACGGTGCAGCAGGTCGGTCTGCTGGCCGCCGGATGCGTAGACGACTTCGTCAACTGCGCCGTCTCCAGAGTCGTCAACGATGTCGTCGACTTCGGCTACGACCTGACATCCGGCGACCTGGCGAACAGCATCCTGACTATCTCGGACGGCCGGACCGGGAGAGAGGACCTCGTCGCCGCCTACCGCAAGATCGCCGCCGTGCTGAATCGGATGGCGCAGTTCCGTAGTGACACCGCCGGCGGCGTCTATGTGACGACAACATTCGCCTGGCAGATGTGCAACGACCGGCACCGCGTCATCGCCTGCGCGCTGATCAGCGACGACGAGGGGATCGGCCCCAGCGAGGGCAGCGCATCCTGGCATGAGGCCATCATCCAGGGAGACACAGGCAAGCCGGTACGCCACGAGCTGATCCCAGGGTCCTTGAACGGCGCCACGGTCGAACTGACAGCCCGGACCTGGGCCGCGATCGCACGCAATCCGATCATCGGCACACTGATTTACTACGGACACTGCTGGCTTCTGGAGAAGCGGGAAAGCGGCCTGACCGCGTCCGTCCAGGAGATCCAGGAGATCGAGGACCGGCTCAGGTGCGCCTGCGTCGAAGCCGCGATGGAACTGGACCGGCAGGACTTCATCGAAGGGCTATGGTGCTGGGTCATCGAGAGCTTCTGCGCGACTGACCTGATGTGGCACGCAATGCTCGGAAGTACGACGGTGCACCGTAGCCGCACGATCGGATCTGACCGACTCGACGATGACAACCAGATGCGACGCTGGGAATGAAGGGCGCCCCACCCGGGGCCGTACCCTGCCAAGACGGTCCAGGCGAGACCTGCGGACCCGTGGCACCACTGCGGCGGCACCCGCGCCACCTACGACAGGGCTCTACCTGACACCGTCCGCCGCTCCTGGGATCCACACAGGGGCCCCGGACCAGGAATCCTCGGTGACCTGGCCGGACGCCGCGTCGGCGACCCCGGCGCCGGATCGGCCCGTCAGGCCGCCCACCTGGCCGTCCATCAAGACCCGGACCGTGTCACCGCCCGGCCACGCAGCGCCGCCGCGTGCTCCAAGAGCATCTCTGGGCACAGCTCCTTGACGAGGCTGCCCTCACCGACGCCTGCCCCCGCGCGTCCGTCGGTGAGCCGGACCGTCTCGTCCTCCCCGGTCCATCCTGCCTACCAGCAGGTCCTCGCCGCTTTCGCGGACACCGGGCAGCCGATGCGCGCCCGCGACCCGCGTCAGATCCTGCCGATCCACCAGCCCTGGCGTCGCCCGCCACCCCCACGGGCAGCGATGACTTTGCGAGCCTCACCCGGTCGCGCTTCCGTGACTTCATGGCGCCTCCGTGTGCCAAGCGCCGTGGCGCCACCGGCGAAAGAGGGACCTCCAGAAGGAACGGGCCGCCAGGTCGTGCCTATGCCATGGAGGTTCCAGCGTGACGCGGTCCACGACGAGCAGCGCGGACGCAGGGGCCTCGGCTTCGTGAGCGCGGTCCCTGCGGGAACATCGCGGTCCGCGGCCCGGCGCGTTCCTGGTGCTCACTCTGGCAGAGCTGTTCGAGGTCCACCTGATCGAGCCATGCTCGACGCCCGTCACCCGATCGCTCTTTGAGAATTGGCCGGTGCTCCTTCCGTACCCCACATTGTCCGTGTTCGTCTCAACGGCTTTCCCTGATCCTGGAGGAATTCACATGGCGTTCTCGTATCGCGCGGCAAGCAGCTTGGCCACGGCACTGTTCACTGCCGCCGCGACCTTCGCCTCGGCCCTGCCCGCCCACGCGGCTGAAGGCGGCTCGATCCTCATCCGCGCCGAAGACGAATGGGCGGAGACGGGCGCCCTCACCCGCATCAGCCTCGCGTACGACAAGGGCGGGGAGCGGCACACCGAGGAAAGCAACGAATCCGGGCTTATGGAAGAAGGGGTGCGTACGGCCATCCCGGCCGGCGCGAAGAACATCCACATCGAGGCCGAACAGCGGCATCTGTCCTTTTGGTTCGAATTCCTCGACGAGACGTTCGAGAATCCGGTCGTGAAGTGCTATGCACTCGGGCGGGAGATCCCCCTTCAGGCCAAGGAAGTCCCCTGCTGAGTCCGCCTACGGTGCCCCTCACCCCGCGCGCATCCCGACCGATGTCTTCGTGGAACTGAGTCCGCGCGGCCCGGACCAGGCGGCGGGCGTGCATCACCCACGCCCGGTGTTCTCGGCGAACCGCTCCAGTGTCTCGCGAACCCCCGGCCCGTCCTCGCCCGTCAGCGGGCGGGCACCGGCGCGACCACGAACGGCCGCCCGAGAGCTCCGAAGCGATGATCAACCTCGCCGCGATCCGGCTCATGTCATGGCGCCCGACCCGCCCGGCCGCCCACCCCTCCGCTGCGCGCCGCCTGCACGGTTTCCCTTTCAAAGCGGGCTGATCAGAAGTGGCGGCTCCCCACCGACGACTCACCGGCTTGCGGCGAACGGGCGACATTACCCGCAGTCGGACCGGCCGACGCCGCGACCGCGGTATGTATCCGGGCCGTCGGACGCCGGACCGTGTCCAGGCCGGGGACGGCCTACCGGAAGGACCCGAGATGCGCCTTCGCGCAGCGCTCGCCATGACCGCCGCACCCCTGGCAGCCGTTCTGATCGCCGCCTCACCCGCCTCCGCCGCGATCACCTGCGGGCAGGTCACGAGCAACATCGCCGCCTGTCTCCCCTACATCAACGGATCGACCTCCGCTCCGGCCGCTCAGTGCCTGAACGGGGTCCGCGCGATCAACGCAGCAGCTCCGACCGCCCAGGACCGCCGGACGGTGTGCTCCTGCACCAAGCAGATCAGCAACCGCCTCAACTCGTTCCAGCAAGGCCGTTTCGTGACCCTGCCCACCCTCGCACTCACGCCGCTGCTGACGTTCGCCTCGAAGAACGCTGACTGCAACCAGGTGCTCTGACCCGGGATTTCCCCCTGGCGGCCCGGGGCGCATTCCAGGGCCGCCACCGGCACCAACAAAGCTCAACGCCATGACCGTTTCAGAATCAGCAGTCCCGGCTACGGGCCAGACATCCAGTCGCGGTGGCGCCAGCTCCTGGGGCATGAGCCGGTGCGGCGCTGCGTAGCACCGGACGGCCTGCCTGTCTGGGTCGTCAGCGAGCATGGCCTGGCACGGAAGCTCCTGGCCGATCCCCGCCTCGCCAAGGACCCGACCCGGCTGTCCGACGACACTCAGGGCTTCGGCGGACGGCCCTGCCGGGAAGACCTCTTCGCCCGCAGCGACCGGCAGCCCTTCAATACTGATGGTGCGGAACATCGCCATCTGCGGAGCCTACTCACCCCTTACCTCGCCGCCCGCGCGGTCCAGCGGATGAGGCCGGTGGCCAGGGAGGTCACCGAACGCACCGTGAGTGACCTGGCCCGGCGCCGCCGGTTCGACCTGCACGCCGGCTTCGCCCGCCGTGTTCCCACTGATGTCGTGGCTCGCATCCTCGGGATCCCTGCCCCCGTCCTGGGCGAGCTGACCGAGGACCTGGCCACCACACTGCGGCCGATGCCTTCTGCCTCACCGCTGGTAGTGCGGGCCCGCCGCCTGGCCGAGAAGATCGAACTCGTCGTCGAGCACAAGCGCCGCACCGGGGGAGACGACCTCACCGGGGCCTCATCCGGGCCTGCGACCAGGACCGCACCCTGACTGTGCATCAGATCGACGCCCTGCTCAAAGTGATCATCGCAGCCGGGATTGTTTCCACCGTCCCAAGCCTGGTCGGACACCATCCTGCGCGAGCCCGGAGCTCTGCCTGCCCAGTGGAGGAGAGCCCATGAGCACCCTGGACCCCTACACCCCTCCCGCCCAAGGCTTTGCTGGGATCCGAACCGGAAGGAGGTCCGCTGTGCGGGGGTGTGATCGCGAGGTCGCCCTTCCGGTTCGAGGGGCTGCGCCTTGCGCACCACCTGGGCGCCTCTGAGACCCCGTCTTCATCTGCCTTGCGTCCGACGCTTGGTCTGCCGGTCCACGGCAAGATCGGCCGGCTCACGCGTTTCGCGACCCGGGAAGCGACACCCTCCGCCATCGTGAAGGGCTCCTTCACCTCCTCCGAAACACGCCTGCCCGCACCTACGGATTCAAGATCGTCCCCGCGCTCAACAGGTGACCACCGCAGGCTGAGGGGTGGCGCGGCACCCCGAACTGTCGCTGACGCGCCGCGCTTCGGTCGGCTGAGAGATGCCGGAAGTGTTGTCCTTGCATACGACCGTACGTATGCTTGTGTTATGACCATGAAGCGGCTCACCGAGGAGTCCGATCCGTACTGCTTGCAGTCCTTGGACGCGGCGGCGCTCTTGTTCGACGCACCCTGGAGCCGATTCGCGGTGATCGACGACAGTCTGTCGGCCGGCACCGGGGATCCGAGCCCCGGGTACGCGGATGCGGGCTGGCCCGACAGGCTGGCGTCGGTTCTTCGCCGGGTGCGGCCGGACCTGGAGTATCTGAAAACGGCCGAGGTCGGCGCCACCACGGAGCAGACTCTTGTCAAGCAGATCGATCACCTGTGGGAGTTCGGCCCGGACCTGGTGCACCTGCCGTGCGGGGCGAACGACCTCGTGCGGCGGCAGCCCGACTTCGAGCGGATCGAGCAGGGGCTGCGGCGCATGTACGCCCTGGCGTCCCGGACCGGGGCCCAGTTGACCACTTTCACCCTGGGCAGGGCCTATCTCGTTCCGGCGTTCCCGGACTGGGCGGAGCGAGTGGCGAAGGTCAATGACATCACCCGCGCACTGGCCGCCGAGTACCGCGCCGTGATGGTCGACATGTGGGACCACCCCGTCAATGCCCGGGAAGACCTGCTCAGTGAGGACCGCATCCACTTCTCGGCCTCGGGGCAGGCGGTGTTGGCGACCGAGATGGTCAAGGGGCTGGCTCATGTACTGAGCCGTGCGTGACGGGACTGACCGGCGAGCATGTCTCTCGGGCTTGTCCCGCTCGGCCCGGCACCACGTCAGCGCTTCCGGGGTCGGCTTCCAGCGATCCGATTCGCGGGTTGAACAGGTTACGATCGACCGTATGGGCAGTGCTGAGAAGTCGATCGGCTCCCGAGTCGGCGGTGCCGGATCGCCTCCGTCCGAGGCGTCGGAGAGGATTCAGCCGGAAGTCACGGACAAGCGTCTCCTGCGTGGAGCCCGGACACGCGGGACGGTGCTTCGCCGGGCTGTCGACATCGCCTCGCTGGAGGGACTCGGCGGCGTGAGTTTCGGTCGGCTGGCCGTCGATACAGGACTCAGCAAGGCAGGGATTCAGACTCTCTTCAAAACGAAGGAGACCCTGCAACTCGCCACCGTGGAGTTCGCGCGCGAGATGTTCATCGATGCTGTGATCCGCCCGGCGACGGCAGCCCCCGCGGGCATCGCCCGCCTGCGTGCGCTGCTGGACCACTGGGTGGTCTACGCCGAGACCCCGCTGTTCGCGGGCGGGTGCTTCCGAGTGGCGAATCTTGCCGAGTTCGACAGTCGGCCGGGTCCGGTTCATGACGCGCTGTTCCGCGATCAGCGGGAGTGGCGCGAAGCCCTCGCCACCGAACTGCGCAAGGCTGTGAATTCCGGCGAGGTGGCCCGACTCGACGTCGAGCTCAACGTCTTTCAGATCGACGCCCTGCTCTGCTCCACCAACACGGCCCTTCAGTCCGGGGACACGGAGGCCGTGGACAGGACGCGCCGCATCATCGACGGGCTCCTGGTGCCCCCGCGCTGATCCCGCCGCCTTCTCCGTAATGACGTGACGACAGGTTGCGCGGCCCGGTCCGACGGCCCGGGCCGCGCAACCTGTCGTCACACGGCGGCTCTCTCCTGTCCGGGCAGCAGGAAGACAAGTGTGGACGCCAGAACCGCGATCCCGAACGTGGTGAGCGACGACATGGCGAAGGCGTGCCCTGCCGCGTGGACCTGACCGCCGTCGGCAGGGTCGAACGAGTTGAGGAACACGGCACCGATCACGGCCACACCGAGCGCTCCACCCACCTGCTGCGCGGTGGAAAGAGCCCCGGAGGCCATCCCTGCGCTCTCCGCGGAGACCCCGCTCAGCACGGTGTTCAGCAGCGGCGTGATGAGAAGCCCGCCGCCGACGCTCTGCAGCATCAGGGTGGGAATCACCAGCAGCGGAGTCAGTCCCGGGCCGGAGAGCAGGACGACCGCGGTGGCCAGGTACCCGAGCGCCAGCACCACCGAGCCGACCTCCAGTACGCGGCGGCCGTACTTCGGGACGAGGCGACCGGCGATCATGCTGAAGACGAAGAAGGCCACCGCGGCCGGTGTGTACACCAGGCCCGAGCCGAGCGCCGACATGCCGAGGCCGTCCTGCAACGCGATGGACAGGGCGAGGTAGTACGACGTCAGCAACGCATACACGGCGAGCACCAGGACGATTCCCAGCGAGAAAGACCGCTGCGTGAACAGGGCCAGTCGCATCAGCGGATCCCCGCCGCGCCGGTCGAGGCTCCGCTCCAATGCCACGAACAGGGCGAAGGCGGCGGCACTTGCCGCGAGACAGGCCCATGCCCACCACGGCCATCCCTCCTCCCGCCCCTGGATCAGCGGGTAGGTGAGCAGTAGCAGCGCGGCACTCAGGGCTGCCACACCCGCGAAGTCCAGCTTACGTGCGCTCTCGGAACGCGACTCCGGGACGAACTTCATGGCGAGCGCGAATGTGGCGATCCCGATCGGGACGTTGACCCAGAACACCGCACGCCAGCCGGTGCCGAACAGGTCCGCTCCGATCAGCAGACCGCCGACGAGCTGCCCGCTGATGGTCGCCATGCCGATGACCATGCCCAGGACGCCGAACACGCGGGGGCGGCCCTTCTCGGGGACGGTGAGTGTGATGACGGCAAAGACCTGGGGAACCATCAGCGCTGCGCCCAGGCCCTGTGCGATGCGGGCGGCGATGAGGGCCCCCGGGCTCAGTGACACGGCGCCGGCCAGCGAGGACAGTGTGAACAGCGCGGTGCCGATGGCGAAGAGGCGCTTGCGCCCGTACAGGTCCGCGAGGCGGCCACCGGTGATCATGAATACCGCGTAGCTCAGCTGGTAGCCCGCGAGGATCCACTGGATCTGGCCGACGGTCGCCCCCAGGTCGTCCTGGATCGCGGGGCCCGCCACAACGACGATGAACGAGTCGAGAATGGCCATGAACATGCCGGTCATGACGGTCGACACGGTGGGCCAGGGCGGGGCGGAGCGGTCTTCCGGCGGCCCATCGGTCGCGAGCACTTCTTCCTTGGCATTCGTCACGAGTGCCTCCCCTGCTCGTCGTCCGCACGCTCTGTGCCGGATGTGAGGGCCGGGGGCTGCGCGACCCATTCGCCGGGCAGGCCGCCTTTGGCGGCCTGCCCTTTCCGGGGCGAAAGCCCAAGCCCGAACCAAGCCCGAACCCAAACTAGTATACGTACGACCGTATGTGTACTGCGTCGCGGTGATTGCCGCCAAGACGGCTGAACCTCCGTCCGACGCGCGGACGTTGTCGGTGTCCAGGGAGAGGCGCGCGGGAGGACGAGCTGATGGACGGTCCGAGGGCGCTTCGCCGACGAATGCCGTGGCCCGTGGCCCGAAGTCCGGCGAGCCGGCCCGTCACGCGAACGACAGGGCTCCGCCCGAGGGCCTTGGCCGTTCGGCCCGGACGTGTGCGCTCAGCTGGTCGGGCCGCCGACGAGGACCGACCAGCCGCCGTCAACCCGCAGGGTCGTGCCCGTGGCCGCTCGGAGCGCGGGATCGGCGGCCAGTGCCACCGCGGCGGCGACATCGTGGGGCTCGAGCACCCGGCCCAGCACCGACTCGCGGGCGAGGGCTTCGCCACGCCGGCCCGCCAGAACTTCTGCGGTGGCCGGCGTCCGGACTGCGCCGGGCGCGACGACGATGACGCCGACGCCGTCGCGCGCACTTTCCGCGGCGACGTGGCGGGCGAATGTGGCCAGGGCGGATTTTGCTGTGCCGTGTGCGAGCCGGCCCTCGCCGACGTAGTCCGCAGAGGTGCTGCCGATGTAGATGATCCGGCCCGCGCCTTGTGCCCGCATCGGTGTGAGGACGCGCTTGGTGATGTGGAAGGCAGCGGCAAGCTCTCCGGTGACCTTGGCCGCGAAGGCCGCCCAGGGCAGGTCGGCCAACGGGGCGAACGGTGGCGGTGCGGTGTTGGCGTTGACGACGACGGTGTCGATCCGCCCGTGCTCGGCGAGGATCCCGGTCACCAGCTCATCGACGGCGGCGGGGTCGGTGACGTCGGCCCTCGCGCTCGACGCCCTGCCGCCATCGGCCTCGATGTCGCGCACTACTTCTGCCGCGTCGTCCGCACCGGTGCGGTAGTTGACGATCACGTGATGTCCGCGCGTTCCCAGGTGCCGTGCGACGGCGGCCCCCAGACCGCGGCCTGCTCCGGTGATGAGTGTGGTTGGTGGCACGCTTCCTCCTCGGGCGTGAGCAGGTCACTAACCTAAGGAGAGTGGCGGTGCGGCGGAAGGCGCTCACCACGTGGTGCGGTGCTTTCCCACGGGTGAGCGCGCAGTCCAGGAGACCGGGAGAGGTGTGATGGGTGACGTGTTCCACAAGGACTGCCCGGCGCGCGAGGTGCTGGCGCACCTTGCCGGCCGCTGGACGATCCTGATCCTCACTGCGCTGCTGACCGAACCGCTCCGCTATCACGAACTACGCACGGCGGTCGCGGGAATCAGCGACAAGAGCCTCACATCGGCGCTCCGCTCACTTCAGCAGGACGGGCTCGTGCACCGCCGCGTCGGCACGGGGCAGCCACCCTCGGTGACGTATTCGGTCACCGACCTGGGCCGTGGCGCGGCGGCGGCGCTGGACCCGCTGCTGCAGTGGATCCGTGCCAACGCGGCGGAGATCACCGGACGCCCCGAACCCCGTTCGGCGGTCTGAGCCCGCGACACGCCGGTGCGGTGGTGGGCGAAGCCGTCCGCCGGTCCGGGGTGCCCGAGCCTCACCCGCCTCGGGTGCGACCGCCCTGTCTGTCGCAGCCCCGGGGGCGGTGTGGGCCGGGGATAGACTCGAACGCATGGTCCGATCGTCCTGTGGTGAAGCGATGCCCGGGATGTGGCGGCGCGAGGCGGGCACGGTGGTGCGCAGTGCTCCAGCACCCACGGAGCAGACGGTGGGCCCCTTCGCTATCAGCGCGGGGTTCCGGATTCCGCGCGTTCCCACGGAGTGGACACCGCACGCGCATCCTCTGCACGAGCTCGTCTGGGTACGCGGGGGAACGCTGACGTCCCAGGTGGGGGACCGTATCTTCACCGTGTTCGAGGGCAGCGGGCTGTGGATGCCGGCGGGTGTGGTTCACAGTGGCCGGGCGACGGCGGGCGCGGAGTTCCACGACGCCCTCTTCGCCCCCGAGCGTACCCCGTTCGCGTTCGGCGAGCCGCAGGCGATCGAGATGACGCCGTTGCTCGAGTCACTGCTGGCCCACCTGTCCCGCACGGATCTCGACCCATCGGCCAGAGCCCGGGCGGAGTCGGTGGTGTTCGACGTGATTCAGCCGTCGGCGCGCCAGTTCGCCTTGCGGCTGCCTGGTGATCCCCGGATCGATGTGATGGCCGAAGCCCTGCTGGACGATCCTGCCGACGGCCGTTCGCTGGAGGAGTGGGCGCGGCTGCTGGGGACCAGCGAACGCACGATCACCCGCGCGTTCCGCCAGACGACGGGCCTCTCCTTCGCCCAGTGGCGGCAGATGCTGCGGATCCACCGGGCCCTGATGCTCCTCTCCGAGGGTTTCGATGTGATGACGGTTTCCGAGACGCTGGGCTACGCGCAGCCCAGCTCCTTCATCGCCGCGTTCCGCCGGGTCATGGGAACCACTCCGGGCGCCTTCTTCGCGGCAGCCGACCTCCCCTCGTGAAATGTCCGGAATCCCGTATCGCATGTCCAGAACTCCTGGTTGTCGACATGGCAAGCGGAATATAACCTTCTCGAAGTTAGGTAACCCTTAGTTGGTGCTTGCCGTGGACGGTGCTGCCCGTCCGCGGAAGAGTTCGCTGTCCGGCTCGTGAAGACCGGACGGAGGGTGCCGCAGTCCACGCCCCTTCGAAACTCCGGACGCATCGATGTTCACAAGCCCCTTCCGGCAGACCGCCGCCCCCGTGGCCGCGCCCCGCCCCGACCCCGCGGCGGCCGCGCTCAACGGGCACGACCTGGCGCTGAGCCACGGCGGCAAGCAGGTCGTCCACGGCGTCTCGCTCGCCCTGGAACCCGGTCGTGTCACCGCACTGGTGGGGCCCAACGGCAGCGGGAAGTCCACAGTGCTGCGCGCACTCTCACGGCTGCACCCGGTGGACGCCGGCAGGATGACGCTCGGTACCCCCGGCGGAACGGACGAGCGCGACACCGCAGTGCTCAGCGCCCGCCAGTTCGCCCGCGAGGTCACGCTGTTCTCGCAGTCGAGGCCCGCGCCCCAAGGACTGACGGTCAAGGAGGTCGTGGCCTTCGGACGCCACCCGTACCGGCGTGGCTTCGCCGGACCGACGGCCGAGGACCGGAGCGCCGTCGACCACGCCATGGGCGTCACCGGCGTGCGCGACATGGCCGGCCGGCCGGTCGGGGAGCTCTCCGGCGGTGAGATGCAGCGGGTCTGGCTCGCGGCCTGCCTGGCCCAGGACACCGGCGTCGTGCTGCTGGACGAACCCACCAATCACCTTGACCTGCGCTACCAGATCGAGACCCTCGACCTGGTGCGCGATCTCGTCGAGCAGCACGGCATCGCCGTCGGCATCGTGCTGCACGACCTCGACCACGCGTCCCGCGTCGCGGACACGTTGGTCCTGATGCGCTCCGGCCGCGTTCATGCGGTGGGAGCACCCGCCGAAGTCCTCACCGCGCAGAACATCGGCGAGGTCTACGACATCCATGTCGAGGTCGGCACGGATCCCCGCACGGGCCGTCTCCGTATCGACCCGATCGGACGCCATCCCGTCTGAAACCGGCGGGCCGGCCCGTCCCCGACGGCCGGTTCTTCCGTCTGAAACCAGCGGGCCGCCCCTTCCGGAGCGGTCGTCCCGTCAGCAACCGCCGGGTCGCCCCGTCCGGGCTTTCCGGGTCGTCCCCTCCGAATCCGCCGGGTCCCTCCCGTCCGAACGGCCCGGCCTCCGGTCCGCCTGAATCGGCCCGGCCAACCTGCCTGAACACCCCGCCCGAGGCGGTCGGACAGCACCCCGCCCGCATTGCCGGCGGCGCATCGTCCGCCGCCGCAACCCATCGCAAGAAAGAGGACCGTTCATGAACCGTGCCCACCGCCTGGCGGCGTCAGCCTCCGCAGGGCTCATCGCCCTCGTCGCAACGGCCTGCGGCACGACCTCCGCCGACAAGACCGAAGCCGCCGGCAGCAGTGCCGACGCGGCGCCCGCGTCGGCGAGCTGTGCCGAGGACACCACGACCACCTCGACGAAGCCGGTCTCCTTCACGGACGGCGTCGGCCGTCAGGTGAAGCTGGACAAGCCCGCCAAGCGGATCGCGGTCCTGGAGTGGCAGCAGGTCGAGGACGCGCTGACCCTGTGCGTCACCCCCACCGCGGTCTCGGACGCCAAGGGATACAGCACCTGGGTAAGCGCGGAGAAGCTGCCCAGCGGGGTGACCGACATCGGTACCCGTGAGGAGCCCGACCTCGACACCCTCTACGCGTCGAAGCCCGACCTCATCGTCGTGGAGGCGTTCAAGGCCGACGACGAGACCATCGCGAAGCTGGAGAAGCGGGGCGTGCCCGTGATGGCCACGCTGGGGGCGAACCCGAAGGACCCGATCGGGAACATGCAGGACGTGTTCAGCATGATCGGCAAGGCGACGGGGCGCACCGAGCGCGCCGACCAGGTGATCAAGGAGTTCGACGACCACCTCGCGAAGGCCAAGCAGCAGGTCGCCGACGCCGATCTGCCGACGGACGACTTCCTGTTCTTCGACGGATGGCTCGAGGGAGGCAACCTGACGGTCCGCCCCTACGGCAAGGGCGCCCTGTTCACCCAGATCGGTGAAGAGCTCGGCATGAAGCCCGTATGGACCGACGACGTCAACAAGGCCCATGGCGACGGTGGCGTCGATCCCTCCTACGGCCTCGCGCAGACCGATGTCGAGGGACTCACCGCGGTGGGCGACGCCAACTTCTTCTACGCCAATGACGAAGGGGCCGGCGGGTATGTCGCCGCCCTGGAGAAGAACCCGCTCTGGAAGACCATCCCGGCCGTGAAGGAAGGCCGCGCCCACGCCTTCCCGTCGGGTGTGTGGGGCGCAGGCGGTCCCCGCTCCTGCGAGCAGGCGATCGACGCCTTCGTCGACGTACTCGACAAGAAGTGAGCATCTCGCAGACATCGGCACCCCGGAGGGAAACGCTGCCGCGCACCGAGCGCGGCGGCGGTCCCACCGGGGCGGCCGTCCTGGCGGTCCTGACCGTCCTGACCGTCCTGGTGGGCATGTGGCACCTGACGCAGGGAACGTCGGGTGTCGGCGCCGGCCAACTGGTGAGGTACCTCACCGGGGAACGGGAGAACACCGGCGGAGCGCCGGTCGGCGACATCCTCATAGGCTCGCGCCTGCCGCGACTGCTCGCAGGTGTGGCGGTGGGCTTCGCCCTCGGATCGGCGGGCACGCTGCTGCAGTCCGTCACGCACAACACCCTCGCCTCCCCGGACACACTCGCGGTGACGGCCGGGTCCTACTTCACGCTCTCGCTCGTCGCCGCGCTCGGTCTGACCGTCCCCCTCTGGGCGTCCGGCGCCGTCGCCTTCGCCGGCGGCCTGGCCGCCGCGGCACTCGTGCTGCTCCTCGCGGGCCGGGCAGCGGGCACCTCGGGTACCCGCCTCATCCTCGCCGGGTCGGCGATCGCGATGGCCCTGGACTCGGCGACCTCGATGGTCCTCATCCTGTTCAAGGAGAACACGACCGGCCTCTTCGCCTGGGGGAGCGGCTCGCTTGTTTAGATGAACATCGACGCGTCGGTGCGCGCCCTTCCGGTCGTGGCCGTCGTGCTGTGCGTCGCTCTGGCCCTGTCCCGGCGGCTCGACGTGATGAACCTCGGAGACGACGCCGCGTCCACCCTCGGCGTGCCGATCCGGTCGACCCGCGTGATCGCCGTGATCTGCGCGGTGGTTCTGACCGGCACGGCAGTGACCCTCGCCGGCCCTCTCGCCTTCGTCGGCCTCGGCGCCCCGGTCTTCGCCCGGCTGATCGCGGGACGGGTCCGGGCCTTGCGCCGACACCTCTACCTGGTGCCCGCGGCCGGGCTGCTCGGTGCGCTGCTCATCCTGCTGGCGGACGCGACACTGCGTGCGGTGCAGGGCGCGGACGGGGCCGCCTCCATTCCCACCGGTGTGCCCACCGCGCTGCTCGGCTCCGTTGTGATCGTGGTCCTCGCGCTCCGTCTCCGCGACACGGGCGGGCTCCGTCAGCCACCGCGCGCACGGGTCGCCGCACGCTCGCGCCGCGCGTTCCTTCTCGTCCTGTCCGCCTCGGCGGTACTTCTGGTCGCGGCGGCCGTCGTGGCGGTCCTGGCGGGAAGCCTCTGGCTGCGGACGGGGGACATCGCGCTCTGGGCCCAGGGCACCGCTCCCGATCTGATCGGGCAGGCGCTCGACGACCGGATCCCGCGCGTGGTCGCCGCGATCCTCGCCGGTGCGGCCATCGGACTCGCGGGATGCGTCGTACAGGGCGCGGTACGCAATCCGCTGGCGGAGCCGGGGGTGCTCGGCATCACGGCTGGCGCGGGGCTGGGAGCCGTCGTCATCGTCACATCGGGAGTGTCCGGCGGCCGCCCGCTGCTCATCGTGGCCGCCGTCGTGACCGGGCTCGCCACGTTCGGACTGATCGCCCTGCTGTCCTGGCGCGGTGGCTTCCTGCCCGACCGGTTCGTACTGATCGGCATCGGCTGCGGGTACGGACTCAGCGCCCTCACCACCTTCCTCCTGCTGCGTGCGGACCCGTGGAACACACCCCGGATCTTCACCTGGCTCTCCGGTACGACGTACGGGCGTACGTTCCCCGACGTCGTCCCGGTCGCGGTGGCCCTGGCACTCGCGCTCCCCGTGCTGCTCGCCATGCGCGACCGGCTGGATCTGCTCGCCGTCGACGAGGACACCCCACGCATCGTCGGCATCCGGCCGGTACGCGTACGGTTCGCGGCGCTGGCGATCGCCGCGGTGCTGGCGGCACTCAGCGTGGTCGCCGTCGGCGTCGTCGGATTCGTGGGGCTCGTCGCCCCTCACCTCGCCCGGTCACTGGTGGGCGCCCGCCACGGGCGCTCGATCCCGGTCGCGATGCTGCTCGGCGCACTGCTGGTCTGTGTGGCCGACGCCCTCGGCCGCACCGTCGTCGCCCCGTCCCAGGTACCGGCCGGTCTCATGATCGCCCTGGTCGGTGCCCCCTACTTCGTCTGGGTGCTTCGGCAGTCCCGGGCATGAATCCGGGCGGCTGCCCGAGTCCGCACGGCCGATCACCCGCGGGTGAAGGCCCGTCATCCGTCCCCATCACCCCGCCGTCCGCCAGGAGAACCGGAATGCCGTCCCCGCAGGAATCACCCGTGAAGAGCGTCGTCGTCCCGTTCGTGCCCGGTGAGTCACCGGACTTGTCGAGGTGGCTCGGGGACCACCGGTTGCCGGAGCGGTGGCAGACGGTCGACCGCTCGGCCCACACCCCTCACATCGTCGCCGTTCCGGGTGACGGCGGTGAGGAGTGGACCGCTGCCGCGCTCGTGACGGCACGCCCCGGCACGGCGTATCTGAAGATCGTCGATGCCGTCGGCGATGTACGGGCAGCCGTTGCGGCAGTCGTCGCCCACGCACGCCGCCGAGAGCTCATGCAGGTCAAGTGGGAAGGCTGGACAGTGGATCCCGAGGACGCCGCCGCCGCCGGCTTCGCTCCCCTGACTCCTCCGCTCACACAGTCGGAGGGAGCGGACGGACCCGCTTCCGGTTACGTCCGCTGGCTGGACGACGGTGTGGTCGCCGAGCCCCCGTACTACGGGCAGACCACGCACTTCACCTGCGGTGCCGTCACCGCCCTGGTCGCGCAGGCGCACGCGGGGATGCTGCCGACGGAGGCCCTCGACCGTCGGACGGAACTGACGCTGTGGCGCGACGCGAACAACTTCCTCGCGTGCGAGCCGGTCGGACTGGGCGTCGCCGTGCGCCGGGCCTGGCCGTCGTCCCCCGTCACGGTCCACCTCGACACGGACCGGCCGGTCCTGCTCGACCATCTCCCGGAGAAGGAACAGGAGTGGCGTGCCCTGCTCCAGCGCGCGTCGCGCACGGACGCCGGGCGGATCGGCGTGCCGATCGACCCGGCCCACCTCTCCCTCACCGCGATCCGGGATGCGATCGGCCGACGGGAGCATGTGCTGCTCCTGCTCTCGCTCGCCGGTATGCAGGGGTTCGACGTGCCGCACTGGGTGCTCTGTCACGGCGTCGTGCCCGGAGCTGTCGTGATCGATGATCCGTGGGCCAACGCGGAAACAGGGGACACCTGGGTCGATGCCCACCTTCTGCCGGTCCGCGACGGGTCCCTCGACACGATGTCGGCCCTCTCAGCGGACCGCGACCGCTTCCGGGGCGCCGTGGTCATCGGCCGTCCGTAGCGGCACGGGAGTGTCCTGCGCCGATTCGGCAGCCTGGCGGCCCCGCCTGGATGCCGAATCGGGCGGACGGAAGAAGGTCAGTGCTCGCAGAGGGAGAACTCCCGCTCGTAGAGCTGATCGTTGTGCTCGTCGACGAAGAACTTGCGTTCCTGCATGAGCTGTTCGCGATAGCCCCTGGCCTGTTCAAGCGTCATGGCCGACGTGTCGGACCACGGCTGTTGCGGTGGCACATCGGATGTCGAGACGATGCTCTCCGACGGGTCGACGAGGAAGAACGCGAGAATCTTCCGATGTCCCGGGCGGGTCGGGTCCGTGAGGCGGAATGAGCCGACGCGGTGCTGCAGGACGTTTGGGAACGCCAGGCAGCGCCCGGCCGGGGTCGATGCCGATCCGAGCGTCTGGTTCAGCGCGCCTTCGTTCTCCAGTCCGTAGACCTCACTCATCCCCTTGTTGTCATTCTGTTCGTAGTGCGGTTCGTTGAGTGCCGTCCGGAAGCTCAGCCGGCTCTCGGTGATGTTCTCGCTGTCCCAGTAGTAGATGCCGGTCGATACGATCCGCTCGTTCAGCATCCCTTCCACATGCCAGGAGCCGCCGGAGTATTCGGGCTTCTCCGGGGTGAGATGAATGGTGGCGAGCTTGACGATGACCTGGAGGCGGCGGCCGCGCAGGTCGACTCGGGCCGATCCGTCGGGCACCTCGGGCGGGCTGAAGGCCGGGGCGTCCGGGATGACCGGGCGGCGGTTCTCCCACCAGGTGTCATAGGTCTCCTCCCACGCTTCGACGGCTTCTTCATAGGCCGCCTCGTCACTGTAGGAGGACTCTTCCGGATACTCCGGTTCCTGGGCGTTGTCGTACCAACCCTGCGGATCGGCCTCGATCCGCAGGGGGCGCGGGTGGCGCAGATCGGTGAGCACGTTCTCGAAAAGAGGGCGCAGACGTGCGAGCAAGTCCGGTAGTACGGAGGCCAGTTCGTGATGAGCCTCGGGGTGGACGTTGTTGACGTACGAACGGAAGCTGATGTCACCGTCGGAACTGACGTCGACGTCCGTGGGCAGCCACTGGAATTTCTCCGAGAACTCGTAGGCGGAGTAACGGTCCGTCGGATTCCGCCAAGCCCGCTCGGGCGCGTTGCCCGCCTCTCTCACCAGACAGAAGAGTGAGGGATGAACCAGATCCATCACCTGCCCGCCGGAGCCGGGGTGCCAGTCCCGTTCTGCTTCGGGAACCTGTTCCAGCACCCGGGCCGCCTCGCGCAGCCGGGATCCGAGCTTGTCGTCGATCAGTGTGTCCGACTGCCACACCCCGTCGACGGCGGATACCTCGATGCCCGTCCCGGCGTCCCGCAGCGCCGCGTAGTGTCCGAGTTCGGCAAGCATGTAGTGAACCTGTGCTTCGGTGAGCCCTTGGGCGACCGCCTCTTCCGTCCACCTGGAGACGATGCCGGCGTCATTCATCTTGTCGAACCACCCCGGCTTTTCCCGGATATGTGAGCTGCACTGCATGATCTGAAGTTCCCGCAGTGTTCGGGGTGCCGCGGACGATATGGAACGTGAAGCGCGAAAGGGCAGCGGGAAAGCAGACAGGCCGGTCAAGTCTCTCGGTCCTCCGAGTCGGTGTGTGGTGGCGGGAAGGATACTTCAGCAGACTGACACGGCAGCCGCAGCCGCAGCCGCAGCCCTTGGCGGCGCCAATCCGGAAGCACGGCCCGTGGGGTTGGCGACCTGCGGGCTGGGCAACCACGCGTGGTCGGCGGTCCGCACCGGTTTGCCTGCCGTCCCCACGGTTCGCCGTCCGTGCGGAGCGGCCAAGTGCCGTGGAACAGCGGGCGGGCCGAAGCAGTGGTGGAGCGACGAGCGACTGGGACGCCCATATTGACAGTGTGCCGTCATGTCGGTGTGATGGATGGGAGCGCTCCCATCCATGAACTGTCCTACGGTTCCCCGCCTTGAGGAGGCGCACATGCCGAGTCTCTCCCTGCGATTACCGCGCAGACCCTGGACAGCGGCCGCCGCCGCTGCCGCGCTCGTCCTGTCCCTCCTCGTCGTGGTGCCCGCCAGCGGCTCGGGTGTGGCGTCCGGGTGCCGGGTCGACTACACCGCCGACGAGTGGTCCGGCGGCTATACGGCCCAGGTGCGCATCACCAACACCGGTTCGGCGCTCAGCGGCTGGCAGCTGGCATGGACGTACGACGGCGACCGGCACGTCACCTCCGCCTGGAACGCGACCGTCACACAGACCGGCCACTCCGTGACCGCCGTCAACACTGTCTGGAACGGAGAGCTGGCCGACGGCGGTACTGTCGACTTCGGTCTGCAGGGGACCGGGCAGTCGGCCGAATCGGTGCCCGCCGACTTCACCCTCAACGGTGTGTCCTGCGGAGGTGACGTCACCTCGCCCCCCACCACACCGCCTCCCACGACACCACCGCCCACCACGCCGCCCTCCGCGGAGTGCGGCGATGCCGCCCTCTGCGACGACTTCGAGGACCAGGCCGGCCCTGCCCCGGCCGGGAACTGGCAGTTCACGGCGCCCGACTGTCAGGGCACGGGCACGGCCGCCGTCGACACGGAAGTGGCTCACAGCGGCACGCGCTCGCTGCGGCTGGACGGGCGGGCCGGCTACTGCAACCACGCCTTCGTGGCCGCCACCGCGGACCTGTCGTCGGTCGGTCCGGTGCTGCACATCCGGATGTGGGTGCGGCACACCACCGCGCTCCCGGCCGCGCATGTCACCTTCGTGTCGATGCCGGACACCTCCCAGTACGGCAAGGCACTGCGGATCGGCGGACAGAACGGCGCCCTGCAGTGGAACCGGGAGAGCGACGACGCCACGCTCCCGGCGCAGAGCCCGGTCGGGGTGGGGCTGAGCAGACCCCTGCCGACGGACAGCTGGCAGTGCCTGCGATTCGCGGTCGACACCTCGGCACCGGAACTCGACACCTGGCTCAACGACGAACAGGTGCCGGGGCTGCACGCCGACGGCGTACCGACGCAGGACATCGACCAGCAGTGGCTCTCCCGGTCCACGCCGCCGAGACCCACCGCCCTGCGGCTGGGCTGGGAGAGCTACGGGACCGGTGACGACACCCTGTGGTTCGACGATGTGGTCGTCGGCTCCTCGCCGGTGGGCTGCTGAGGACAGGCCGCCGGTGAGCGGGAAACGCCGGCGGTGGCGGGGGGGGGGGGGGGGGGGGGGGGGGGGGGGGGGGGGCGGGGGGGCGCGGGGGGGGGGGGGGGGGGGGGGGGCGGGGGCCGGGGGGGGGCGGGGGGGGGGCGGGGCGGGGGGGGGCGCCCCCCCCCGACCCGTTCACGGTGTCGCGTGCGTGCCGGGCGACATCGCCTTCCGGCACGTCAGCGCCCCTATGAAGTAACGGAGTTCACCGCGCACGCTGCGGTGCGATCTCCACCGAGAGATCGTTGTCGACCGTGTAGTACGGACGCGCGGACACTTCGCCGAGCACAGCGGCCGGGTAGACGAAGACGGCCTTGCGTTCCGCGACGTCGTCCAGCAGGCGGCCCACCCGGATCCGCGGCGCGCCGGTGGCCGGGTGGACGTACACGTCCCAGAACACCGCCGTCTCCCCGGCTCCGGCCCCTTCGCCGTCCGTCACGAGCTCCTCGTATCCGACGGTGAACGAGAAGTCCTGTCCCCCCTCGGCCCGGAGCGCGAACCGGCGTGCGATGGAGCCTTTTCCCCGTCGGTTCAGCGTCACCACCGCGCCCTCCCCGAGCCGGGCGCCGAACAGCCGTGCCGTCACGGTCATGGAGCCGTCCGTGAGGACGACCGGGCCGGCCTCCGCGTGCCCGTCCCGCCACCAGGCCCGTACGGCGAGCCGGCCGTCCTTGGTGGCGTACGGGATCCGGACGGTCACCGGCGTGGCCCGGCTGTCGCCCCCGCCGGACACGAGCGCACGCAGATCGCGCAAGCCCGGCAGCAGCGGTGTTCGCTCTTCCCCCGGCGTGCCCACGACGTAGGCGTCCCAGTGGCCTTCCTCAAGGGCCGGGGCCACCTCCAGTACCGCCCGCCACCGGTCCTGCTCCACGGGCTCCAGCGCCGCGAAGCGGCCGGTTCCCTCAGGCTTCCCCTTCTTCGGGCGCGGTTGGAGCAGCAGCCGGGGACGCGCCGAGGCGGGCAGCGGCAGCCGTACGCTCAAGGTCAGCCGCCCGTCCGCGGCCACCGTCACGTCCCCGCGAGGCTTCTCCGCAGGCCCGTTGCTGTCATTGCCGTCGCTGTCCGTCATCGCCGCGCCTTCCGTACGGCCCTCACGACACTGCCGGCCGCGACGAGCATGGTGTCCCTGGCCGCGTAGCCGCCGCTCACCAGGGAACGGTCCGTTCCGCGTACCGGCCGGTTGGTGTTCCGGGCCGCCAGCAGCTCCTCGAACAACTGCTCGGCCTGGGCCACGACGGGGCCGGGGGCGTAGCGCCGGGAGTTCTCCAGCGCGGCGCGCCCCATGCGCCGGCGCAGTTCGTCGTCGCCCACGAGATCCAGCAGAGCGTCGGCCAGCGCCTCCCGGTCCCCGACGGGAACCAGCCGGCCGTCCTGGCCGGGGGTGATGATCTCGCCGGGGCCGTACGCGCAGTCGGTGCTCACGACAGGCAGCCCGCAGCGCATCGCCTCGACGATGGTCATGCCGAAGGGCTCGAAACCGGATGTCGCCGCCCCGATCGAGCCCTTGACCCACTCGGCCTCCATCGGGGTGACCGCGCCCATCAGGAACACGTTGTTGTACAGCCCGAGCCGGTCGATGAGCGCACGCAGCCGTGTCTGCTCCTCGCCCCTGCCGTAGATGCGCAGCTTCCAGTCGGGATACTCGGCGGCGACCGAGGCGAACGCCTCGATCAGCAGGTCGAACCGCTTCACCGGCACCAGCCGTCCGGCCGCGACCACCACGCGCTCGCGGCCGTCCGCCGGCGGGAGGACCGGGGTCGGGACGCTGTTGGGCAGGGCTCTCACCCGCACGCCGGGCAGCCGCATCTTTCGCCGGTAGGCGGCGGCGTCGGTCTCGGTGACGGGGGTGATCGCGTCCAGGCGCGGATAGGCCTGGCGCAGCGCGTTGCGCAGCCGGGGCGGGTGGTTGTCGAGCGTGAGGTGTTCCTGTCCGATCCGCACGGTCCGCGCCGGGGCCTGGAGGGCCAGGTGGACGTTGAGGCCGGGGCGGGTACCCAGGGCGACATCGGCGTCGAGCGAGGAGAGCGCCTCACCGATGCGCTCATCGGTGAGCGCGCTGTACTCCCGGTACCGGTACTCGGCCGAGGGGAAGACCTTCGACGGCGTCAGATGCCTCGGGTCGGTCTTCTCGTGCCGCAGATCCACCAGGGGGCGCAGCCGTACGCGCGGGTCGGGTGTGAGGTTCGGCCGTTCCCGGGTCCTGAGGACCGAGATGATCTCCACATCGTGCCGGTCGGCCAGCGCTCGGGCCAGGTTGAACGTGGTGGTGATCGTCCCTCCTATTCCATACGCGTTGTGTATCAGGAATGAGATCTTCATGCCGTGGATGACGGCCGACGGCTGCGGATGGTTGCCTCGGCGCATTGCTTCGCGTATCCACGAGGTGCGACAACTCGGTCATTCATGTTCAGAGTTGGCTGCCACCTGGCCGCCGGCGCCAAGACGGTCAACCCGGGACTCAAGGTCTCGATCCGAAGTGGGGCCCTCGTCCTCGACGTCTTCTCCGCCTCTCGCGAGGAGGACGGCAGGGCAGACACCGCTCAGGCAGGTTCGCGACGCCGCGCCGTGGGCGGAGGTCCGGAGAGCGGTGCGGCCGGCAGTGACGAGGCGCGGATGATCAGCTCGGGCAGAATGAGTGCCCGCTGCGCCGGGCGGCGGCTTCCTTCGAGCAGGCGCGCCAGCATCATTTCGACGGCTGTGCGCCCCACCAGCGCCCTGGGCGGCCGGACCGCCGTGATGGCCGGATCGGCGAGATGGGCGACCTCGTCGTCATAGCTGACGATGGCCAGGTCGTCGGGGACGCGGATGCCCTGCTCGGTCAGGTACTGGATCACCGAGAGCGCGTCGGGATCGCTGTGCACGATGAGCGCGGTGATGCGGGAGCGGCGGCAGCCTTCCAGGATCTCACCGATGATCCTGCGGTGTCCGGGGACGTCGAGGGCAACGCTTTCGCGTATCAGGAAGTCGGCAGGCAGACCGAGATGCGCACAGGCGCGGTGCCACCCCACGGCGAGGTGCGCCGAAGTGGGGCTGCCCTTGGACAGGACGAGCCCGATATTGCGGTGGCCGAGCGTGTGCAGATGCCGCACAGCCATCTCCAGCCCGGTCGCGTGGTCGCTGCGCACCCATTCGAGCTGGTGCGGCGTCGGAGTCCAGTCCGGTGTGTTGCGCTCCACGAAGACCACGGGAACGGGCAGCTTCCCGATCCAGTCGATCATCTCGTGCATGCCGGGCCCCTCCAGGTTCGGCGCGAGGAGCAGCCCCTGCACCTGGCCGGACTCGGTCAGCCGGACGATCTGCCGGCGGTCCTCCGCCTGGTCGTAGCTGGAGCCCCGCAGCTGGACGTTGACGCCGTGTGCCGCCGCGGCGTTGCGGACGCCACTGACGATGTGCGGCCAGTAGAAGTCGAGTGAGGGAACCACCATCCCGATCGTGAACGCGGGCATCGCCAGCCGTCTGCGGCGCACCGGCTCCTGCTCCAGGGCGGAGGGCAGCGTCGCCCCGCCGTGCACCCTGGTCAGCAGGGAGCGCTCGGCCAGGGCGGCGATGTCGCGCCGGATCGTCAGCTCGCTGACCGAGAGGTCCCGCGCGAGATCGCGTACGCGAACAGCGCCGTGCAGCCGCAGCTGGTCCATGAGCCGTTCGCGGCGTTGCAGTGCGAACAGCTGGTCGGTCCCCGCGGAGGATCCCGCGGGCCCCTTTGACCCGGTGATCCGTGGCGACGTCATGGCGCATTCCCTTCCGTCCGGTGCCGAGCCGGATGATGTTCGAATGTGTTCGGATCGTTTCGTCTCTGGTTGACCTCTAGTGGGTCTGTGTGGGTGACCACTATCTCTGACTCAGCGTCTTCTGGCTGGAACTCGCCGGAAACATGGATGGCACCTGCTGTTTGAGCGGGGGCCCGGAGGCAGAGGAGCCCGCACCGCATGCAGACCAAGGCCCGCGCTCTGGTCGTGATGAGCAGGTCCAGCTTCGAGGCACACTTCGATCAGGACCGGCTGCGCCGCCTCGCCGATCTCGTGACCCTGGACGAGCCCTGCTGGACGGACGACCTCGACGGCGTACGGTCGCGCGAACGCCTGGCCCACGCCGAAGTGCTGATCACGTCGTGGGGCGCGCCCGCTCTCACACCGGAGAGGCTCGCCGCGGCACCCCGCCTGCGGGCCGTGCTGCACGGGGCGGGCAGCGTGCGCGACCTGGTCGGGCGGGAGCTGTGGCGGCGCGGGATCCAGGTCACCAGCGCCGCCGACGCCAACGCCGTACCGGTGGCCGAATACACCCTGGCCGCGATCATCTTCGCCGGGAAGAAGGTCCCCTTCCTCGCCGCCGACGACCAACGCGCCTACGGCGGCTGGGGCTCGGTCACCGGCTACGGCGACCTGTCCAACTTCCGGCGGACCGTCGGCATTGTCGGCTTCTCGCGGATCGGTCGGCAGGTCGTCGAACTGCTGCGGGTGCTGCGTGGCACTACCTGCCTGGTGGCCGACCCCTACGCGGATCCGGACGAGGTCGCGCGGGCCGGTGCCCGGCTCGTACCGCTGGAGGAGATGCTCCCGCAGGTCCACGTGCTGTCCGTGCACGCCCCCGAGCTGCCGGAGACCCACCATCTCATCGGCGCCGGAGAGCTGCGCATGCTGCCCGACTTCGCGACGGTCATCAACACCGCGCGAGGCACCCTCGTCGACCCCGGCGCACTGGCCGCCGAGTGCGCCGCCCGCCGGCTCTTCGCGATCCTCGACGTCACCGATCCCGAACCGCTGCCCGCCGACTCACCGCTGCGCCGCCTCGCCCGCGTGATGATCACGCCGCACATCGCCGGCTCCCTGGGCACCGAGATCGGCCGGCTGACCGACCACGTCCTCGACGAGCTCGGCCGCTGGGCAGCCGGGAAGCCGCTGCGGGCCGAGATCACCGCGGAGAGCTGGGCCCTGGGCCTGAGCGCCTGACCCCCGATCCGCTTGCTCCACCTTCCTCAACCGCTCAAAGGAGAGCCGCCGCAATGAAGTTGACGAAAGACCTCGCCCGAATCGCACCGCTGGTCGTCGCCGCGACCCTCACCGCCACCGCCTGCGACGCCAGTGGCACGGACAGCGCCTCGTCGTCCGACGGCAGGACCGTCGTGAAGATCGCGTTGTGGAACTACAAGACCACGCCCGAGTTCAAGGCCCTGATAGACGGCTTCGAGGCCCAGAACCCGGACATCGACGTCCAGCCGGTCGACATCCTCGCCGACAACTACCCGGAGAAGGTCACCACCATGCTCGCGGGCGGTGACACCACCGACGTCCTGACCATGAAGAACGTCACCGACTACGCCCGCTACGCCACCCGGGGCCAGCTCCTGCCGCTGACCGACGAGGCGGCCGGGCTGGACAAGGCGTCGTACTCCGGTCTCGACGACTACAACCTCAAGGACACGTACTACGCACTGCCCTACCGCTCGGACTTCTGGGTCCTCTTCTACAACAAGGACATGACCGGCAAGGCAGACCTGTCCAAGCTGACCTGGGACGACTACGCGGAGCTGGCGAAGAAGTTCACCAAGGGCTCCGGCTCCGACAAGGTCTACGGCACCTATCTGCACACCTGGCGCTCCGTCATCCAGGCGGTCTCCTCCGCGCAGACCGGCGGCGACCAGCTCGGTGGCGACTACTCGTTCTTCAAGGACCAGTACGAGATGGCCCTCGGCCTGCAGAAGGCGAAGGCGGCCCTGCCGTTCTCCACCGCCTCCAGCAACCAGATCACCTACGACTCGCAGCTGACCACCGGCAAGGCGGCCATGGTCCCGATGGGCTCGTGGTGGGCGGCCGCGCTGCTCTCCGAGAAGGCACAGGGCAAGAACGACATCAACTGGGGCATGGCTCCGATGCCGCAGGCCAAGGCCGATGGCAAGACCGTCACCTTCGGTTCGCCGACCGCGTTCGCCGTCAACAAGAAGGCCCGCAACGCGGACGCCGCCAAGAAGTTCGTCACCTGGGCCTCGGGGCCGGAGGGTGCCGCCGCCGTCGCGAAGATCGGTGTCACACCCGCGTACACCAGCAAGAAGATCCTCGACACCTTCTTCTCCGTCGACGGCATGCCCGCCGACGCCCTGTCCCGCGCGGCGATGCAGCCCGACACGGTGCGGCTGGAGATGCCGGTCAGCGACCGGACCTCCGACATCGACCAGATCCTCAAGGAGGAGCACGAGATGGTCATGAGCGGTGAGAAGTCCGTCGACGAGGGCATCAAGGAGATGGACAAGCGCGTGAAGGACGAAGTCCGGTGAGTGCTGTCGCGCCCCCCGTCACCCAGCACGCGCCCGACGGCGCCTCCGCGGCCCACCGGGCCGCCGCGAAGCGCCGACGGCGTCGCAACCTCCTGGTCGGCTGGTCGTTCATCCTGCCGAACTTCCTCGGATTCGCCGCCCTCACCCTCGTCCCGGTGATCGGCGCACTCGCGATCTCCTTCACCCACTGGGACTCCTACTCCACCCCGAAGTGGGCCGGCCTGGACAACTTCCAGCGGCTGTGGAACGACTCCAACTTCTGGGCCGCGCTGCGGAACACCCTGTACTACGCGGCAGGACACATCCCGCTCACCCTCCTGGTCTCGCTCGGCCTCGCCGTGCTGCTCAACCAGAAACTGCGCGGGGTACACGTCCTGCGGACCGCCTTCTTCTTCCCGTACATCACCTCGCTCGTCGCCGTCGCCGTGGTGTGGAACATGCTGCTGAGCCCCGAATCGGGGCCGGTCAACCAGTTCCTCGCCTTCGTCGGCATCGACAACCCGCCGGGCTGGACCAGCTCCCGGGACTGGGCGATGCCCGCGCTGATCATCACGAGCGTGTGGCGCGACATGGGCTACTACATGGTGCTGTTCCTGGCCGGACTCCAGACGGTCCCGGCCGAGCTGTACGAGGCGGCGCGCATGGACGGCGCCGGCCCCTGGCAGCGGTTCTGGCACGTCACCCTGCCGGGGCTCCGGCCCACGACCTTCTTCGTCACCGTCATGATCACGGTCTCCAGCTTCAAGGTCTTCGACCTGGTGCAGGTCATGACCGAGGGCGGGCCCGGCCGGTCCACTCTCGTCCTGTCCCAGCTGATCTTCCGTGAGGGCATCACCCAGGGCCGCTTCGGCTACGCCTCGGCGGTCTCCCTCGCGCTCTTCGTGATCTGCCTGGTGATCACGGTGATCCAGTTCCGGATGCAGCGAAGGAGCGAACGATGAGCACCATCGTGCTGCGCAAAGGCAGCGGCGCGCCCACGGATCCGGCTCCCACAGGCCTTCCCGCGGAGCCCCGGGCCCGCGGCGGCGCGGGGGCGGTCGCCGGGCGGATCGCCCTGTACCTGCTGCTCGCCGCCGTGGCCCTTGCGGTGCTGCTGCCGTTCATCTGGATGCTGATCTCGTCGGTCAAGGATGACCGCGATGTCTTCACGGTGCCGATCCAGTGGATCCCCGAAGAGTTCAAATGGGACAACTTCACCACGATCTGGACACGGGTGCCGTTCGCCGCCTACCTCGGCAACTCGTTCTTCCTGAGTGTCGTGATCACGTTTCTGCAGGTGCTCACCGGCAGCTTCGCGGCGTACGGCTTCGCCAAGATGCGCTTCCCGGGCCGGGATCTGCTGTTCACCGGCTACATCGCGACGATCGCGGTGCCGTGGCAGGCGTACATGGTGCCGCAGTACGTGATCATGCAGAAGCTGGGCCTCGTGAACTCGTTCACCTCACTCGTCCTGCTGCAGGCGTTCGGCGCGTTCGGGGTCTTCCTGATGCGGCAGTTCTATCTGACGATCCCGGACGAGATCAGTGAGGCGGCTCGCCTCGACGGCCTGACCGAGTACGGCATCTGGGCGCGGATCGTGCTTCCGCTGTCCAAGCCGGCCCTCGCGAGCCTCGCGCTCCTCACGTTCGTCAACACCTGGAACGACTACATGGGCCCGTTCATCTACCTCACCGACAACCGCCTGTGGACCGTCCAGTTGGGGCTGCGTGCCTTCATCGGGCAGTACGACGCGGAGTCGGCGATGATCATGACGGGTTCGGTGCTCTCCGTGGTGCCGGTCCTGGCGGTGTTCCTGCTCGGCCAGCGCTACTTCGTGCGAGGCATCGCCACCACCGGCGTGAAGGGCTGAGGGATGGGGACGATGGAGGCGGGCCGGCGTCCACGGCTCAATGTCGCCCACGGCTCATGGGAGCTGATCTGGGCGCACGTCCACCGTGTGCTCGTCGTCAATCTCGGCATCGCCGTGACGAACCTGCCCCTGCTGGCCGCGCTGCATGTGACCCATCAGCCCTGGCGGCACCCGCTGTTCTTCGGACTGCTGCTGCTGACACTGCCGGGACCCTCCCTCGCTGCCGCGTTCGCCTATCTCGGCGCGGCGACGGGGGACGAGCAGGCGCCGGTACGGCTGTTCGCCGAGGCCTACCGGAAGCTGTTTGGGCGGGCGGTACTGATCTCCGCACCCTTCGTGCTGCTCGTGACAGCGGCCGTCGCGGATGTCGTGACGCTGCGGACATCCGCACTGGGTACGGCAGTCGTGCCGATGGCGGTGATGGTCGCGCTGGTGGCTGTCGCCGCCTGGCCGGTCGCGCTCGCGCATGTGGCCGGGGGTGGAGACACCGGGCGGCGGCTCTTCCTGCTCGCGCCGTACGCCGTGACCCGGCACGTCCTGCCGGCCCTGATGAACCTCGTGCTGGGGGCCGTGGCCCTGCTGCTCATCAACCAGGCACCGCTGCTGGGGCTCGCGGTGCTGCCCGGGTGCGTGCTGTTCGTGGTGTGGCGCAACTGCCGGGTCATGGCGGCCTTCGGCGATCCGGAAACGCCGGAGGATTCTGTCGTACGGGAAGGGAGGCGCGATGACACCGGCACCATCAGGCAGGGCGGGGGACCGTCAGCGGTGCCCGGACGCTGACGGAACGGACGGCCTGGGCGGTGTGCATGCCCGCATCCGGCTTGCGGCCGCCTCCGCCCGGAGCACGCGCCTGCCGGACCTGCCGTTCTCCGTGTACCGCCGCTTCGAGGACGACGGTGACCGGCTGGCGTACGAGGAGCTGTACTTCCGCCGCCGGGCGCTGGTGACGGCCCTCGCAGCCGAGGCCCTGACCGACCCGGAGGCCGCGCTCGGCCCCCTTGCCGATGCGCTGTGGTCCGTCTGCGACGAGTACACCTGGGCGCTGCCCGCCCACGAGACGCACGCGACCCACCTGGGCCGGGGCATGGACCAGTGCCTCGACCTGTTCGCCGCGCTCACCGCGCAGCTGCTCGCCGAGGCGGTCCAGGTCTGCGGCGACCGGCTCGATCCCCGGGTCGCCGCCCGCGTGCGCGACCAGGTGGACCACCGGGTGCTCTCCCTCCTCGCCGACGACGACCGCCCGCTTCTCTGGGAGGGCTGGGCCCACAACTGGGCAGCCGTGTGCGGCGGATGCGCGGGGCTCGCCGCCTTGGCCCTGTGGGACCGGGGACCGCGTCTCAGCCGAGTCCTCGACCGGTGCCGACGCGCTCAGCTCACGTACCTCAGCGGCTTCGGTGACGACGGGGGCTGCGCGGAGGGGCTGGGCTACTGGGCGTTCGGGTTCGCGCACTTCGTCTACTTCGCCGAGGGGCTGCGGGAGTTCACCGGAGAGGATCTGCTCACGCATCCCAAGGTGCGGGCCATCGCCCGCTTTCCGGCCGCCGTACATCTGGGCGACGGGCTCTTCCCCGCCTTCTCGGACGGTGAGGAACGGCCTCGCGTGCCCGCCGGTCTCGCCCGGCAGCTCGACCGAAGGACCGGAGTCCGGATCCCCGCCGAGGCCGTGCAGGCCACGGACAGCGGGGCGGACCTCTCACGGGACTGGGCCGACCTCTCCCGGACCCTGCGCTGGGGCGCCCCCGACCCCGCCGCCGAGCCGGAACCCGAGCCGCCCTCGGCGTACCTCCCCGACCTCGCCTGGCTGGTCGACCGGGGGCAGGGCGTGGCCTTCGCGGCCAAGGGCGGTCACAACGCCGAGCCGCACAACCACAACGACCTCGGCCAGTTCGTACTGGCCGCCCGGGGCGAGGTGCTGCTCGCCGACCCGGGCGCAGGAGAATACCGCAAGGGGTACTTCGACGAGGCCACCCGCTACACGTTCCTGCACGCCTCCTCGCGCGCGCACTCCGTTCCCCGCGTCGGCACGCGCGAACAGTCGGCCGGCCGCGCCCGCACGGCCCGCGTCCTGGACCTCGGCCTCCACGCGCACGGCGCCGACCTGACACTCGATCTCACCGGCGCCTACGAGGTGCCCGGCCTGACAGCGCTGCGCCGCGCCTTCTCCTGGCACCGCGGGACCGGGGAACTGCTGCTCGTCGACGAGGTGGAGACGGAACGCCCGGTGGCGCTGGAAGAGGTGTTCGTCAGCCGGCTGCGCCCCGAACTCCGCGCGGACGGGGCGGTGTGGACCGGAACCGGGGCACGGGCCCGACTCGGCCTGCCGGACGGATGTGCCGCGCACGTCGAAACGGTGCACACCACCGACCACGGGGGAGCCCCCGACACGGTGTACCTCCTGCGGCTCGGCCTGGGCCTCGTCGAGGGGCGGGCCCGGTTGCCGTTCCGTTTCACCGTGGGCTCCGTCATCGGCGTGGATGGTCCGCAGGGAGGCACCGGCACACCACTCCCCCCGGTGTGAAGGCGTACGCGCAGGAGCAGGTGTGTCACCTCACCGGGGGAGACCCCGGTGAGGATGCGCACGGTGCGCGGGTTCACGGTGCCGCGCTGCCCGTCGTCGAGAGGGAGATAAGCTGCCGCTGTCCGGGGGCCGGGTCGCCGACTCCCCGGTCGTCCACGTGGAGGGGGCCGGGACCGGCATGGACAAGCTGATGCTCTTCGTGGAGCTGCGCGAGGGGAGCACGCTCGACCTGCGGCTGCGTGAGCGGATCAGCCGTGCTCTGCGTGCCACACTCTCCGAGCACCACGTGCAGGACCACATCGTCCAGGTCCCCGCTGTTCCCCGCACCCTGTCGGGCAGGAAGCCGGAGGCGCCGGTCAAGCGCGTACTCGCCGACGCGGATCACGAACTCGTCTGGGCACGCGGTGCTTTGGCCCATCCTGACTCACTCGGGGCCTTCGAGGAAGCCGCGGTCCGTTACCGTACGCGGACATCGGCGGAGCGCCGCCGGACGCATCCGTGACCCGAGGGAAAGGCACCCATGACAACGATCTCCCCGGCCGTGACCGACAACTTCACCACTCCCATCGACGACCGGTACTTCGAGGACTACGTACCGGGAACCGTGCATGTCTTCGGCAGCAGCACCCTCACCGAACAGGAGATCCTCGACTTCGCCCGGCGCTTCGACACGCAGAGCATCCACACGGATCCCGAGGCAGCACAGGACGGCCCCTTCCAGGGGCTGATCGCAAGCGGCTGGCACACCACAGCCGTGATGATGCGCCTCTACGCGGACCACTACCTCAGCAAGGTCGCGTCGCTCGCCTCGCCCGGAGTCGACGAAGTGCGCTGGCCACGGCCGGTGCGGCCGGGTGACACCCTGCGGGTCCGCGCCACTGTCACCACGGCCCGGGTCTCCCGTTCGAAGCCCGACCGGGGCCTGGTGCACACCGATGTCGAGGTGCTCAATCAGCACGGCGAGCCCGTACTGACGATGACGATCATGAACATGCTGCTGCGCAGGGCGTAGGGACCAGGATCGCTTTCGGGCGACCGAGGCTTCCCAAGGCGCTCCGGTCCGCCGAGGGGGAGACCCCTTACGCGAACGTGAGAACGATCTTCCCGGTGTGCCGTCCGCTCATCCATGGATCCCTCCTGGGAACTGCCTCGCACGACGCTGCGGAAGAAGTCGACCAGCCGGCGGTTGACCTCCGCAGGACGCTCCAGGAATCCGAAATGCTCGCGCTCCTCAGCAGTTCGAAGCGGCAGTCGGGGATGGCGTCTGCCACCGCGCGTCCCATGGCGGGTGGCATGACGAAGTCATGGGCGAACGCGAGGACGAGCGAGGACGAGCGAGGGACACCGGACGCGGGCCAGTCCCGGCAGCCGGTCACCGGTGACGGTGGCCTCGTACTGGGCCGCGAACCCTTCTTCCCGTTGCGGAAAGAGGGACAGGGTCGTCAGCCGGTCCCGGGTGAACTCCTCGGCGGCCAGGGCCCGGGGCGCGAACAGCTGACTCATCGTGGCCACGGACGAGTAGCCCGCCGGCACCGGGTCACCGGCCCGCATGGCGTCCGCGCAGCCCTGTGCCAGCGCGTCACGGTAGACGTCCCCGCGCCCGCGTGTCGCCAGCAGCGCGAGGGTTCGACGTCCCTATTCCCTTCGCTATTCGTTCCTTTCGGGAAGAGCCGCAATGGCATCGAACCAGATTGCAGTTGAGGGACTCCCGCTGTCGCTCCAAAGGACGTTCAATCTCACATGATCCTGCGCTGAACGATGTTGTTCAGGGTTCGAGCTGTGTCGCCGATGACGGAGATATTCGCCGGTTCGCCTGTGGCGCAGAGCCGTCGGCGCGCAGTTCCCGCAATGTTGCGGCCTCCGGCATCGGTGTCTCTGCGAGTGTGCGGGCCGAGAGCGGGTCGAAATCCCTGCGGTTTCCCGCGACGGGCCAGGTGGGAGCCTCGCGCAGCCGTTGCCGGACCGGGTTCGCGGAGGGGGAGTGCCCTGCGCGGTGGGCCCTTCCCGCAGGCCTCTCGCGGGTAACTCGGCGGCGTCGGGGCCGTCGTCGTCCGGTGGCGGCATCGGCTTGTCGAGCGGTCCACCAGGTGGCGGAAATGTGTCTGTTCCGAGGGCATCCGGGGTCGAAGTGCGCATCTCGGGTGCGGTGTTCGGCTCCGGACGATGTCCGGCGTCGGGGAGTGGGACCCCATCGTCGGACCGGACGGTTCCGGTTGCCGTTACATCACCCGCACGCGCCCCCTACGGACGGGTGTGTGCCGTTCGAGTCCGTCTGCGGTCACTTCGCCGCCGTCCGCGCTCCGTCGACGGCTGCGGCGACCGCCTCAAGCCTTTCACCTGGGCAGATTCCGCCGAACGGATCCTTGAAGATCAAGGAGAATGAGACTTGAGCATCACTGAAACCCGCTGGGCGCATGACCTGTTAACCAGAAGCAACGGTGTGGAATCGCTCAGTTGACGTGGAGACGCACATTCCCGTCTGCTGCGGAACTTGGTCCACTCGCGCCGTGACATGCGGCTGACGGTCGTGACCGCGGGGAGCAAACCAGGGTGAACCAATGCCTCCAACAGTGCAGATTCTGGGCCGACTTATCGGGGTCGGCCATTTGAAACCATCGCCGCGTGAAGTTCGCCAGGAAGAGGGGTTGTAGTCCGAAAGTTGGTGTGTCACGATTCGGTCTCGCGAGGGACGGGGATTGCTTGAGTGGAGTCTTCTTCTTCTGCGGATATGACTGAAATGAAAGCAGCGTAAGTATGTGCATTGCGCAATCGATTCATGGAAGGGAGTCATGTCCTCCGGTATGAGCGGACGGCCTCCTGTGCGCACGCCGAATTCCGGCGAACGGGGATGTGCGCTGATAACCGGCGGTTCCCGCGGAATCGGGGCCTCCATCGCGAAGGCGCTTACCGAGGCCGGTCACCGCGTCGCGGTCGACTACCGCAAGGACGCCGAAGGCGCGGAGCGTGTCGTCGAAGAGGTCATCAAGCTCGGCGGCGCGGCCACGCCGTTCCAGGCGGACGTGTCGGACGAGGAAGCGGTCGACCGGCTGTTCGACTTCGTGGAGCAGGAGCAGGAGCAGGAGCAGGAGCTCGGGCCGGTGCCGGTGCCGGTGCCGGTGCTGGTGGGCAACGCGGGCCGACGCATCGACGGGGTGCTTCTCGGGGTGGACGCGCACGACTGGCGAGATGTGCTGGACACCAACCTGTCGGCGGCCTTCTGCACCACCCGACGGGCGCTGGGACCCATGGCGCGGGCCCAGTTCGGGCGCATCATCATCCTGGGCTCGCCGCTCGGCGACCGGACCCTGCCCGGAATGGCCGGCTACTCCGCGTCCAAGGCCGGACCGGAGGGATTCGCCCGGTCGGCGGCCCTGGAGGTGGCCCACCGGGGCATCACAGTGAACGTCATCGCGCCGGGCCTCGTGGACGCCGAATTCGTCGATGACCTCGACCTCACCGAGGAATGGATACGCGACAGCATTCCGGTGCGCCGGGCTGCGAGACCGGAACAGATCTCCTCGTGTGCGCGCTTCCTGGCCTCGGCCTAAGTCTGGTTGCATCACTGGACCGACGATCACCGTGGACGGCGGTCTCTCGTGTTCCGCTTCCTCTCTCCCGCGTCGAACACGCTGACGCGAACGACTTTTGTGGAGGATCTGAAGTGGCGGCCAAGGAACAGATACGTGAGTTCGTGATCGACTCGCCGGCACGCTTTGATCTTGAGGCGCCAAGTATTACCCCCGAGGCGACCCTTGACTCCCTCGACATGGACTCCCTCTACCTCGCCGAACTCGGGCAGGCCGTGAAGAAGGAGTTCTCCGTCGATATCAAGCCCAAGGGTTTCCGTGAGGTGAGTACGACTGGTGACGCGCTCTCGGTCCTCTGTCTCAAGGCCGGCTTGGAGTGAGCCGTGACATCGTGGTCACGGGCCTCGGCGCTGTCACAGCGCTCGGCAACGGAGTCGCCGCACTGTGCGAACGGTCGCGCAGAGGTGAGAGCGGGCTGCGTGACGGCGAGGGCCGGTGCTCGGGCTTCGAGCCGACCAAGGTGCTCACCCGCAAGGAAGTCCATCGGACGGACCGATTCTCCCAGTTCGGGATCGTGGCCTGCGACGAGGCGGTCAGGCAGGCCGGACGGGACGCGGGGCTCCCTCGCCGGTCCGAGCGGATCATGTCGACCATCGGCTCCGGGGTGGGGGGAACCGAGACCGCCGAAGAGCAGATGGCCCTCATGCGGGAACAGGGCCAGGACTATGTGTTCGGGCCGACCGTCCCGGTGCTGATGGCCAACGCCCCGGCGGCGCAGATCGCCAGTCGGTACGGCTTGCACGGCGACGCCTACGGCGTGACGTCGGCCGGTGCGAGCGGTGCCCAGGCCATGGGTGCCGGCATGAGGGCGATCAGGAGCGGTGAGGCCGACACGGCCGTCGTCGGCGGCGCCGAGGCCTCCCCGCCGGGTTTCGCCGAGGCGGAGTTGCGGACCTCGGCCGTGGTCCTCGCGAAGGCCGGTGCCGCGGCATCGCTCCTGGAGGGCCAAGTGCCGGAACTCCGTGCGGAGCTCCGGGAGATCAGATGCAACCCGGTGGCAGTCGTCCCGGCGGGGTACGACGGTCCGGTCCTTGACGAGCGCGCGCGGGCTCTGGTGCTCCCCGAGGGGAGTGCGCTGGTCAACGCGGGCTCGTACGGAGCCGATGACCGGCACATCGTGCGCTACACCTTCAGCGGGGTTCAGGCCCGTGCGCTGCTCGCCGAGAATGTCAGCCGTGAGCGACTACTCACCGGTGGCGACAGAGAGTTGGGGCGGTACATCCCCGTGCGACGGAAGGTCGTCGACGCCGCTGCCCGGGTCCGGAGCGACGGACCCCGCTCCTGCGGCCGCCGGCACGAGGCCCGCCTCGCGCGGATCGGGCAGCTGCCGCGGGCGCGTCCCACCGGCAGTCCGGTCGAGGCCTGCTGCCGGACCGCGCACCGGACCGTGACCGAAAGGTGGTCATGACCAGAATATTGCCCACCGTCACCAGATCATTCGCAGCAGTGCCGGTGCTGCCGACCGGGTGGAAATCGCCGCGATACGGCTTGCGAATCATGTCGCATTCCAGACCCTAGAAAACTTGTGCGCTCGGCCCGGTGGCCGAGTGCCGGCCTTGCTGTGCCCTTTTTTAATTACTCAGGGTAATCAAAAATGTGTCACGCTCCGTCAGAATCTCTATCGGCTCCGATCACTTCCAAAAGTGGTCTTGCTGACCGGTGTTGAGCTGTGTCAAGCTCGCAGTGCAGACGGCGGGGGCCGCATTCGCGTGGCCGTTGCCGCCGTTTCGGAGTGACTGGTTTGGAACGCCCTCAGGGCGCCACGAAACGGACTCTATGTAGGGAAAACATGCGCTCCCAATCAAGTGAACTGCGGCTCTCGGACACCCCTATCGCAATTGTTGGAATCGGATCCATCTTTCCGAATTCCAGCGACGCGGGCGACTTCTGGCAAAGAGTGATCGAGGCGGAGGATTGCATACGGGACGTCCCGGATTCGCAATGGTCGACCGAGCGATACTTCGATCAGGATCCAATGGCGCGGGACAAGACCTATTCGCGGCGCGGGGGTTTTCTTCCCGACGTTCAGTTCGATGCGATGGGCCTGGGTATTCCGCCGACGCTCCTGCCGTCGACCGACATCGTCCAACTGCTCAGCCTGGTCGTCGCCAGGGACCTGCTGCGCGACGCGGGAGTCGAGGGATCCTCCTGGTACGAGCCGTCGCGGACGGGTGTGGTGCTCGGCATCAGCGGATCCCTGTCGGCGACCATCCCGCTCAGCTCCCGGATGCAGGCACCGGTCGTGGCCGACGCGGCACGCAGTATCGGCCTGTCGGAGCGCGATGCCGACGAGATCGCAGAGCGTTTCACGAGGGCGTTCGTCGAATGGGACGAGGCATCCTTTCCCGGGCTGCTCGGCAATGTGGTGGCCGGGCGCATCGCCAACCGGCTGAACCTCGGCGGAATGAACTGCACGGTCGATGCCGCTTGCGCGAGCTCCCTCGCGGCGATCGAAGTCGCTGTACGCGAACTTGCGGCCGGCCGACAGGACATGATGGTGACCGGTGGCTGTACCGTCGACAACACCGTCTTTGCCTATATGGCGTTCTCCAAGACTCCGGCACTCTCCCTCTCCGGGAACGTGCGGCCCTTTGACGAATCCGCCGACGGGACCCTCCTCGGCGATGGGATCGGCATGCTCGCCTTGCGCAGGCTCGAGGACGCCGAGCGTGACGGCAACAAGATCTACGCGGTGATACGAGGCCTTGGCACCGCCAACGACGGCCGGTCCGGAAGTATCTACGCTCCCCAGAAAAAGGGGCAGATGCTGGCTCTGCGCCGCGCATACGAAGACGCCGGCGTTCCGGTGTCGTCCGTCGGCCTTTTCGAGGCACACGGAACCGGCACCAAAACGGGTGACAGCGTGGAACTCTCCGCGCTCAGCGATTTCATCCGGGAAAGCACCTCCGAACCCAAGTTCGCCGCGATCGGAAGCGTGAAGTCACAGATCGGCCATACCAAGGCCGCGGCGGGTGCGGCCGGGATCATCAAGGCAGCCCTGGCCCTGAACCAGAAGGTCCTGCCCCCGACCATCAACGTCACACAGCCGCTGGGAGCGACAGCCGACGCCGACAGCGGGATCTACGTCAACGTCCTCGCGCGTCCATGGATCTACGAACCAGGGCGCCCGACCCGGCGGGCCGCGGTCTCCGCGTTCGGATTCGGCGGGACGAACTACCACTGCGTACTGGAGGAGTACACGACCCCCGGGCAGCGGCCGTCCGTACTGGCGCCGGCCGTGCGCACGGCCCTGTGGCACGCACCCGACGCCGGGCGGCTGGCGGAGGCGCTCGCGCAACACCCCCCGGCCGCCGACGACGCGGCGGTTCCGGCCGGAGACCTCCGGATCGGCTTCGTCCACCGTACGCGGGAGGAGTACGAGAAGCTGCGGGCGAGCGCCGAACGCATGGTGCGCGAGCGGCCGGACGCCGAGACATGGAGCGATCCGGCCGGAATCCACGGCAGGCGCGGAGCGCTGGACGGGTCGGCCAAGGTCGCGGCCCTGTTCGCCGGGCAGGGAAGCCAGTACGTCAACATGGGACGCACCGCGGCCCTGGCCCTGCCCCCGGTGCGGGAAGCCTTCGACAGCATGGCCATGTACGTGTCCGGCCGGCCGGCTGTTTCGCGTGCGGTCTTCCCGCCGCCCGCCTTCGGCAAGGGGGAAGAACAACAGGGCGAACTCCTGCGGCAGACGCAGAACGCCCAGCCGGCGATCGGCGCGCTCTCCGTCGGCCAGTACAACTGGCTGCGCGAACTCGGCTTCTCACCCGACGGTTTCCTCGGCCACAGTTTCGGCGAACTCACGGCCCTCTGGGCCGCCGGCGTTCTCACCGAGAAGAAGTTCTTCGGGCTGGCCGGTGCACGGGGCCGGGCGATGGCCGCCGCCCCCGCGACGGGCGACGCCGGCGCCATGGCGGCGCTCAGCGCCCCCCGGAGCGTCGTGGACGATCTGGTGCGGGCCCATCCCGAGACCCGGATCTGCAATGTCAACGCCCCCGAGCAGTTCGTCGTCGGCGGCGCCACCGGACAGATCGAGAAGCTTCTGGCCGAGGCGGGCGCCAGGGGAATCACCGCGTCGCGGCTCCCGGTGTCGGCAGCGTTCCACACGCCGTTCGTCGAGCACGCGGTGGAGGCCTTCCGCGCGGCCGTCGAATCGACCGAGTTCCAGACACCCGACCGGCCCGTCTACGCGAACACGGCAGGCGCCGCCTACGGTGCGGACCCGGTCAGGAACAAGGCCGTCCTGGTGGAGCAGTTGCGCAACCCGGTCGATTTCTCCGGACGGATCACCGAGATGTACGACGCGGGATTCCGGGTCTTCGTCGAGTTCGGGCCCAAGTCCGTACTCTCCGGACTGGTCAAGCGCACCCTGCCGGACAAGCCGGTCGTGTGTCTCGCGGCCGACAAGGGGCCGCGCGCCGACGCCGACCGGTCCCTCAAAGCGCTCGCCCTCCAGCTTCGCGTCCTGGGACTGCCCGTTCACGACATCGGCGGCTACGACCGGACCGTGGAGGCGGCACCCGTCGCGAAGGGCTCGGTCCGCCTCGCCGCGAAGAACTTCGTACCGAAGCAGAAGGGTGCGGCGTATCGGCAACTGCTCGCCACACCTCACGTGTTGAGCTCCACCGCCCCAGAGGCGTTGCGGGAACCCGGCCCTGCCGTCGTTCCCCCGGGCCGGGACGGACGTGTGGGGATCTCCCCGGAATCAGGCAGCGGGCCTGCTACTCACGATGATGGAGCTGATGTGTCGATCAGTACGAGCCAATTGCTGGCGAAGCATGTGGCGCTGTCCCAGGGGTACCTCAACGGGCAGCTGCGCGTTGCCCAGGAGATGATCGCCGACATCGCCGAGCAGGTGTCAGCCGCACCCGCCGGGGACGTCCGGATGTCGCTGCAGCTGTTGCAGCGCTACAACGCCCTGATTCTTGAGGGACAGGAGCAGGCCCACCACACCATCACGGCTCTGCTCGACGGAGCGGCACTCCCGGTGCCATCCGTTCCGCAGGTGTCCGTGCCGCCCTCGGTGGCCTGCCCGGCGACGGTGCCGCAGCAGCGGCCGGCCCCTGTCCAGGAGCCGCGGCCCGAGCCGGTGGCGGCTGTCGGGGCGGAACCCGAGCCGGCGGCGGTGGTGAACGCGCCGGCAGCCGCACAGACGCCAGTGGTGGTGGAGGCTCCGGCAGTGGTGGAGGCTCCGGTGGCGGTGGCTCCGGTGGTTGATTCGGTTGCGGTGGTACGGGCGCGTGAGGCGTTGTTGGCGGTGGTGTCGGAGAAGACCGGTTATCCGGTGGACATGCTGGACGCGGCGATGGATATCGAGGCGGATCTCGGTGTGGATTCCATCAAGCGGGTGGAGATCGTGAGTGGTCTGCAGGGGATGTTCCCGAGGATTCGTGAGATGGATACGCAGCGGATCGGTGAGTTGCGGACGCTCGACGACGTGGTGACGGTGCTGATCGCCTCCGACACGGACGGGGCGGAGCCGGCGCAGGGCGGGACGGAACCCGTGGCCGAGGACGAACCCGCATCGGGGGTCGGCCGTCTCCGAGTCACCCACGACACCGTGGGCGAGGTGGTGACCCAGGGAAAAGCATTCGCGCCGCAGTCAGCGGCGCTGCTGGTCGATGACGGTTCCGTCCGCACCCGCGGTGTGGTCGACGAGCTCCTGAGCATGGGCCTGCGGCCACATCTCATCACGCTGCCGGGAGTCTCGACGGACGCCAGGGATGTCCCGGTCACCCCGCTCGCCTCGTGGGACGAAGCGGCGCTTGCCGCAGCCGTCGAGGACGTGGTCGGGCGGGCCGGCCGGCTGGATCTGTGCGTACAGATGGCCGACGGGGGAGCGGCGACCGTCGCACACGCGGTCGAGCGCCTGGCCCACGTGGTCCTGCTGGCGAAACTGACACAGCAGCACCTGCTGGCGACCGTGCGGGACGAGCGCTCCGGCTTCGTCGTCATCACCGGCCTGGACGATGGAGCGGGGTGCGACGGCGGATCGCCGGCGGCCGACATGCTGGGCGGACTGACCGGCCTGGTCAAGACGTTGGCCGTGGAATGTCCCGAACTGTTCTGCCGGTCCATCGACATCGCACCGGGACTCCACGACGAAGCGGTCCGGTCCATCGTGAACGGTGAGCTGAACGACGCCGACACCGCACTGCGCGAGGTCCGGCGCGACGGCCGACGGCGTACGGCGCCGGCCTTCGCCCCGGCGGGAGCGCCGGCACCCGGAGAGGGGCGGGCCGACGGCGCGGCGCCCGACGCGTCGGACGTGTTCGTGGTCACCGGAGGAGCCAGGGGGGTGACGGCCGAGTGTGTCGCCGCACTCGCCGCCAAGTACCCCTGCGAGCTGGTGGTCCTGGGCCGTACCGCGCTGGAGGCGGAGCCGGAGTGGGCCACGGGCTGTGACGGCGCCGAGTTGAAGGGCCGCGTCATCGAGCAGGCCAGAAGGAGCGGCGGGAAGGTCAGCCTCCCCGAGACCGAGCGACGCTACCGGTCCCTTCTCGCCCAGCGTGAGATCGCTGCGAACCTGGCCCGGTTCCGTGCCGGAGGCGCCCGCGTGTCCTACCACGCGGTGGACATCCTGGACGCGGGCGCGGTCAAGGAGGCCCTGGGACCCTGCCAGGAGCGGATCAGCGGGGTGATCCACGGCGCGGGCCTGCTGGCCGACCGGCTCATCGTCAAGAAGAAGGCCGAGGACGTCACTGCCGTGCTGGCGACCAAACTGGTCGGCCTCGACAACGTCCTGACGCTGCTCTCCGCGCGACGCCTCAAGCACATCGTGCTGTTCTCGTCGGTCGCCGGGCTGTTCGGAAACCGGGGCCAGGCCGACTACGCGGTGGCGAACGAGGCGCTGAACCGCGCGGTGGCCGCACTCGGGCGGGAGCGGCGGGCCGAGCGCGTCCTCTCGATCAACTGGGGCGCGTGGGACGGGGGGATGGTCACGCCGGAGCTTCGCAAGATGTTCGAGGCGCGCGGTGTCGTTCTCATCCCGCAGCACGTCGGAGCCGAGATGTTCGCCGAGCAGTTCGATCCCGGGCGCGGAGGGGACGAGATCGTCATGATCGGTCCGACGGTCGGCCCCGAGGGCCTCGACCCGCTGATGTCCGCGCCCGCCGACGGCGGATCCGGTACAGCGCGGACGGACACCGCCGCAGTGGCCGGGAGCTGATCGCGATGACGAACGGGCAGAAGTACGCGGTCGTCGGCATGGGGTGTCTGTTTCCCGAAGCCGCGACGGTCGAGGAGTTCTGGCGGAACCTGAACGACGGCCGCGACAGCCGCACCGACGGCACCCAGGAGATCTTCGAGCGAGGCCGGCCGGGTGGCCCGCCGGCCCGGCCGGGGGACAGACACCGGATCTACAGCACCCGCGGGGGGTTCGTCCGGGACTTCAGGTTCGACCCCACCGGATACCGGCTTCCCGCCGACTACCTCTGCGCACTCGACCGGATCTTCCAGTGGTCGCTCCACGCGTCCCGCGATGCTCTTGGCGACGCCGGATACACCGTCGGCCGAGCCGCAGCCGGGTCAGCGGAACGTACGGGGGTCGTGCTGGGCAACGCGGGTTTCCCCTCGCTCCTGTCCACCCGGCGCGGCTCGGACCGGTGGCTGGCCGCGGTCGGGCGCGGTCTGGCGGAGGCCGGGCTGGACCCGGGCGAGGTGCTGTCGCGCGGGGCGCGCGACGACGGCGACCCGCTGGCCGCCGCCCACAACCTGTGGGTCGGAGGCATGCCCGCCCGCGTCGTGGCGGCGGCGCTGGGCGTCGGCGGTCCGCAGCTGGCGGTCGACGGTGCGTGCGCCTCCGGGCTGTACGCACTCAGACTGGCCTGCGACTACCTGTCCGTCGGCCGGGCCGACGTGATGCTCGCGGGCGCTGTGGGCGGCCAGGAACTGGTGGGCCTGCACCTGGCGTTCTCGGATCTGCGGGCCTACCCCGAGGACGGCCGGAGCCAGCCCTTCGACGCCCGTTCCAGCGGGGCACTGACCGGTCAGGGCGCCGGCATGCTGGTGGTGAAGCGGCTCGCGGACGCCCGGCGCGACGGCGACCGGATCCACGCGGTCGTCGAGGGCTCCGCCCTGACCAACGACGGCACGGGCCGGCACACACTCGTACCCCAGCGCACCGGCCAGATCGACGCCTACCGGCGTGCCTACCAGGACGCCGGTGTGGACCCGTCCGCCGTTCAGTACCTGGAGTGCCATGCCACCGGGACGCAGGTCGGCGACGGCGTCGAGCTGTCCGGCATCACCGAGTACTTCGGCGCCGGCGGCACCATCCCGTTCTTCGGCTCCGTCAAGTCCAACCTCGGGCACCTGCTGACCGGGGCCGGCATGCCCGGACTGATCAAGACGATCCTCGCGATGCGGCACGGGATCATTCCGCCCACCCCGGGGGTGACCGAACCGCTCGCGGGCGCCCGGGGACGGCTGGTGCGGACGCCCACCGAGTGGCCGCGGGACGGCCGACCGCGCACGGCGGCGGTGTCGTCCTTCGGATTCGGCGGCACGAACGCCCATGTGGTTCTCGCCGAGCCCGCCACCACCGGTGCCGAGCCGCCGGCCGGGCCGGAAACTCCCCGCGCACTGCCGAAGCTCGACATCGTGGGCCTGGGATGCCATGCCGGCCCCTTCACCGACGCCGGCGAGCTGGAACGCGCGGTGTACGAGGGACGCGACGGATTCGGGCCGCTGCCCGAGGAGCGCTGGCGCGGGCTCGCACCCGACCGGCCCCGGCCCGACGGTGCGTACGTCAACTCCTTCGACTGCGACACGGCACGTCTGCGCGTCCCGCCGATCGACCTGGAGGGCTTCAACGACCAGCAGCTGCTCTTTGTGCGCGTCGCGGAGGAGGCCCTGCTGGACGCGGGATACCAGCGGCACGGAGAGGACGGGGGAGGCCCGCCCGCCCGGCGGGTGGCCGTGATCGTCGCGGCCGACATGAACGCGGTGGGACACTCCTACGCCGCACGGCACGACGTCGCCGGGGCGCTGCGCCGGCGCTGTGAGGAGCTCGCCCTGGCCGGCGATGCCGACGCCGTGGCAGAGCTGATCGAGGCGGCGCAGCGAGGGATCGGCGACGGCTGGTCACCCAACGCGGTGCTGAGCTACCTGGGCATCACCGCCACCAGGGTGTCGTCGCTGTGGAACTTCACCGGACCGGCGTTCACGGTCGCCGCCGACAGCGCCGGCGCGGCGACCACCCTGGAGACGGCCGCGCTGATGCTCCTCGACGACTCGGTCGAAGCGGTGCTGGTCGGCGCCGTCGACTTCACGGGCAACGTGGAGAACATGCTCGCGCGCTTCGGACTCGCGGCATATGGCGGCGAGCCCGGACTCGGCCTCGGCGGCAGGGGCGGCTGGCGGGCCGGCGAAGGCGCGGCCGCACTGCTGCTCACCCGTGCGGGCGGCCCGCGGAACGCCGAGCGCCCCGTGTACGCCACGATCGACGCCCTGGCGGTCCGGTACGCGCCCGTCCCGGCCGTCGGCCCGGCCGCCGACGCCGAGCAGGTCCGGATGGCCACGCTCGACGCGCTGGCCGGCGCCGGGGCCGAGCCGGGTGAGGTCGACTACGTCGAACTGCACTCGACGGGCGTGCCCGCCCAGGACGCAGCCGAGCTGGAGGGCCTGGCCCGGGTCTGGGACGGCACCGGGACCGGGGAACGGACGACGGCGCTGGGAGCGGTCTCCGCCAATGTGGGGGACACCCAGCTGGCAGCGGTCCTGGTCAGCGTGGTCAAGGCCGCGCTGTGTCTGCACCGCGCCTACCTCCCGGCGGTCCCGCACTGGACGGGCCCGTCGGACCGCTTCGCCGATCTGCTGTCGGGGTCGTCCTTCTACGTGCCCGAGCGGAGCCGCCCCTGGCTGCGTGCCACTCGCAAGGGGCCGCGCCGGGCAGTGGTGAGCGGCCTGGGGACCGGGGGCGCGCACGTGAGCGTCGTCCTCTCGGGCAGCTCGCCGCGTGGTGACGTCAAGGCGGTCGAAGGCCCCGACGTCCATGGGCAGATGATCGTGGCAGTGGGCGCAGCGGACTTCGCCGCACTCATGGACCGGGTCGCCTCGGTACGCGACGCGACCGGAGACCGCACCGAACTCAGCAGGACCGCCACAGAGGTTGCCGCACGGCCGGGACACGGTCATCGGCTGGTGCTCTGCGCCACCGACCACGACGTCCTGCGGCGCGAGGCCGACCGCGCGCTGGCCATGGTGCCGCGGGCGCACCGGACGGGGACGGAGTGGACCACCCCGGCCGGGAGCTACTACACACCTGCGCCGATCGGCGCCGAGGGCAAGGTCGCGCTGGTGTTCCCCGGCATGCTCAGCGCGTACCCGGGTGTCGGAGCCGAACTGTTCCGCGCCCTGCCGGGCATGCTGCCCATCGCCGAGGACGCGGTGGACGACGCGGGCGAGCTGATGCGTGCCGACCTGCTCTTTCCACGCCGTGTACGTCCGGCGGACCCGGACGCCGAGGCCGCCGCGACCACGGCTCTCATGCAGGACTTCTCCTCCATGGTGGACATCGGCAGTTCGTTCGCGTGGCTTCAGACGCAGGCACTGCGCAAGCTCCTGGACGTGCCCGTGCACGGCGCGTTCGGCTACAGCCTCGGCGAGTCCAGCATGCTCTACGCGCTCGGCGCCTGTTCACCCGCATCGCACGGGCCGGAGCAGCGTACCCGGCTCACCGAGGTGTTCCAGGGCCGGCTGAGCGGACCCAAGTCCGCCGTCCGCGAGGCGTGGAACCTCTCGCCCGACACGGCGGACGGTGACGTCTGGTCCGGCTTCGTCCTTTTCGAGGACTCGGCGAAGGTGCGCGATGCCGTCGAACGCTACGACCGCGTCTTCGTCACCCACGTCAACACCCCCAAAGAGGTGGTGATCTCGGGTGACCCGGCTCAGTGCCAGGCCGTCGTGGACGCGCTCGGCTGCCGGAGCCTGCCCAGCGGCGTAAGCCATGTCCTGCACTGTCCGATCCCGGACGCGGACGAACTGGCCGGCTGTCTGCGCAGGCGGACCCGGCCGGTCGCCGACGTGGAGCTGTACTCCGCGAATGGCTACGCTCCCCTGTCGGACTTCGACGCCGAGCGCATCGCCCGGAACAACGCGGCGACCCTGCGCCAGACCATCGACTTCCCCCGGCTGGTCGAGACGCTGTACGCGCGCGGCTACCGGTACTTCGTGGAAGTGGGGCCCGGCGGCACCTGCAGCAGATGGATCAAGGAGATCCTGCCGGGCCGGAGCCACGTCGCGGCGTCCGTGGACCGGCGTCGTACGAGCGCGGCATCCGGAATCGGCCGCGTCCTGGCCCGGCTGGCCGCCCACGGCCTGCCCGTCAACCTCTCGCCCTACCTGCCCGCACCGCCCGGGGAGACCACGCGGTCGCTGCCCCTGCGCCAGATCACCCTAGGAGGACCACCGGTGGCAGAGTCCGTGGCCGGCCACAGCCGCGCAGCGATCCAGCGGCTGCGACCGGAAAGCAGGGCTCCCGAGGAGCAGCCGGCCATCACATTCCCGGGCCGCCCCCGGCGGGCCGCGACCACCGCGGCCGAAGGGCCACGGCCGCCGGCCGGAGACGGCCCCGCGGTCCCCGTGCGGACGAAGCCGCCGGGCGTGATCCTCGACGAGCACGACCTGCACGAGTTCGCCAACGGCGAGATCGGCAAGGCCTTCGGGCCGCGGTACGCGCCGGTCGACCAGTACGAACGCCGGGTCAGGCTGCCCGCCGAGCCCTACCACTTCGTCAGCAGAGTCACCGCCCTTGACGCCGAACTGGGCAAGTTCGAACCGTCGTTCATCCGGACCGAGTACGACGTGCCGGCCGGAGCCTGGTACAGCGTCGACGGTCAGATGCCCTTCGGGGTGCTCGCCGAAGCCGGACAGTGTGACCTCGTACTGATCAGCTACATGGGGATCGACCTGGAGAACCGGGGCGAGCGGGTCTACCGGCTGCTCGACGGGTCCCTCACCGCGTACGGCTCCTCCGTCCGGGAGGGGCAGCGGATCCAGTGCGACATCCACATCAGCAATGTCCTGCGCACCAACGGACCGACCCTGACGTTCTTCCACTACGACTGCTTCGTCGACGGCGAGCTCGCCTTCACCATGCGCAACGGCTGCGCGGGCTTCTTCACCGACCGCGAACTCGCCGAGGCGGGCGGCATCATCGAGGCCAAGTCCACCGGGGCGAAGCCGAAACCGGCAGGCCGTGCGGCACCACGGGCATCCGCCTTCAAACCGCTGGCCAGGACGGACCGTACGAAGCTGGACGGCGACGACATCGCCAAGCTCACCGAAGGCCGCTTCGCGGAGGTGTTCGGCCCGGCCCATCAGCAGGAGCCCGGCGCCAACCACTCGCTGCGGCTGAACCCCACCCGGCTCCTCATGGTGGACGACGTACCCCGCATGGAACTCACCGGCGGTGCGCACGGTCTCGGCTCGTGCACGTCGGTGAAGCGGCTCGACCCGGACGAGTGGTACTTCAGCAGCCACTTCGTCGGCGACCCGGTGATGCCGGGAACACTGGTGGCGGAGGGCGCCATGCAGGCGCTCCAGGTGTACGGGCTGCACGCGGGCCTCCACCTGTGCCTGCCGGACGCCACGTACCAGCCCATCAAGGGGCTGACCACAACGACCAAGGTGCGCGGCCAGATCAACCCGGCCACGCGCCAGATCCGCTACGAGATCGACATCGTCGACATCGGCCTGGTGCCCCGGCCCTTCGTCATCGCCGACGTTCTCGTCCACGCCGACGAACTGCCCGTCGCCAGGATCAGCAACGTGGGCTTCCAGATCGTCGAGAAGCCGGGCACGCCGTTCCGCCCGGACCGGGAGGGGCACACACCTCGGGCGCTCGCCCGTCGCGGGGCGTCCGACGAGCCCACCCTGCTGAACGAGATGCACATCGCCCACGTGGCCAAGGGCGACCACGCGATGCTGGGCGAGCAGTTCGAGGTCTTCCGCGACATGCCCCGGACTCCCAGGCTGCCCAGCGGTGAACTCTGCTTCGTGGACCGGGTGCTGCGCATCGACGGGGTCAGCGGCGCCATCAGGCCCGGCGACGTGATCGAGTCCGAGTACTACGTTCCCGAGGACAGCTGGTACTTCACCGAGAACAACCAGCGGTACATGCCGCACTTCGCGTACATGGAGGCCGGAGTCCAGCCCGGGGTGCTCGGACCGTACTTCCTCGGGACCACGCTGCGGTTCCCGGAGACCGAGTACTTCCTGCGCAATCTCGGCGGGCACGCCACCTCGCTGCGCCAGGTCGACCTGCGCGGGAAGACGGTCCGGCAGCGGGTCACCATCCTGTCCAACGACGCCGTCGGCGGAGCGATCCTGCACCGGGCCGACTGGGAACTCTCCGTGGACGGCGAACCCTTCTACACCGGGGAGCAGCTCTCCGGCTACTTCACCAGCGCTCTGCGGGAGGGCAGCGTGGGCCTGGACCGCGGCGAGGCCGTACCGCTGTGGCTGGACCAGGCGGAGCTGCCGCCCGGTGCCGCGATCGAGGCGGACCTGGACGGGCTCCGGGCCAGGACCGGCTCGCTGCGCCTGGGTACCGGGCGCCTGGACATGCTCGACGGCTTCAGCTACGTCCCCGACGGGGGCCTGCACGGTGCCGGCTATCTGCGTGGCCACCGTGACCTGAGCCCGGACGACTGGTACTTCCCGCTCCACTTCCACCAGGACCCGGTGATGCCGGGCTCGCTCGGCGCGGAGACGGTGTACGCGGGCCTCCGGGCCTATGCCATGTCCACCGACGTGGCCCGGGGATGGCCCGACGCGCACTTCGACCACGCGCCCGGCGTCAAGGTCGAGTGGACCTACCGGGGCGAGTTCGCGAACACCCATCCCCGGCTGGACTTCGAGGCACACATCAAGGAAGTACGCCAGGAGGACGGTCAGCGAATCCTGGTCGCCGACGCCAGCGTCTGGCGCGGCGAACTGCGCGTCTACGCATTCAAGGACATCGCCATCGCGGTGGTCACGGGGGGTGGTCAGAAGTGAGCCGGACACTGAACTGGCAGGGGGAGCGCGCCCCGAGATTCGATGTCGCGGGAGTGCGGGGCGAACTGCACCGGCTCCAGGACGCCTGCCACATCGTCGCCGAGGGTGACGCGGTGGGCGCGGTGTCCGGCGGTGCGGAGACGGACGGGGACGGCTTCGAACTGCTGGCTTCCGTACCACCGTTGCCGGCGTCCCTGCTCGGCTCGGCGGCGTTCCGCGAGGCGCACGGAGTGCGGCTGGCCTATATGACCGGTGCGATGGCGAACGGGATCGCCTCCGAGGAACTCGTCATCGCGATGGCCGAGGCGGGCCTGCTCGCGTCGTTCGGCGCGGCAGGCCTGGCACCGGACCGGATCGCGTCCGCGCTGAACGTCTTCGAGTCGAAGATCCCCGGTCTGCCGTTCGCCTGCAACCTGATCCACAGCCCGGCCGAGGCCGGTCTGGAGCGGGCCACCGTGGACCTCTATCTCGACCGGGAGGTCCGGCTGGTGGAAGCCTCCGCCTTCCTGGGCCTGACCGCGGAAGTGGTGCGCTACCGGGTGGCCGGCCTGGTACGGGACGGGGACGGCCGGGTCGTGCCGCGCAACCGCGTCATCGCGAAGGTCTCCCGCCCCGAGGTCGCCGCGCTGTTCCTGCGGCCCGCGCCCCGGGAGATCCTGGACACGCTGGTCGCCGAAGGCCGGATCAGCTCCCCCCAGGCGGAGTGGGCGGCCCGGGTGCCGCTCGCCGACGACATCACCGTGGAGGCGGACTCCGGCGGGCACACCGACCGCCGCCCCGCGAACGTGATGACCGCCGCCGTGCTGCGGCTGCGGGACCGGATCACCCGGGAGCACGGCTACCCGACGGTGCCCCGCGTCGGAGCCGCCGGGGGGCTGGGCAGCCCCGAGGGGCTGGCCGCCGCCTTCACGATGGGCGCGGACTACGTGGTCACCGGATCGGTCAACCAGAGCTGCGTGGAAGCCGGAACATCACCACGGACCAAGGAGCTGCTCGGCCGGGCCGGTGTCGCCGACTACGCGATGGCGCCCGCCGCCGACATGTTCGAGATCGGCGCCGAGGTCCAGGTCCTCAGGAGCGGCACCATGTACCCGATGCGGGCGGCGAAGCTGCGCGAGCTCTACCGGACGTACGACAGCCTCGACGCGCTGCCGGCCAAGGAGCTGAGCCGCCTGGAGAAGGACGTGTTCCGCATGTCCGTGGACGAGGTGTGGCGGGCGTGCGTCGACTACCTGGGCCCCCGCGAACCCGCGCACATCGACCGCGCAGCCAAGGACCCCAAGGTCAGGATGGCGCTGGTGTTCCGCTGGTACCTGGGCCTGTCGGCACGGTGGGCCGTCGACGGGGAAGCCGACCGTCTCCGGGACTACCAGGTGTGGTGCGGCCCGGCGATGGGCGCCTTCAACGACTGGGCGAAGGACAGCGATCTCTTCCCGGTGGAGAACCGGACGGTGGCCGAGGTGGCCGAGCAGCTCATGCGGGGCGCCGCCTACGTGTCCCGGCTGCGTCAGATCGGTGCCACCGGTGCCGTACTGGCGAGCTCGCTGAACGACTACCGGCCGGCCCCGCTGCCGGACTGACCCCGAGAACGAACCGAAGCTGACCCGAAGCAAGACGAAGGAGATGACCCAGGTGACCCAGCACACGGCCGAGACGGTCGACGGCGGCAACACGGATGACACACGCGTACTCGAGGAGGTACGAGGACTGATCGCCGATCACCTCAAGGTCCCCCTGGCCGAGGTGACGCCCGAAACCCAGCTCCTCGACCTGCCGGGAGTCGACTCGCTCAAGCTGCTCCAGGGGCTGCTCGCGGTCGAGGACCACTTCGGCATCACGTTCGACGAGGACGAGGCCCCGGCAGTCCGCAGCATCGCCCAGGTCGCCGCGCTCGTCGCGGAAGCCGTGAACAGCGACCAGTCGTGACGCTGCACTCCCGGATCGGGGCCGTCGCGGTCCATCTGCCCGAACGGCGGATGGCCGTCACGGACGTCGAGGAGGAGATGGCCGCCCTCAACCCGGACCTCGACCTGCCCCGCGGCCTGATCGAACGGTTCACCGGGGTACGCAACCGCTATGTGGCACCGCCGGACTGGGAGGCGTCCGGCCTCGCGGTGGCGGCCGCGCACCAGCTGTTCGAGCAGACCGGTCTGGGCCCGGACGACGTCGGCCTCATCATCTTCGCCGCCGCGAGCGGCGACGTCCTCGAACCGGCCACCGCGCACATCGTCGCCGAGCGGCTGGGCGCGACATGCCCGGTCTTCGACCTCAAGAACGCCTGCAACTCGGTCCTCAACGCCGTCGAGATCGGAGACACGCTCATCCGGGCGGGCAGCTACCGGCGCATCCTGGTGGCCTGCGGCGAGGCTCCGACCCGGCTGCTCGGCAACACGGTGGCGAGCGTCCAGGACTACGTGGAGAGCTGCGCCGCCCTGACCATGTCGGACGTGGGTGCCGCGCTGCTGCTGGAGGCGAGCGACGAGCCGGGTGTCCTGGCCCACAGGATGGGAGCCAACTCCCGGGCCTGGCGGGCCTCGGTCACCCCGATGGCCACCAACGCCGAAGGACGGCTGGAGATCGGCCGGCTCAAGGTCAAGCCGATGAAGATGCTGAGGGCGCTGGCCGACACCGACTTCAGCCTGATCACCGAACTCCTCGCGGAGAACGACCTGACCATGGACGACTTCGGCCTCGTCTGCGTGAGTCAGATCTCGGTGCCGTACACCCGGCAGTTCTGCCGGAGCCTGGGCATCCCGGACGAGAAGGTCCTGATCACGGTCGATGAGCACGGCTGTGCCAACGCGGCGAGTATTCCCCAGCAACTGGCCGCCTCCGTGGCCTCCGGGCGACTGCGCAGAGGCGACCTGGTCTGTCTCATCGGGCTCGGCAGCGGACTGAGCTTCGGTGCCGCGGTCGTCCGATGGTGACCCGCTGAACCGGCTGGCCACATCGAAGTACTCGAACGAAGGGTCTGAGAGGGAATGGGAACAGCGGGCACGCAGGAGAGCTACAACGGCGCGTCTCCCGACGCGATCCAGCACCACTACGACGTGTCGAACGAGTTCTACCGGGTCTGGCTGGACGAGAACCGCATCTACTCCTGCGCGCTCTGGGAGGACGGCGACACGCTGGAGAGCGCCCAGTTGCGCAAGCTCGACTACTTCGTCGGGCAGACCGGCGCCGCCGGCAGCGGACGCGTCCTCGACATCGGCTGCGGCTGGGGCGGTCTGCTGCAGCGCATGAGCCAGGTGCACGGCGTCGAATCCACCGTCGGGCTGACGCTGAGCGAGGAACAGGCCGAAGCCGCACGCGCCCTCGGGGTGCCCGGCGCCGAGGTGCGCCTGGAGAACTGGATGGACCACCGGCCTGCCGAGAAGTACGACGCGATCATCTCCATCGGCGCGTTCGAGCACTTCGCGCGGCGGGGACTCTCGCGCACCGAACGTGTCGCGGGATACCGGGAGTTCTTCGAGAGCTGCCGTTCCTGGCTGCGTCCGGGCGGCCGGCTGGGACTCCAGACGGTCGGCAAGGGCAACGTGGTCAAGCTCGACCGCGCGTACATCCGCGACATCGCGTTCGTCTCGGACGACATCTTCCCGGAGACCGAGCCGCCCCGGCTCTCCGAGATTCTCGAAGCCAGTGAGCTGATCTTCGACCCGATCGCGGTGCGCTTCGACGGAGCCCACTACGGACGCACGATCAGGACCTGGCTGGAGCGCCTGCGGAAGAACCGGACCGCCGCCGAGGCCGTCGCGGGCCCCGAGACCGTTCTCAAGTACGAACGCTATCTGGAGGTCACCGCCCAGTCCTTCGAGAAACGCTTCGCCAACCTGTTCCGCATCACCTTCGAATGACCGCCGGGTGACCGGCTCTCAGTACGGTCCGGACCGGCCGATCAACCCCAGGAGTCCCGCTGATGAAGCCCGAGACAGACCTTGACGGAGGCACGGCCGTCCGCCGGGTCGGAGAGACGGGCGACGACCGCACACCCATGACGGCTGAACCACCGGCCGCGGCGGCCGGCGGCCGTTTCGTGATCACGATCCTCGCGGCAGGCGCGACCTTCCTGGCGATGCTCGACGCGACCGTGGTCAACCTCGCTGTACCCGAGCTGCGTTCCGGCTTTCCGTCGGAGTCGTTGTCCAGCGTCATGTGGGTCATCACGATCTACGCCGTACCCCTGGCGGCGCTGCTCGCACCGGCGGGGCGCCTCGCCGACGTCGTCGGGCGCCGGCCCCTTTACATGTCCGGCGTCGGCCTCTTCGTGGCGGCCTCGGCGCTGTGCGGGGTGGCGCCGAACCTGCCCACGCTGCTCGTCGGCCGCTGCATTCAGGGCATCGGCTCCGCGGTGATGATCCCGGCCTCCCTCGTACTGCTGCTGCACGGGGTGCCGGTGGCCCGCTGGACACGGGCGATCGGCATCTGGAGCGCCGCCACCGCACTGGCGGCGGCCGTCGGCCCCACGGTCGGGGGCGCCCTCGTCAGCTCCCTCGACTGGCGGGCGATCTTCTACGTCAACCTTCCGCTCGGCGCGCTGCTGCTGCTCCTGGCGGCTCGCGGCGGCAAGTCCCGGCGGTCCGGGAGTGCCGGACGGGCCGGCATGCCGGACTGGGCCGGTGCCCTCCTGCTCGGCATCGGCCTGGGGGCCATCGTTCTCGCGGTGAGCAACGCCCAGTACTGGGGATGGGGGGACACCAGGACGACCGTCTCGATCGTGGGTGGCGCCCTCGTGGTGGCGGTGGTGGTCCGGCGCTCGGTGCGCCATCCCGTCCCGGCACTCGAGGTCACCCTGTGGCGCAACACCACGTTCTCCTTCTCCGTGGGAGCCTCCACCCTCTACGGGATCGTGATGTGCGTGTGGCTCCTGGCCGGGGTGCTGATCCTCAGCCAGGTATGGCACTACTCGGTGCTGAGGACGGGCTTCGCCATGACACCCTGCGCCCTGGCCGCGGGCGTGGCCGCGCTTCTGGTCGGCCGGATCAGTTCGGCCCGGATGCCCAAGTACGCCATCGGCGCGGGATCGCTGGCGATGGCGGCGGCGAGCGTGTGGACCTGGCTGGCCCTGAGCGCGGAGCCCGACTTCCTGAGCTTCTGGCTGCCGTGCGGGATGGTCGTCGGCACCGGCATGGGCGCCGTGGTGACCGGGACCGCGTGCGGAGTCCTGCTCTCCACCGCACCGGAGCGGCTGGCCGGGGCCATCGGGACGAACACCGCGGCCCGGCAGCTGGGGACCGCCTTCGGCGTCGCCCTGGTGGCTCTGATCCTGCCGGGCGACGGGCCGGTACGGATCGAGGACTTCAACCACGCACTGCTGACCGCAGGAGCCATCGCGATGGTTGTCGCCCTGATCGGCCTGGCCATGCCCGTGCCTCGGCCCGCCGGATCCGGTGACGTGCTGCCGGCGGAGAGCGGGACGGTGCCCGGACGAGCATGAGAGGGGCAGGGCGCGGACGCCGTCGGCCGACGGCGATGGGGGCGTCCCGGCCAGGCAGCAGGGCAGCAGGGGGCGCCCCCGTCCGCCCCCGTGCCCCGTGGCCCCGAGCGGCTGATCATCGCCCGCTCCGGGGCGGACCGTTGCCGGGATGACGAGCGGGAGACCAGCGGACCGATGCACGCGGGCAGGCCGCGCGAACACGTGGAGAGAGGAAGAGAATGCCGGATCTTGACTTTCACGGCAGGGTGGCTGTCGTCACCGGCGCCGGCAACGGCCTGGGCCGGGCGCACGCCCTGGAGCTGGCCCGGCGCGGCGCCAAGGTCGTCGTCAACGACCTTGGCTCGGCACTGGACGGGGCGGGAGGCTCACAGGGGCCCGCCGCCGAGGTCGTCGGCCTGATCCGCGATGCGGGCGGTGAGGCGACGGCGGACACCAGCGACATCAGCGTCCCCGAAGGCGCCGGGAGCCTTCTGGCGCGGACGCTGGACACATTCGGCCATGTCGACATCCTGGTCAACAACGCCGGAATCCTCCGGGACCGTTCCTTCACCAGGATGGAGCCGGAGGACTTCGACCGGGTGCTGGCCGTGCATCTGAGGGGAAGCTTTCTGGTGACCCGCGAGGCCTGGCCGCATCTCAGGGAGCGCGGGTACGGCCGGATCGTGATGACGTCCTCACCCGCGGGAGTCTTCGGCAATTTCGGCCAGGCGAACTACGCGTCGGCGAAGGCCGGAGTCATCGGGCTCACGAAGACCCTGGCGATCGAGGGAGCCAGGCGCGGCATCGGGGTGAACGCCATCGCGCCGATCGCCATGACGCGGATGACCGAGGCCATGCTCCCGCCCGACTCGGGCGACCTCTTCGCAACCGGCCAGGTCAGCGCCCTCGCCACCTGGCTCGCCCACGAGAACTGCCGCTCCACGGGTGAGGTGTTCAACGTCGGAGGCGGACGGATCACCCGCATCCTCTATGCCGAGGGGCCGCTCTTCGACCAGGTGAAGTTCACCGCCGAGGACATCGAGAACCACTGGCCCACGCTGGTTGGAGAATCATGAACATGGAGCTGGACGAGGACCTCGTCGAACTGCGGACCTGGGCCCGGGGCTTCGCCAGGAACGTACTCAGGCCCGCGGCGTCGGAATGGGACGAACGGGAGGAGGTCGCCTGGCCCGTCATCCAGGAGGCCGCCAAGACCGGCCTGTACTCACTGGACTTCTTCTTCACCCAGTCGCTGGAGGAGACCGGCCTCAGCCTGCCGGTGGTGTTCGAAGAGCTCTTCTGGGGCGACGCGGGAATCGCCACAGCCTTCGCGGGGACCGGCCTGGCCGCCGTGTCCGTCCTGGCCAACGGCACCCCGGAACAGCAGGCGGAGTGGATCCCGCCCATGTTCGGCACGGCCGACGACGTGAAGCTGGGCGCCTTCTGCTCCTCCGAGCCCGGCGCGGGCAGCGACGTCGGAGCGATCCGCACCACGGCCCGGTACGACCGGGCCAAGGACGAGTGGGTCATCAACGGCAACAAGACATGGATCACCAACGGGGGCATCGCCGCGGTACATGTGGTCGTCGCCTCGGTGGACCCGGCACTGGGCAGCAGGGGCCAGGCGACGTTCGTGGTGCCCCCGGCCACGCAGGGCCTGTCGCAGGGGCGCAAGTTCAGCAAGCACGGAATCCGGGCATCGCACACGGCCGAGGTGTTCCTCGACGACGTACGCGTGCCGGGGTCCTGCCTGCTGGGCGGAAAGGAGCTGCTGGACACACGGCTCGCCGGCGCGCGGGAGGGCAGGTCCTCCGGAAGCCAGGCCGCCCTCAAGACCTTCGAGTCGTCGCGGCCCACGGTGGCGGCCATGGCCGTGGGTATCGCACGGGCAGGGTACGAGTACGCGCGTGACTACGCCTGCGAGCGCGAGCAGTTCGGCCGCAGGATCGGGACCAACCAGGCCGTCGCCTTCCTGCTGGCGGACATGGCGACCCGGGTCGACATGGCCCGGCTTCTCACCTGGAGGGCCGCCTGGATGGCCCGTAACGGCAAGGCCTTCGACAACGCCGAGGGTTCGATGTCGAAGCTGGTCGCCGGTGAGACCGCGGTCTGGGTGACGGAGCAGGCCATTCAGATCCTGGGCGGCGCAGGCTACACCCGTGACCACCCGGTGGAGCGCTTCCACCGGGATTCCAAGATCTTCACCATCTTCGAGGGGACCTCGGAGATTCAGCGCCTCGTCATCGGCCGTGCCGTGACGGGGCTGACGATCGGCTAGCGGCCCGATGGAACAGACCTTCCTGCCGGCCCGGCGCGGTCACGGGGAACCGAGGGCGAGCCGGGCCGTCCATGTGTGGGTGGGCCGGTCCCGGAGCCGGGTGGACGAGGCCGATCTCGCCCTCCTCTCGGACGACGAACGAGCCCGCGTGCGCACACTGAGGGACAACGCAGGGGACCACTACGCCGGCGCGCACGCCTCGGTACGCCGCATCATGGCCCGGTATGTGGAAGCGGACGCCGGTGACATCGCATTCGGAACCGCGGCATGCGTCACCTGCGGGAGTCCGGCTCACGGGAAACCCGTGGTCGTGCGGCCGGATTCGGGACCGCCGCGGTTCAGCCTCTCGCGGAGCGGACCGTTCTGGGCCCTTGCGATCGGCGCTGTCGAACTTGGGCTGGACATCGAGGAGCGCCGCGAGGTGGACGTCCGGGGCATCGGAGAACTCGCCCTCTCCGTCACTGAACGCGCATACCTCGCAGGCATCCCGGAGGGTGACCGTCAGGCGGCCTTCTTCCGCTGCTGGACCAGGAAGGAAGCCGTGGTGAAGGCCAGCGGCCACGGACTGTCCGCGAATCTGCGCACCGTCGACGTCATGGCCTCGACCGCGCCCTGGGCGAGAGTGGACCATGCGCCTGCCCTCGCCCCGGACGGATGGGCGGTGGGGGACCTCCAGGTCTTCCCGGGGCTGTGCATGGCACTGGCGTACCCGGCCCAGCACGGCGATGCCCCCGAGGCCGTGGAACGCGTGCTCGTCCTCGACGAACACGGGGGAAGCCTGCCGTACCCGCCGGCCGACTGGCCTCGATCCGCTCTGCTCGGCTGACGACTGCTCACCGGCGGCCGGTTGCCCGTCGCGGGAGCGCTCGTGGTGACGGCTCCGTCCTCGTACGCCTCCGCGCCGGCGTGTGAGGACGTCGGCCCGTTCCGCTGCCGCGGCGCGTCCTCAGACGGGGTAGGCGTGGGTCTGTGTCGCCTTCACCGTCGCCCAGACCGCCGCGCCCGGGTGCAGATCGAGTTCGGCGGCGGCCACCGTGGTCAGATCGGCCGCGAGAGGGAGTTCGCCGGTGAGAGCGGCGCGGATCTGGTCCCCCTGGGTCTCCAGGCCCGCGATCTCGCAGCGCCAGAGGTTACGGGCGCTGGCGCCGGCGGGCCGGTCACGGTGGAGCGTGACCGCGTTCGGCGGGAAGGCCACGAAGACCGGGCCCGACAGGGTCTCCGCGGTGGTGATGCCGGGGCCGTAGTCGAGGCGGACGTTGTGGCCGTCGGCCGTACCCCGGTAGAGGTTCAGGCCGACCAGTTGCGCGACGTAGTCCGTGCGGGGGTGGCGGGCGATGTGGGACGGTGCGCCTTCCTGGACGATGCGGCCGTTCTCGACCACGACCAGGCGGTCGGCCAGCACCATGGCGTCCAGCGGATCGTGTGTGACCAGAACGGCGACGGCCTCGAAGTCGGCCAGGTGCCTGCGGAGTTGCGACCTGACCTCCAGTCGCGTACGGGCGTCGAGCGCCGCCAGGGGCTCGTCCAGGAGCAGCAGACGCGGGTGGGTGGCCAGCGCGCGGGCCAGGGCGACCCGCTGGGCCTGCCCACCGGACAGCCTGCGCGGCTTGGCACCCGCGTGGTCCGCGAGCCCCAGACGGTCGAGCCACTCGGCGGCCTGGACCCGGGCAGCCGCCTTGGACACCCCGTGGCAGCGCGGTCCGAAGGCCACGTTGTCCAGGGCGGTGAGGTGCGGGAAGAGCAGATAGTCCTGGAAGACGACACCGACGGGGCGGGATTCGGGCGGCATGCGGTCCAACGCCGCTCCGTCCAGCCGCAGATGGCCTTCGGAGAGCGGTGTCAGACCGGCGAGCGTACGCAGGGCCGTGGTCTTGCCCGCGCCGTTGGGGCCGAGGAGGGCGACGACCTCGCCGGGTGCGGCGGTCAGCGTCACATCGAGCCGGAAGGTGCCGCGCTCGACGACGAGACGGGCGTCAAGGCCCTCCTCGGACACTCCGGAGCGGGCGTTACGGGCGGAATCGGACGTCTTGTTCATCCTGCTGTCATCCAACGGTCGCGCAGGCCCGCCAGCACCGCGACGGACACGGCGAGCAGGACCAGGCTGAGGGCGATGGCCGCCTCCGGATCGCTCTGCAGCGCCAGGTACACGGCAAGCGGCATGGTCTGGGTCCGGCCGGGGAAGTTGCCGGCGAAGGTGATCGTCGCGCCGAATTCGCCCAGGGCGCGGGCCCAGGCCAGTACCGCACCCGCGGCGATGCCCGGCGCGATCATCGGCAGCGTGACCCGGCGGAACGCGGTGAAGCGGGAGGCGCCGAGAGTGGCGGCAGCCTCCTCGAAGCGCGGGTCGGCGGCGCGCAGGGTGCCCTCGACGCTGATCACCAGGAACGGCATCGCCACGAAGGCCTCCGCGATCACGACCCCCGCCGTGGTGAACGGCAGAGTGATCCCGAACCAGTCGTCCAGGTACGTGCCCACGATGCCGTTGCGGCCGAGTGCCATCAGCAGGGCCACACCGCCGACCACGGGAGGAAGGACGAGCGGCAGCGTGACGAGGGCTCGCACGAGGCCGCGGCCGGGGAACTCGACGCGGGCCAGCAGCCAGGCCAGCGGCACACCGATGACCAGGCTCACGGCGGTGGCGGCCGTGGCGCAGACCAGCGACAGCTGGAGCGCCTGCCACACCTCGGCGCTGGTCAGCAGTTCGGGCAGGCTGCGCCAGGGAGCCCGCACCAGCAAGGCGATCAGTGGCACCGTCAGGAACGCCACACCCAGCAGCGCGGGCACCAGGAGCGGCAGCGGCGCGGCTCCGCCGCCCTTCCGGACGCGCCGACGCCGAGGCCGGCCCCGGAGGGGTCCGGCCTCGGCGTCGAGCTTGTCGGATGTCGTCACGGCTTGAGGAACCCGGCCCCGGTCAGGATCTCCTGGCCTGCGGAGGACTGCACCAGAGCGATGAAGGCCTTCGCGGCCTCGGCGTTCTTCGTGTCCTTGAGCTGGACGATCGGGTAGTCGTTGATGGCGTCGGCCGACTCGGGGAAGTCCACGCCCTCCACCTTGTCACCCGCCGTGCGGACATCCGTCCTGTACACGACGGCCGCGTCGGCCTCCTTCAGCTCGACCTTGGTCAGGGCGGACTTCACGTCCTGCTCGTAGGAGACGGGCGTGAGCTCGAGCCTGCTGGCGTCGAGGGCCTTCTGGGCCGCCGCGCCACAGGGCACCTCCTTGTCGCAGAGGACCACCTTGAGGCCGGACTTGGTGAGGTCCTTCAGAGAGGCGATCTTGTCCGGGTTGCCCGGCAGGGTGGCGATCTCCAGCTGGTTGCGGACGAATGTGGCCGGTGCGCCGGAGGCGCCCCCCGCGGCTGTGACGATCTTCATCGTCTTGGGGCTGGCCGCGGCGAACACATCGGCAGGGGCGCCGCCGGTGATGCTCGCGGCGAGGGAGTCGCTGCCGCCGAAACTGAAGGTGACCTTCGTGCCGGGGTGCGCCTCCTCGAACTGCTCGCCCAGGGCCGTGAAGCTCTCCTTGAGGGAGGCGGCGGCGAACACGGTGACTGTCCCGGACAGCTTCCGGGAAGAGCCGGACGCGGAGGAGTCCGATGTCGTCGACGAGGAGTCGTCCGACGACGAACAGGCGCTCAGCACCAGCAGGGCGGCAGCTCCTGCGCCGGCCGCCCGAACGGTCCGGCGGGTCCGGCGCGCAGTACGGGTTGTCACGGATCTGCTCCCTCTTGTTCTGACGGACTTTCCCCTGTGGCCCTCGCGCACCGTCTACGGCTACTCGACGGCCACGTCGGCCGAATCGTTCACAGCACTCGCCCGAGCGCCGGGCTCCGGCCCTGGATCTCCCACCGGCTCGCGGCAGACCGCCCGGCAGCCGTGCATGCGCTGATCATACTGCCGCAGGTGCCAGGAGGAAGTCTGCTGTTGGTTCGCATCAGTCGGAATCGTGATCGCGGTGGCTGGCATGTGCGTTTATACGGGGGGTGGGTCCGGGTACGGTTTCCCGGGAGGTGGTAGCCCATGAGTCAGTCCCTCCCGGGTGCCGGTACGGCCGGCGCTGTCCCGGAAATCGCCCTCGGCGGCGATCTGGCCCGCCCGGTCCTTCTGACGGTGGCCGATCTGTTCGCCTGGCCGCAGCACGCGGCGGACGTCAGCTTCGAGTGCGCCACCAGCGGAATCCGGCATCACCGCTTCACCGGCCCGCTGCTGTACGACGTACTCGTGGGCGCCGGGCCCGGATTCGACCTGGGACGCCGCAAGGACCGCCTCCGCTTCCTGGTCGCGGTGTCCGGCGCGGACGGCCACCATGCCCTGTTGTCCTGGGCGGAGATCGATCCCGACTTCGGACGGGCCCGGGTGCTGCTCGCGGTGACCATCGACGGCACCCCGCTCGACCACGCGGGCCCCCAGCTCGTCCTGCCGCAGGACCGCTGCGGCGCGCGGCACATCAGCGGTATCAACGCCGTACGCGTGGACGGTGGGTACTCCTCGTGGGAGTGACACCCGGTGCTGTCCGTACGAGTGTGGGCTGCACGACCGGGGCCGACGCGGCGAGTTCGGCGCGGACGGCTGCGGACTCCTGGGAGACGCGCTGGAGTTACGCGTACTTCCCCGGGACGGGGCTCGAAGGCGTCCGGAGCGTCGGGCGTGATCCGGAAGGTGCGGAGGCGCACCGGCGGGAGGCGGAGCGCCGGGGGCTCTGGTACGAGGACGGCGAAGAGCCGCACGAGCGCGATGAGCCGCTGGCCGAATGGTTCTACGAGGTGTGCGTCGGGGCGGCTCGGCGCCTCCACGCGAGCGGTCGGATCACCGGGACCCTGGGGCAGCCGCCGCCGGTGATCCTCTACGACATGTTCGACCCGGACGCGATGTTCCGGCTGACCGGGGATGCCAATCCGGCCGGGTTGGTGAGGGAGTTCCTGGCCGGGGATCCGGGCGCGGGGCAGTGCGCCGGATCCGGCGGACCGTCCGGGGCCTGACCGCGGCGGGTGCGAGGTGGCGCCTGGGTGACCGGGACAGCGGGTGCGAGGCGGCGCCTGGGTGACCGGGACCGGAAGTCCCTGGCACACCGCATCACATGACGAAGCGGCAGACACCGGGACGGGCCGGGCGGTGCCCCGCGCGCGCTGTCGGGAAGCGGTCGGGGGAAGGACGGCGGTACCGGGGAGGAGCGGGCGAAGACGCCGGGCGGGTGCGGAGCAAAGTGGCGGGCAGGTGCGGGCACCACCACGTCGGCCTGGGCGTTAGGTTGTTGACCATTACTCCGGTTCGCCATATCAGGAGGCACCATGTCCGGTGACGCCCTCAAGCAGGACCCCGCGGAGCTGAGAAGGAGGATCGACAGCAGCAAGGCACACCCGGCCCGCGTCTACGATGTCTTCCTCGGCGGAAAGGACCACTATCCCGCGGATCGCGGCGCGGCAGCCGCCGGTCTCGCCGCCAACCCGCGCGGTTATCTCGATGTCAGGCACAACCGCGACTTCCTGCGGCGCGCCGTCACCACGCTGGCCGAGGACGACGGCATCCGCCAGTTCCTCGACATCGGCACCGGTCTGCCGACCGCGGAGAACGTGCACCAGATCGCTCAGCGCGCTGCCCCTGAGACGCGGGTGGTCTATGTCGACAACGATCCGGTCGTCCTTGCCCATGCCCGCGCGCTGCTCACCAGTGGCCCCGAGGGACGTACTGACTATGTTGACGCCGATCTGAAGAGTCCGGCGCAGATTCTTGAACAGGCCGCGCAGACTCTTGACTTCAGCCGCCCCATCGCGCTGTGTCTCGTCGCGATCCTGCACTTCGTGGAGGACGAGGAGGCGTACCCGATCGTTCGCGAGCTGGTGGACGCGCTGCCCGCCGGAAGCCGGCTTGTTCTCAGTCACCTCACCGAGGACCTCAATCCGGCGAACATACGCGCGGTCCAACGCACTTACACGGAGCGGGGCTTCACCTTCGTGCTCCGTGGCCGCAAGGATGTCGAGCGTTTCTTCACGGAGGCCGGACTGGAGGTCGCGGCCCCGGGGGTGGTGCCGGTGCACCACTGGCGCGCGGACAACGCGGCCCCGGTTCCCGAGCAGCCCGAAGAGGCCTATCTGGCAGGTCTCGAAGACATCGAGAAGGTCCGGTACAAGGACATCAACGACGTCACGGACGCCGACATCAACGTGTACGGGGGGCTGGGCATCAAGGTCTGATGTCCTTCGGCGGTGCCGGCGCCCGGATCACGGCTCCGGTGGCGTGGCCAAGGAGCGGGTGGCTGTCCGCAGTCGGCCCTCGCGTTGCCGCGGACGGGGGACTCCGCGCCGTGGGGCGGTGCCGGCGTCGGCCGGGGCCGTGGTGACGTTCAGCGCCGGGACGCGGGAAGGTCCGCGGCGCGACCGGGGGCGGACGTACGACGCCTTCCTGTCGGGTTTCACCGCCGGTTCGGATCCGGCTCCCGGCGCCGACCGCCGCTACCGGACGGTCGGCGGTAACAAGCCGTACATGTGGAGGCGTTGATCCGTGAACACGGTGATCGTAGGCTCCCTCACTGTCAGTTTGTTGACATGTTCGCGTCTATTCGCGGATGTGTTGCGGCCCGTGAAGCAGTCTCGACGGGTGGCGGGCCGACAGCGATCGGCGCCGCCCGCACCATGGCTCACCACACACCGGAGGAGCATGTGAGAGCACATCGCGCGGCAGCCCTGGCTACCTCGGTCCTTGTCACCACTCTCGCCCTGACCGGCGCCCTGGCAGGGCAGGTCACCCCCGCCGCGGCGGCGGAGCCCGCCGTCGTCGCCGGCACCGCAGGTCCGTCCGGTCCCGTCACCCACGAGGAGAACGACCGGGTTCCCGAGGGCGCTGTCTGGACACAGCACTACTTCCCCTCCTCGGATCACTCCGGTACCGAACTGCACGCCGACGTACTGCTCCCCGAGGGGCTGCCGAAGGGTGCGCGGGTCCCCGTCATCCTGTCGGTAGGTCCCTACTTCGGGCATTCGGGCCAGACCGGTCCCGAGGGCTGGAGTCACACCGGTCCCTCGTCCCGTTTCCAGGACTTCATCGAAGGCACGGGCCTGTTCGCCCACGGCTACGCCTTCGTCATGGTGGACCTGCGCGGCTTCGGCGGCTCCACCGGCTGCCTCGACTGGGCGGGCCCCGGTGAACAGGCCGATGTCCGGGCGGCCATCGACTGGGCGGCGGACCGGCCGTGGTCCAACGGCGCCGTCGGCATGTACGGAAAGTCCTACGACGCCTCCACCGGCCTCATCGGCAACAACCTGGACCAGCGTGCGCTGAAGGCGGTCGTCGCACAGGAACCGGTCTGGGACATGTACCAGTACATCTACTCCAACGGGGTGCCCCGCCCCAACGTCACCGGCACCGCGAACGCCTACAACTCCATAGCCACGCTCGCCGCATTGGCGGACGACGACGCCCGCTACCGGGCCAACGCCGCCTACGAACAGGCGCATCCGGAATGCCTCACCCAGAACGCCGCGGGCTACCGGACGACCGATCAGTACAGCCGCTACTGGACCTCCCGCGACCTCGCCAGGAAGGCCAAGGGCTCCGACACCCCGCTCTTCGTCACCCAGGGGTTCATCGAGAACAACACCAAACCCGAGGAGATGGAGGAGTACCTCGACAACCACAAGGGCCCCGAGCGAGGCTGGCTCGGGCAGTGGGAACACGTCCGGGGCGGCGACCGTGCCCCCGACGGCCGCCTCTCCATGGGCCGCGAAGGGTGGTACGAGGAGACCCTTTCCTTCTACGACCAGTACCTCAAGGGCAAGCGGCCCACGGTCTCGTACCCGGCCTACTCCGTGGAGGACTCCACCGGCACCTGGCGCGCCCAGCGCACCTGGCCGGGCGAGTCCCGTTCGGTGGACGTCGCGCTCGGCGACGGTGCGTACGTGGACGACGGGGGAGCGTCGGCACTCGGCGCCGCTGCCGGGAGCGGCAGCCCGGGGCCGCGTGCCTACTTGCGGCCCTCCGGCGAGTGGGACATGGAGAACGCCCCCTCCCTCGACCCGGCCGCACCGGTGACACCCGCCGGGCGCCGGGCCGCCGGCGAGGTGGCATCCAGCTTCTTCGTCCGGTCCGAACCGCTCGCCAGGGCGGTCCGCGTCACGGGTACCCCCGGCTCTCCTTCACCGCGAAGGGCAGTGGCAACGTCATGGTGAAGCTGTACGACGTCGCCCCGGACGGCACGGCCGTCATGTTCGACGAGCAGGTGTCCCTGGTGGAGACAGGCAGGCTGACCGTCGACCTCAAGGCCACCGACTGGACGCTGGCCGCCGGACATGTCCTGGCGGTGGAGATCGGCTCCATCCAGTCGGGCTCCTGGCGGGACACCCCCTCGGGCGAGACGGTCCAGGTGAAGGGCGCCGGGCTCGCACTGGCCCTGGACGACCCGGCGAACGATGTCGCGACCGCCGGTGCCCGCTCCCCTTTCCTGGACACCTACCTGCGTCAGTACACGGTGCGGCTCCCCGCGGCGGAGGGATCGTTCCGGCTGACACCCGGCCGCTCCCGCTGAGCGGGAACGTCAGCCGGGACGTCAGCCGGTACGCCGGGCGGACGTGTGGCCGGTGTCAGCCGCACGGTGTCTGCGCGAGGAAGGCCGCAAGACCTGCCAGCAGCCGGTCGGCGTCCTCCTCGCTGCTGTACGGGGCCAGGCCGATCCGCAGCCCTCCCGCGTCGCTCAGCCCCAGGTGGCGTGAGGCTTCGAGGGCGTAGAACGAGCCTGCGGGCGCGTCGACACCCTGTTCCGCCAGGAACAGCGACGCGTCCGCCACCGACCGGCCCGGGAAGGTGATCAGCAGGGTGGGGGTGCGCACGGCCGCGCGCGAGCGTACGACGACCCCGTCGAGAGCGGACAGGCCCTTCTCGATACGGACCCGCAGGGCGTCCTCGTGGGCCTCGATCTGCTCGAAGGCCGCCGCCAGCCGCTCCGGACCGTCGCGCCGACGGCCTCGGCCGCCTGTATCCAGGGGCGGATGTTGGCGTCGTGATCGAGGCGGCTGACCACCACCTCGTCCTCCGGTCCCCAGTCCTTGGCCAGGGTCCGCGCCAGGTCGTAGGTGAGCTGGGTGGAACTGCGCCCGAACACGATGCCGCGTGGCTCCGCACCCACCAGGTCCGCGAGCGCAGCCCGCGCCCCGGCCACGATCGCCTCCGCGTTCCGCTCGCCCTCGTTCTGCCTGCCCCGTACGGCCAGCGGCCGGGACAAGGCGTCCACGACCGCGTCGATCACCGGCTGCGAGGTCTGGGTACCGCCGGGCGCGTCGAAGCGGGCCGACCCCGTCGTCAGGGCCGGAATCTGCGCGCGGAGCGCGGTGACGTCGAGGGGCATGCGTTCTCCCTGGCATGAGTGGGGTTGAGCTGGAGGGCCGGGGCGGCTCCCGGAACGATCCTGCCCCGGCCGTATACAGGGGCATACGGCCGGGGCGCCGGAGCCGGCGTCCCCCGCCCGACCGACAGAGGTGCGACGCCTTTCGCTGGTGCTGCCCGCGTCGCCTGAGGCAGGCTCATCTCCATGATCTCGGTAGTGCAGAACGTAGCGATCGATTGTGCGGACGCCTATGCCCTGGCAAGTTTCTGGAGCGAGGTGGTGGGCTGCCCCCTGCATCCGGAGGACGAACCGGGCGCCCTGGAGACCGAGGTGATGCTGCCCGTGGGCCCCGTGCTGCATTTCAACCAGGTGCCGGAGCCCAAGACGGTCAAGAACAGGGTGCACCTGTGCCTGCGCCCGACGGCGTCGCGCGAGGAGGAGGTGGAACGGCTGCTGGGTATCGGAGCCATTCTTGTCACCGATCGCCGTGAACCCGACGGGGCGGGCTGGGCGGTCCTGGCTGACCCTGAGGGCAACGAGTTCTGTGTGCTCCGCAGCGAAGCCGAGCGTGCGGCGATGTCGCACTCCTGAGGAGGCCGGGGCGAAGCCGCGGCCACGCCGGGAGCCCGCCCGACGGGAGATGACGCGCGTGGTGGGGGCATCGGCCGAGGGCGGACCGCCGGGCCGGCGACGGTGGCCCGCCCTCGCCTCAGAGCCCGGTGACCTTGGCGCTCGCCGACAGTTCGTAGACCAGGGTCACCGTGCTCCGGCCGCCGGGCGGGAGGGTGACGTCCCAGCGGGCGATGCCGTCGGCGTCGATCGTGTCGGGCGGCGGGGAGCAGGAATCCTTGTGTACGCGTACGGTCACCGCCTCGACTTCGGAGACGGGAACACGCTCCCGAAGCGCGACCACCCGGTCTCCGTGCTCGCCCGGGGCGGAGAACCGGGACAGGTGCAGCCGGACTGTGCGGGTGACCACGGTCCGCTGGGTGAGGGCGGTCGAGTCGCGGGACTCGGCCGCCCTGCGGACGACCCGGTAGTCGTCGCGGCTGCCGAAGGCCAGTTCGGCCGGGGCGCCGGGGGCGGTGAAGTCCAGCGTGCCGCGACCGCTGAATCCGTTGCCCCGGACCAGGTCGACGGGTCCGGCGAGCAGGGCGTGGCCGGACAGGTTGTCGAACCGCACGACCTGGGTGACCAGCGGGGAAAGCTCCGGCGAGCAGGCGTACTCGCTGGGCGCTGACGTCGTGAACGCGGAGAGGGGCACCCGGTGGGCGCGGCCGTCACCGGGCACCGTGACCGGCGTGGGGGACTTCAGCACCCGCGCCTCGCCGCCGTCGTCCACCCCCGGCAGTCCCGGAACGGAGGCCGGCCCGAGGGACGCGGTCTCCTCCTCGCGCAGTGCGACGTCGACCGTGCGGCGCTCCGCCGCCGAGCGGTCCCTGAGGGTGAGCCGGTCCTCGTTCAGCCGTGGCGGTTCGGTGGCCTGCGCCGAGCGGGCCGTCGACAAGGTCAGCCGCACACCGGACCAGTCCTCGCCGGTGCGCTGCCAGACCATCGCGTCGGTCTCCAGTGTCAGCGAGTCCCCTTCGAGAACGGCCCGGTAGGCGGGGCGCCACAGCGCACACGGAGTGAGATGACTCAGCCGCAGCCCGACGGGCCCGGCGACCGCGGCCTCCACGGTCAGCTCGATGTGGGCGGACAGCTCAGCAGGTTCGTCCTCCGAGAGATACAGCGCCTGCTGCACGTCCCTGAGTTCGTCGGTGAGGGAGGACAACCGGGCTTCCAGTGCGCGCAGTCGCTCGCCGTGAGTCTCTCGCTCGGCATCGATCCGGTCCAGCTCGCGGGTCCACCGGTCCCGCTCCGTCTCCCCCGATCCGGCGCCTTCGCCGATGTCCCGCAGCAGATCGGCGGCCAGGCGGCCGATCAGACCGAGGCGGGTGCGTAGCCGGTCGCGTCGCTGCTCCAGGGCCAGTTGCTCCTCTTCGAGGCGGTGCGCGCGCCGGAGCAGAGCGGAGGCGTCGGCCGTGGGCGGCGACGGGTCGCGCGGCGTCCAGCTCCGCACGATCCGCACGTCGAGCACGGTCGCGGGGTGCTCGGATGTCAGCTCGGCATGGAGGGTCCGGTCGACGGCCTGCGCACTGACCGGCCCGAGACGCAGCCGCTGGACGCCGGCCTCCAGGCCGACCACGGCGGCGCGCTCGACATGGGCGCGATCCTCGAGACAGGTGACAGCGGTGACCGGAAGGGCGACCGGCTTCGGGTTCGGTTCCGTGGACATGAGGTGTGTCAGCTCCTGCGGTTGCCGCCGACCAGGGACGTGCCGGCCGGGATACGGATCTCGTAGCCGCCGTCGAGAGCGGCGGTGGCCCCTGCCGGCAGGTCCAGCCGCCAGACCCGGGTGCCCGGTGCGTGCCGGTCCGGTCCCACGCCCTCGTCGGGTGCCGTCCAGCTGGCCCGTTCCTCGATCCTCACGTCCGGTTCGGAGGTCACCGGGATCCGCTCGTGGACTTCCACGGTGACGGGCCTCGTGAGCCGGTTGGCCAGCTCGACGTGGACCCGGTGGTCGAGCACGGAGGTGTTGTTGCGCAGGCCGGACGTCGACTCCCGCATGCTCGTACGGTGCGTCACCCGGATGCCCTCGGCGGGCCCGAGCCCCACCCGGCGGACCCCGCCGGGGGCCAGCGTGGGCAGCGCGGCGGTCAGCAGGAACTCGTCGTCGACGCTGACCTCCACCGGGCCGGCCAGCAGTGCCTGGCCGGTGGCGTTGGAGAGCAGCAGCGTGGCGTACACGGCCTGTTCCACGGATGGCACGCAGACGTACTCGGTGCGCAGCCCGACCGGGATCTCGCCGACGGTGACGGTGTGCCAGGTGCCGTCCGACGGAATGTCGGCGCGCGCCGCGGCATCGAAGCGGTGGTCGAAGGACCCGGCCGACTCGCGTGGCCGCACGGCGTGTCCGGGCAACGGCAGCGCGGCCACCGCTTCGGCGCGGCGGCGGAACTCGGCCGCCACCGGATCGGAGGGCGAGCCGGAGAACAGCCGGCCTCTGCGACCGCCCTGCTCGTCCGGGCCGCACAGCGTGAGGGCGGCGTAGTCGAGCTCGGCGCCGCTCGGCTGCGGCGGACCGGTGACCGGCGGCGCGGGGGGCGTCGGCGTGGCCGCACCGGGAGCCGGCGGCGCGGGGGCGTCCCCGAAGGACCGGCCCCCGGAACGGGGCCTGTGGTGCGGCAGGCCCGCCGGCGGCTGCGCGAAGGCGGGCATCCCATGGCCCAGGGTCTCCGGGACAACGCCGCCCGGTGCCGCCGGCGACGGCGGGGGAGGCGGCGGGGGAGGCGGCGGACCGGGGCTGTGCGCGGATCCGGCCGCCGCGCCCATGGGGGCCGCGCCCGCCCCGGCGGCCACGGGTCCGGTCGCCCTCTCCGGGGCGGGACCGGCCGCGTCGTAACCGTTGAACAGATCGAGGAGCCCCGCCGGGGGTTCGCGCCAGCCGGAGGGCGCGGGGGCGGGCTGGCCGCGCCCGATCCGGACCGAGCGGAGCCTCGGCAGGCCGGTGTGGCGCCTGAGGTCGGCGGTGGCCAGGGCGATACGTACGCCGGTCCAGTCCTCGCCGGTCCGCTGGGCGACCGAGGCACGCAGCACCAGTCGGCCGCTGCCGTCTCCCTGACGGTGAGCGAGGCGGTACGTGGGCACCCAGACAGCGCCGGGCACCCCGTATTCCAGCTCCAGTTCCACCTCGGCGCCGTCGGTGTCACCGGCACCGACGAGCGTCAGGAGAGCGCAGACCGTGGTCTCCACATGTGCTGAGGGTGTGTCGGTGGAGCCGCGCTCCAGCCTGTCCGTGGCGACCGCGAGTTCGTGCTCGGCCCGGCGCAGCGCCTCCTCCAGTCCGGCAAGGCGGTCGTGCAGCACCGTCAGCCGCTCCTCGACGAAGTCGGCGAGCTCCAGCCACGCGTCGGCCGGGGTGCGGCGGTGCGGGTCCTCGCGCCTGCGGGGAGGCGGCACCGGCTGAACTGCCCTCACCTCCTCGATCGCACTCAGCTGCCGGTCCCGGCGCGCCCGCGCCGCGGCGCACGCGTCGCTCAGCCGCTCGTACTCGGCCCGTGCGGTGTCCGGCGCGTCCGCGCCGGTCAACTCGGCCTCGGCTTCCACCCGGGCCTCGGTGACACGCACCCCCGGGGCGCCGGCGGCCCGTATCCGCAACGAGCCCGGGTCCAGCGAGCGGGGCAGCCCCGTCACGCGTATCCGGCCACCGGACGGCACGCCGCCCCGGGCCAGGCGGCGGCAGAGCGCGCCCTGTGCGTACACGACGACGGAATCGAGGGCCGACTCCCACCTCGGTACTGATTCAGCTGTCATGCGCTCCGCCCCCGCCGCGTCCATGGTGAGCGAAGCCTACGCCCGGCCGGCCCGCCGGTCCGCCGTTCCGTGCGGGTCATCCGTGCGGGTCAGACGGGGCCGCACTCCGGGCACCGGCCCCGATAGGTCACCTCGGCCTCGGAGACGGTGAAGCCGAACCGTTCCGACTCCGGCAGTTCCGCCAGGAGATCGCCGACGGGATGGACGTCCCGGATGGTGCCGCAGCCCGAGCACACGAGGTGCTGGTGGGGGTGGTGGGCGTTCGGGTCGTAGCGCTTGGCGCGGCCGTCGGTGGCCACCTCGGTCACCTCACCCAGCGCGACGAGCTCGCCGAGTGTGTTGTAGACGGTGGCGCGGGAGATCTCCGGCAGCCGGGAAGCGGCGCGTGCGAGCACCTCGTCCGCGGTGAAGTGGACATGTTCACCGGCGAGCACTTCGGCGACCACCCTGCGCTGAGAGGTCATCCGCCAGCCACGTGCGCGAAGCCGTTGCAGCAGGTCACTCATGCTCACCAGCCTAACTGTGCGTTGTCCGACGAATGGATCCGTACACGCCTGTCGTTCGTATTGACTTGGACTATGTCCATCGTAGGATCGGTTCCGGCCGACGGCCAAGGGACAGGACAGCAGCGCGGAAAAGTACGAGACGTCAGGAGACGGGGCCCGCCCCGGTATCCCGGCCCGGCTTTTCCACCGTCCGGAGTTCCTCAGCACCGTGATCCGCCCCGTCCGGAAGGATTTCCATGACTGAGAACCACGACGCGATCGTCACCGACCCGAAGGCCGAGGAGGCCGGTGGCTGCCCGGTCGCGCACGGCCGTGCGCCCCACCCGACCCAGGGCGGTGGCAACCGCCAGTGGTGGCCGGAGCGGCTCAACCTGAAGATCCTCGCCAAGAACCCCGCAGTGGCCAATCCGCTCGGCGAGGAGTTCGACTACGCCGAGGCGTTCAACAGCCTCGACCTTCCGTCGGTGAAGCGTGACATCGCCGAGGTGCTGACGACGTCGCAGGACTGGTGGCCCGCCGACTTCGGCAACTACGGCCCCTTCATGATCCGGATGGCGTGGCACAGCGCCGGCACCTACCGCATCAGTGACGGCCGAGGCGGCGCCGGAGCCGGTCAGCAGCGCTTCGCCCCGCTCAACAGCTGGCCGGACAACGCCAGTCTGGACAAGGCCCGCCGACTCCTGTGGCCGGTCAAGAAGAAGTACGGCAAGAACCTCTCCTGGGCCGACCTCATCATCCTGACCGGCAATGTGGCCCTGGAGACCATGGGCTTCAAGACCTTCGGCTTCGGCGGCGGACGCGCGGACGTGTGGGAGCCCGACGAGGACGTCTACTGGGGCCCCGAGACCACCTGGCTGGGCGACGAGCGCTACACGGGCGACCGTGAGCTGGAGAACCCCCTCGGCGCGGTGCAGATGGGCCTCATCTACGTCAATCCCGAGGGCCCCAACGGCACTCCGGACCCGATCGCCGCGGCCCGCGACATCCGTGAGACCTTCCGCCGCATGGCGATGAACGACGAGGAGACGGTCGCCCTGATCGCGGGCGGACACACCTTCGGCAAGACCCACGGTGCGGGACCGGCGGACAACGTCGGCCCCGATCCCGAGGCCGCCCCGATGGAGCGGCAGGGCCTGGGCTGGGAGAGCGCGTACGGCACCGGCAAGGGCGCCGACGCCATCACCAGCGGTCTTGAGGGCATCTGGACCGACACCCCGACGGCCTGGGACAACAGCTTCTTCGACATCCTCTTCGGCTACGAGTGGGAACTGTTCAAGAGCCCCGCGGGCGCCCACCAGTGGCGGCCGAAGGACGGTGCCGGCGCGGGTACGGTCCCCGACGCGTTCGACGCGTCGAAGACCCATGCGCCGACGATGCTGACGACGGACCTGTCGCTCCGGTTCGACCCCGCCTACGAGGAGATCTCCCGGCGCTTCCACCAGAACCCCGACCAGTTCGCCGACGCCTTCGCCCGCGCCTGGTTCAAGCTGACCCACCGCGACATGGGCCCGGTCGTCCGCTACCTCGGTCCCGAGGTCCCGGCGGAGACCCTTGTCTGGCAGGACCCGCTTCCGGCCCGGACGTACGAGCCTGCCGACGCGGCGGACATCGCTTCCCTCAAGGCGCAGATCCTCGCTTCGGGCCTGTCCGTGTCCGAGCTCGTCTCCACCGCGTGGGCGTCCGCCTCGTCCTTCCGGGGCAGCGACAAGCGGGGCGGCGCCAACGGTGCGCGCATCCGCCTCGAACCGCAGAGCGGCTGGGAGGTCAACGACCCGGACCGGCTGGCGACGGTGCTGCGCACCCTTCAGGGGATCCAGGAGGCCTTCAACTCCGCCCAGTCGGGCGGCAAGCGGGTCTCCCTCGCCGACGTCATCGTGATCGGGGGCGGCGCCGCCGTCGAGAAGGCCGCCGGGGACGCCGGCTTCGACATCGCGGTGCCCTTCACGCCGGGCCGCGTCGACGCGTCGCAGGAGCAGACGGACGTGGAGTCATTCGTCGAGCTGGAACCGTCCGCCGACGGGTTCCGCAACTACCTCGGCAAGGGAAACCGGCTCCCCGCCGAGTATCTGCTGCTCGACCGGGCGAATCTGCTGAACCTCAGTGCCCCCGAGCTGACCGTCCTCGTCGGTGGTCTGCGTGTCCTGGGCGCCAACTACCAGCAGTCCTCACTGGGTGTTCTCACCGAGACGCCCGGGTCCCTGACCAACGACTTCTTCGTCAACCTGCTCGACCTGGGCACGACGTGGAAGGCCACGTCCGACGACCAGAGCACGTTCGAGGGCCGTGACGCCGCCACGGGCGAGGTCCGGTGGACCGGCAGCCGTGCCGACCTCGTCTTCGGCTCGAACTCCGAACTGCGCGCCGTCGCGGAGGTCTACGCGAGCGACGACGCGAAGGAGAAGTTCGTCAAGGACTTCGTCGCCGCGTGGGACAAGGTGATGAACCTGGACCGGTTCGACCTCGTCTGAGCGTGAGTCCGGGCCGGTCCATGAGGGCCGGCCCGGAACACTGCGGCCCCGGAACGTCGCCGGAACGGGCCCGGATACTTCGCCCGGGCGGGCGGCCTGGTTACGCTGCCAACCGGCAACGGCCCCGACCCAGGAGCGCACCTCATGTCCGACCCCGCCCGGAAGCCCCCGTACGCCGATGCCCTTCGGCCGGACGCGCTGCCCGCACCGCACCCCCTGCTGGAGCCCCTGCTCGGTTTCCTGGGCAGTTGGACGGGCGGGGGCCGCGGTGGGTATCCGACCCTTGCCGAGGAATTCGTGTACGGGCAGGAGGTCACCTTCAGTCATGACGGCCGGCCGTTCCTCCGCTACGAGGCGCGCGCCTGGCTGCTGGACGCGGACGGCGACCCGCTGCGGCCTTCGGCGCGGGAGAGCGGCTGGTGGCGGATGCAGCCGGACGGGCGTGTCGAGGCGCTGGTCACTCAGCCCACCGGTGTCACGGAGATGCTGACCGGCCACGCGGCCGACGGCGTGGCGGACCTCGCCACCCACCAGGTCGCTCTCACTCCCACCGCCAAGCAGGTCGACGCCACCCGCCGGCGCTACACGCTCACGGCCGACGGCACGCTCGACTTCGTCCACGACCTCGCGGCGGTCGGCCGGCCGCTCCAGCACCACCTCTCGGCGCGGCTTCACCGGACGGACCGGGACTGAGGGCTGTTCCGCAAGCGTGTCGTGGAGAGCAGGTCCGGACAGCCGGGTGCGGTGGGGCGACGTGAGGAAATCGTGCCGTGCGTACGGGACCATGGAAGCGGCGGAGTGGATCGGTGGGAATGGTCGGGCGGCTGTGGGCGGCCGGTGAGATGCCCTACGAGGACGCGCTGTACCGGCCGGACGACGCCGGCCTGGAGGTGCATGTCGAGGGTCCCGGGGCCTACCACCCGGACGCCGGCAGGCCGATCCCGTTCCGCCTCGGAGGGCCGGTCGACGTGGCCCGGCTCATCGGGGAGAGCGGGACCACCGAGGTGGACCCCCACTTCGAGAGCCCGCTTCCGGACGGAACGGGATGGATGCGCGGCGGCGGCAGCGGGATGGGCAACGTCGGCTACCTCGCCAGGCTCGGCAGCGACCGCTCCTTGCGGTGGGTGGCCGTCATGCGGAAGTCCAACCCCTTCGTGGGAGTGCGCTACGAGGGCGCGACCGCCGTTTTCACCCATGAACTGGAGAAACCGGCCGCGCCTCGACCTCACCGACCCCGTTCTCGCGTGAGCGGGCTCAGCGCAGTGCCTCGGGCAGTGCCTCCCGGTGGATGATGCCCAGGCGCTGAGTGGCCCGGGTCAGCGCCACGTACAGGTCACTGGTCCCGAACAGGGCGGGCTCCACGACCAGTACATGGTCGAATTCGAGCCCCTTGGCCTGCCGGGGGTCGAGCAGGACCACCGGATGGGTCAGATCGGGCTCGGCGCCGGCCGTGACGCCCTCCAGCGGAGCACTGATCTCCTCGTGGAGCGCCCGGGGCGCGATCACCGCGAGTCGTCCCTCCTCGGGCGTCAGCTCCAGGACCGCGCGGGCCACGGTGCCCGCCAGGTCGTCCCCGGCCTCCCTCAGCCACGGCGTCTCGCCGGTCGACCGCACCGAGGCGGGCGGCTCGAAGGAGGGGTCGTGGGCGCGCAGCACTCCGGCGGCCAGCTCCATGATCTCGGCGGGCGTACGGTAGTTGACCTTGAGCGAGACATGCTCGAAGCGGTCACCGACATACGGGTCAAGGATCCTCTCCCATGAGCCGACGCCGGCCTCCTCCGAGGTCTGCGCGGGGTCGCCGACCAGGGTCATCGAACGGGTCGGCGAGCGGCGCATGAGCAGCCGCCACGCCATCGGCGACAGCTCCTGCGCCTCGTCGACGATGATGTGCCCGAACGCCCAGGTGCGGTCGGCGGCGGCGCGCTCGGCCGCGCTGCGGTGATCGGCCTCTTCCTGCCGCTCGGCCATCCGCTCGGCGTCGATGATGTCGTGGGCGGCCAGGACCTCGGACTCCTCGTCCTCGAACTCGAACGACTCCGAACCCCTCGACAGCTCCAGGACGCCCTGCGCGTACGCGATCCGCTCCTGGCGCTCGGCCTCCGCGGCCGCCCGCTCGGCACTGTCGTCGACGCCCAGCAGCTCCGCCGCCTCGTCGAGCAGCGGCACATCGGCAGGGGTCCACCGTCCCTCGCCGGGCGCGCGCCGGATCGCCTCGGCGTCCGCCTCCGGTACGTGGACGGGATCGGCCAGGTAGTCGCCGAGGAATCCCTCCGGAGTGAGCGGCGGCCACAGCTCGTCGACGGCGCCGTGCACCGCCCTGCTGACGGCGACGCCCTTGCCGAGCTGCGCGATGTCGTCGGGGCCGAGGAGGTTGGGACCGCCGTACGGATCGGCCCCGATGCGCTCCGTGAGCTGTGCGGTGAGGGCGTCGATGATCCGGAACGCGAAGTGCGGGCGGGCGAGGTTGTGCGGCAACAGGGTGTCGCGAGCCGCCTGCCGTGCCTCGTAGGCGATCTCCCAGTCGAGGATCAGGTCCCCGTCGTCGTGCCGGATGACCAGCGGGGCACCGGGCTCGGGCAGCACCTGCCGGTCCCGCACGGCCAGGGCGAGTGCCTCGGCCATCGGCGTACCGCCCTTGACCGCGGCGGCACGGGGAGTGTCGGTCCCGTCGGCGTGGACCCCGGGATAGAGCTCGGCCTGCGTGGCGAGCAGCACTCCGGTCTCGCCGAGCGCCGGCAGTACTTCGCCGATGTAGCTGAGGAAGGCCGGGTTGGGGCCCACGATCAGGACGGCACGCTTGGCGAGCAGCTCACGGTGCTCGTACAGGAGGAAGGCCGCCCGGTGCAGTGCCACCGCCGTCTTTCCGGTACCGGGCCCGCCCTCGACGACGAGTACACCGCGGTGCGGGGCGCGGATGATGCGGTCCTGCTCCGCCTGGATGGTCCGCACGATGTCGCCCATGCGGCCGGTGCGTGCCGAGTTCACGGCCGCGAGCAGTACGGTGTCGCCGCTCGGGTCCTCGAATCCGGTGCGCTGCCGGTCACCGACGTCGAGGATCTCGTCGTGCAGCTCGGTGACGGAACGGCCCTCGGTGGTGATATGTCTGCGCCGGCGCAGACCCATGGGCGTGTGACCGGTGGCGAGGTAGAAGGGGCGGGCGACCGGCGCACGCCAGTCGATCAACAGGGGCGTGTGCGCGGTGTCGTCCTCGCGGATTCCGATGCGGCCGATATGGTGCGCGGTGCCGTCGGAGAGATCGATGCGACCGAAACACAGTGAGCCGTCCACCGCATTCAGGGCGGCCAGCAGACCCGAGCGTTCGGCGACGAGAACATCGCGTTCGAGACGGGCCTGCAACCCGTTGCCGACCGGCGTCAGAGCGTCCTCCACATGCTGAGCGGCGATCCCGCGCAGCGCGTCGACACGGCCGTACAGCCGGTCGATGAATTCCTGCTCCTTTTGCAGTTCATCGATTTCCCGAGTTGACAACATTGCTCCCTGACGGATATGGTGCTTCTTAGTGGCCCCCCTTGAGGGGCCTTTTCTGTGAGTGCACAGAAAGAATCAATATACCCGGGAAAGCCTCCACTCCACAATTGTGGAACGGAGGCTTTCTTGCGCTGTCCGTCAAGAGTTGGGCCACTGGAATCCTGGCTTTCCCTCAACCGCTGCGAGCCCTCTGTCCCGGGTCCTCCGCGTCGGGGCGCCCGTGCTGCCCCGGGCGGCGAACCGGTGTCCGTTCGGGGGCCGGGTCCGCCCGCCGCCCCGGTCGTGCCCGCGTGAGCGCGTCCGGCTGTGCGAGGTCACCGGGGCCCTTGATGTGCCGGCGCGGCGGCTCACCCCCGAGATGGTGAGCCGCCTGTGACCGTGAAGCAGGTCGAGTGCTCAAGCTTGTACGTAAGGATTTGACTAGTCATATTCTTGAGTACGATGGGTTGCGGCCGGTGTCACCGGTCCCGACGGGCGCGAGAGGGAGGGGCTGCTTCGATGGCCTTGCGACATGCCGTGCTGGCGGCGCTGCTGGACGGTGAGTACAGCGGATACCAACTGGCGAAGGCGTTCGACATCGGCGTGGCGAACTTCTGGCACGCCCTGCCCCAGCAGCTGTACACCGAGCTGGCCAGGTTGGAGAAGGAAGGGCTGGTCGTGGGCCGGCAGGTGGTTCAGGAGACCAGGCCCAACAAGCGGCTCTTCCGCGTCACCGACGCCGGGCGGGAAGAGCTGGAGAAGTTCGCCGCGACACCGTCGAAACCTTCGTTCATACGCGACGATCTCCTCGTCAAGGTCCAGTCCGCCGACCGCATCGGCACCGCGCGGGTGATCGAACAGCTCGAAGACCGCGTGTCCGCCGCCGAAGCGAAGATCGGGCTTCTCGACAAGCTGCTGCGGCAGATGCGCGGAGACGCCGACGAAGACGCGTTCCTCCGCCACGGTGACCGTATCGGTCCTTACCTGACGTGCCTGCGCGGAGTCGCGTTCGAACAGGGCCACCGGGACTGGTGCCTGCGGATCGCGGCCGTGCTGCGGGAGAGGCAGTCGACCCATGCCGAACGGTGAGTACCTGCGGTACGTCGCGCTGGGCGACAGCCAGACCGAAGGGGTCGGCGACGGGGACGACACCGTCGGCCTGCGCGGCTGGGCCGACCGGCTCGCCGAGCAGCTCACAGCTGTCAACCCCGGTGTCCAGTACGCCAATCTGGCCGTCCGCGGACGTATCGCCGGCCAGGTCCGCGCCGAACAGCTGGAACCCGCACTGGACATGCGCCCCGACCTGGCCACCGTCGTCGCAGGGGTCAACGACCTGCTCCGGCCGAGGTTCGACGTCGTCGCGGTGGCCGGGCAGCTGGAGGAGATGTTCGCCGCGCTCACGGCCGCCGGGGCGCAGGTGGCGACCGTGACCGTTCCCGACGTGGCAGAGATCGCGCCCATCGCCCGGCCGGTCAGGTCCCGGGTCCTGGAACTCAACACCCACATCCGCGCCGCGGCCGCCCGCCACGGGGTCGCGGTCGCCGAAACAGCCCTGCACCCTGTCGCCACCGATCCACGGCTGTGGAGCACGGACCGGCTGCACGCCAGCCCCCTCGGTCACGCGCGGATCGCCGCTGCCGTCGCCCAGGCCATCGGCCTCCCCGGCAGCGACGACGCCTGGACACACCCCCTTCCGCCCCACGCGCGCCCCAGGGGGCTGGAGGCCGCAGGCGCCGAACTGCGCTGGGCCGCCGGGTTCCTGGGCCCATGGCTGGGACGCCGCCTGCGCGGCCGGTCGTCCGGCGACGGCCGTACCGCCAAGCGTCCGCAGCTTCTGCCGCTGGGCGCCGGTCCACGCTGATCCGGGGCGCGCAAGGGCTGTCCCGCCGCCTGACGGGCAGGAGCCGTACGTCCGCCGGGCCGCGTGACCGAGGTGGCCGCAGGAGCCGGGCACCCTCAGCAGGCGTCGGGCGGGTCCTGTTCGTCCGGGAGCTCGAACAGCCGCTGTGCCCGGCGCTCGTTCCTTTGCCGGAGACCGGTGACCCACGCGGGGGCGTCCTCACGGGCGAGACAGGGACAGACGGAGCGGTGCGCGATGCGGCACCGGGCACCGGGCAGCGGTTCGGCGTCCCACAGGTTCATGGCCCTGCCGTCCGGGGTGAGGTGCCAGCGCCGGCGCGGCGGGACCGTATGGGCGGCCACGAGGACGTGCGGTTCCAGGAGGACCCAGTGGCCGTCGTAGTGGGTCGCGCGGCGGTCCTGGGCGAGGCCGCAGTGCGGGCAGTAGGGCGGGGCGGGCGGAGGCGGGGCGGTGGCGCCTTCGAGAGCCGCCTGCGTCGCGTCGTCGGGTCGGTCCGGACCGGTGGCGGAATTCTCGATGTCCCCCATACTCCACAGGGTCCATACGTGCCGTTGGGTCCGGTAGGCCGCGATTCGGCCGTCCCGGGCCGGAAGAACCCGCTCTGTGCGCCGCCACGCACCGTACGGAGAACGGACCGGAGCCGGCGGCACCGGTCCGGCCGTCCTGTCCCGAGTACGTGAGCCACCGGCGTTGTCAGTGGTCGCGCGTAGGTTCAGTGGTGTTCCGCCGATGTGGCGCGGACACCCCCTCGGTGCATAGGAGATGGTGCGTTGTCGGACTGGGAGAGGTCGAGCACGGCGCGGGTGACAGCCCCCGCGCGACCACGCAAACTGGCCAAGGTCCCGTTCGTCGAGCTGGCCGACGGGCGCCTGCAGGGCGTCGTGTCGAGCGGTTCGGACATCGGGCGGGTCTACGTCTCGTCGGTCGCCGCCGGCGCGTACGCGTTCGCCTGCAGTACCAACAACAACAGGCCCTGCGGCGGCGCGCGGGGTTCGTTCTGCAATCACATCAAGGCTCTGATCAACGAGGCGGTGCTCCAGTACGGCGCCGCGCGTGTGGCCGGCTACCTCAAGGTGGAGACCGAGGACGAGGAGCCGAGCGCGCAGAACATCACAGCCCGCATGAGCGGGACCTGGCCCTCGCAGGGGGACACCGAGGAAGCCGCCCCCGTCTTCAGCCGCTTCCTGCGCCATCTGGCCTACCTCGAACTCGGGCCGAGCACCTCGCCGTTGCCGGAGATGCAGTGGTTCCCGCCGACCAGGACGGTGGCGTGATGCGTACCGATCCGCTCCTCGAAACCGTTCCGGGGCTCGACGAGGCCTTGACGGCCGTCGACCTCTTCGACCAGGCCCTCACCGAGGGTCTGCTGCGCCCCCGGCCCGACCGGGCTGCCGGACTGGCCGAGTTCGCCCACGCCGTCGCGGGGACGCCACTGGCCACACGAGTCGCCGAGGCGGCCGGGAGGACCGCGGACGGATCCGCGGACGAGGACGACTTCGTCGCCCTCGCAGCCGCCCGCACCGCGCTGCTCGGCTCCGTCCACGACGCGCTGATGAGCCGCGTCGAGGAAGCCACCGGCAGACCGGGCGGCGGGGCCGCCGTACCCGCACCCGAGGACCGGACCCCGGTGAATCTGCTTGCCGCCGCTCGCTCCTGGCTCGCCGATCTGGCGCGCGCGGGCTGGCACGGAATGGACCACGACATCGTCGCGGGGGCGGCGCCCGTGGTCTCCGCGATGCTCCCGGACCCCGCGCTGCGACGGCTCGCGATGCTGCTGGACGGATTCCTGGCCGAACTCGCGGCGTCCTGCCCGGGTGGGCACACGGAACGGGTGCCGGCGCGCCGCTGGGCCGACCTGTGGTCACGCGCGCTGTTGCTGACGCTGCCCGGTGCGGCGGAGGCGTCCGTGACGGACACGGTCACCGGACGGCTCCTGCCCCTCGGCGTCGACCTGCACGAACACCCCACCGCCGCGCAGGCCCAGGTCCACGCGGTGTTCGAGCCCGCCGACGGCAGCGCACCCCGTCTGGTGCGGGCCGCCGTCGCGGCGCCCAAGCCCGACACGGTGGTCGGAGCGGGCCTCTGGCAGCTGCTCCGGCCGCACATGTCCCTTCTGACAGCTGCCGGTGAAGGCCGCTCGATGGATCTCGACGCCATGCCGGTCACCGCTGAGGGCGATCTGATCTGGAGCGACGCGCACGCACGCCGGGGAGAGCCCGCCGACGCCTTCGTCTCGGCCCGGGTCGCCCTGCCCGCTGCCACCGCCGCGGTGACGGCACCGCTGGACCGCCATCCGGCACGCATCGCCGTGCCGGTGTTCCTTGAGGGATACACCGTGCAACAGGGCGAGGGCGCACTGACGTTCACCGTGGCCGGCCATCCACTGGAGGTCGACACCGACCGCATCCCGGCCGCCGGGCCGCTCACGCCGGAGGCCGTCGCCGGATCCGGCGCGTGTATCGCCCTGCTCCGCTGGGATGCCGGCGCCTACCGCCTCCAGCCCCTGGCCGTCGAGACGACCGTGCGGAAGAAGACCGTCGCGCTGCACGCCGGTGGCTGGGCCGGCGGCACCACGGACAAGTCCGGCGCCAAGGCCGAGAAGGCGGCCACCGACGCCGTGACCGTACTCAGGGAGCGCGCGGGAAGGCTGTTGCGGAAATGACGGAGTACATGACGGACCAGCCGGACCCGCCCGCCCTGCCCGCCCCGGCTGGGACAGGGCCCGCCGCGCCCGCGCCGACGCCGGACCCGGCCGTGTCGCCGCGCGCCCCCGAGGCCGATCCGCACGAGAACCGCCGTCAGGTCCTGTACTGGCGCCTCCTCGCCCGGCTCTTCGACCCCGAGGAGCAGCCCGCGCTGGAGTCGGCGAGCCTTGCCGTCGTCGAGGACCTCCGGTTGCCGTCCGCGCTGCTCGACCCGCAGACCTCGGTCGACTCGGTCGTGCAGCGCCACCCCGAACTGGCCGACGAGTTCGACGGCCTGATGACCCCCGGGACGGACGACGACGGCGCACGGGACCGGGCGGCGGAGGTGCGGAGGGCGGCGCTGGTGTCGAAGGTGCTCCTCAACGTCTTCTCCTCCGGCTCCGGCACGGTCACCGCCGGACAACTGGCGCGCTGGCAGTCCGATGCGGGCTGGCTGGAGCGTGCGCTCGGCTGCGCCCCCGGCGATCTGCGCGGCGGCCGCAGCGGGAGAGCGGGCTCCGCAGGCGTTCCGAGTCCCGGCCTCGCCCAGCTGATTCCCGCGATCGGGCCGGAGCTCGGCGCCCTCGAAGCCGACCTCGTCCGGCGGATGCACCTGCGCGAGGTGCTGGCCGACCCCGCCCTCGCGGCGCGGCTCAACCCCAGCATGTCGCTCATCGAGCAACTGCTCCAGGACAAGGACAACCTCTCGGGTATCGCCCTGGCCAATGCCAAGGCCCTGATACGCCGCTTCGTCGACGAGGTCGCCGAAGTACTGCGCACCCAGGTCGAGAAGTCGACGGTGGGAGCCGTGGACCGTTCCGTCCCGCCCAAGCGGGTGTTCCGCAATCTCGACCTCGACCGCACGATCTGGAAGAACCTCACCAACTGGAGCCCGGAGGAGGAGCGGTTGTACGTGGACCGCCTCTACTACCGGCACACCGCACGCAAGACGACACCCCAGCGGCTGATCGTCGTCGTGGACCAATCGGGCTCGATGGTCGACTCCATGGTGAACTGCACCATCCTGGCGTCGGTCTTCGCGGGACTGCCGAAGGTGGACGTCCACCTGATCGCGTACGACACCCAGGCGCTCGACCTCACCCCCTGGGTGCACGACCCCTTCGAGACCCTGCTGCGCACCAAGCTCGGCGGCGGCAACGACGGTCCCGTGGCGATGGCGATGGCCCGTCCGAAGATCACCGACCCCGCGGACACCGTGATGGTGTGGATCTCCGACTTCTACGAGTTCGACCGCTCCCAGCCGCTCTTCGAGGGCATCGAGGCCGTCCACCGTTCCGGAGTGAAGTTCATCCCCGTCGGCTCGGTCACCAGCTCCGGCCGCCAGGAGGTCAATCCCTGGTTCCGCGAGCGCTTCAAAGCCCTCGGCACGCCGGTCATCTCCGGCCACATCCGCAAGCTCGTCCACGAGCTCAAGACGTTCCTCGCCTAAGGGCTGTCCCGGCAACCGGGGGCATCACACGTCAGTACTACACGCCCAGCCGCGGCGTTGCCGCGGTCCGGTCACCCCCCATGGCTCCGCGGACAAAGGGACCCCTTCGCGGCACAGCCGCACGCACCCGGAACCGCTCCTTCTTCCACCCACCAATGACCAGAACTCCTGGAAAGGGCCTCTCATGTCCGACCTGTTGCGCGCCCCCGCCGAGATCAAGTACGCCGAGGAACTGGCGTGGCTCGAGTCCGTCGACGACAACCCCAAGCCCTTCTCCTGGCGTCTCTCGCCGAAGATGGTCCGGCTGTTCATCCTGGGCTCCGAACGTGCCGACGGCCTCGACCGTGAGATCACACAGAAGTGGTACGGCGACCGGGGTTTCGTCGAGCGTTCCATCGTCACCCTGGCCTCCGACCGAGGCCTGCTGCTCATCGGCGATCCCGGCACCGGCAAGAGCTGGCTGGCCGAGCTGCTGTCCGCCGCGATCTGCCGCAACTCCACGCTGGTCGTCCAGGGCACGGCAGGCACGACCGAGGATCACATCAAGTACTCCTGGAACGTCTCCATGGTCATCGCCAAGGGACAGTCGCGGGAGTCCATGATCCCCTCACCGATCATGACGGCGATGGAGACCGGCGCGATCGGCCGCTTCGAGGAGCTGACCCGCTCCACCAGTGACGTCCAGGACGCGCTGATCTCGATCCTGTCCGAGAAGTACATCTCCGTTCCCGAGCTGGACAGCGACAGCATTGTCTTCGCCCAGCCCGGATTCTCGGTCATCGCCACCGCCAACAGCCGTGACCGGGGTGTCAACGACCTGTCGTCCGCGCTCAAGCGCCGTTTCAACTTCGTCCGCATCCCGGTGGTGACGAACAAGAAGAGCGAGGCGGAGATCGTCCGCTTCCGTACGGAGGAACTGCTGCGCCGGCACAGCATCGAGCTCGACGTGCCTCCGACACTCCTCGACGTGCTGCTGCAGAGCTTCGCCGACCTGCGGGCCTCGGCGGCCGCGGCCGGCAGCGACGACGAGAAACTGGAGTCCGCCCTGTCCACCGCCGAGCAGATCGGCGTACTGGAGGACGCGATCCTGCACGGCAACTTCTTCGGCGAACGCGATCTGACCGCCCGCACACTGGCATCCTCACTCGTCGGTTCCCTGGCCCGGCGCGATCCCGAGGATCTGGCCATCCTCAACAAGTACCTGCACGGTGTCGTCGAGCCCCGCAGCAAGGAAGAGGGCGGAGCCTGGCCCGAGTTCCTGGAGGGCGGCCGCGAGACGATCGCCACCCTGTCGTGACCGGCACGCACGAGCGGAGCTTCGAAGAGCTGCGCACCCAGTTGAGGGAGGCCGCCGCGACGTTCGCCGACGGACCCGACGCCCTGGAGTCCATCCTTCTCGGCATCGTCGACGACGTGGACCGTGCCGTGCGGGAGCCCCTGGAGATATTTCCCGTCTGCCATCATTCACCCGCCTCGGCGATCGCGATGGCGCGCCGGCTGCGGGAGAAGCGGCCGAAGGTGATCTACCTGGAGTTGTGCGAGGACATGGCTCCGCTCCTGGCCGAGCTGCGCAACTGCAGGCTTCCCGTGGCGGTCCAGGCGTTCGCGACCGAGATCGACGGGTTCCCGGCCGAATGGGCCCCGTTGTCGGTGGTCGCCCCGATCACCGAGGCCTCGGCCGAGTACCAGGCGATCGCCTACGCACTCGATACACCGGGCGTCGAACTGGTCCTCGTGGACCGTTCGTCGGACCATGTCCACCAATGGGACGCCCGGGCGGAACACCCCGACGACGGCCCGGAGCCGTCCGGTTCCGACACACCGCCCGCCGAGGAGGAGACCGCACTGCACGGCGACGCGGTCGGTGTGGGCATCGGTGACCTGCGGCCCCGCTTCGCCGAGCTGGAGGAGCACCTGCTGCGGCACGGCAAGGTGCGGCACTGGTCGGAGTGGTGGCACCAGTACGTGGAACTGCCGCTGGGTGAGGGCGACCACGACACCTACCGCCAGGTCATGCTTCTGATCGGCAGCCTCTTCCGCCACCTCGCTCCGGGCGACCCGCACCGGGTACGCGTGGACGAGGACCGCGAACGCCACATGTGGACGCGGATCCGCACCCACCTGGCCGCGAGCGGCACCGACCCCGCCGACGGTCTCTACGTCTGCGGTGCCTTCCACGCGGCCAGCCGCGTAGCGGAGTTCGGCGTCCACGGCAGCGACACCTTCGAGATCGCCCCGCGCACCGCCACCAAGTGGCAGCACGGACTGATCCCGTCCAGCCACGCGGCGATCGAGGCACAGTTCGGTCTGGTCGCCGGCTCGGTTTCGATCGCCGCGACTCTCTGGGCGAAGAACCTGCGGCGCACCCGCGTGGAGCCGTTCCGTCTGACCGGGCAGGCGGGCGGGAAGAAGCCGAGGGCCAGGAAGACCGTGCCCGCGCCGGTTTCGGGACCGGCGGCCGACCCCTCCGACAAGCTGTCCGGCTTCCTCCGGAAGCCGCCCGTCCTCGACCGGCTCGACGAGGCCGAACTGCTCGGCTGGTGCGTCGAGATCGTGCGCGCCGCCCGCCGCAACGGCTATCTCGCCTCCACCGCCGACGCCATCGCGGTGTTCGAGACGTCGATCCTGCTGGCCGGCATGCGCGACCGGGCCAGGCCGACGCCGTACGACTTCCAGGACGCGGCCGTCACCTGCATCGAGAAGGACACCGTGCCGGGGCGGCGCGATGTGCGCCGTCTGGTGGAGATCATGATGGGGGGCGACCGGGTCGGCCAGGTCGGCTACGACTCCCTCCCGCCGCTGGCCCGCGATGTGCACGACCGGCTCGCGTCTCTGGATCTCCGACTGGAGCAGCGCGGTGTGCGCAGGGCGCTCCTGGACATCGCCGCCCGGCCGGAGCTGGAGCGGTGTTCCGACGTCCTGTGGATACTGCGCCGGCTGATGCCACCGGGCGCCGCGAGGCCGATCATGGGCGAGCGGAGTCTGGGGGAGCGGTCGATCCAGGAGTCGTGGGACCTGGCGCTGGGCACCCACCAGCGGGCCCTCATCGAGCTCGGTTACGAGGGCGTCAGCATCGAACAGGTCCTGGAGCAGCGGCTGCGCCGCTCGGCCTACGCTCCGCAGGCCACCGCTGCGAGCGTGCTGGAAGCCGTCGAGGACGCGACGCTGTACCTGCGCAGCAGCCGCCTGGCCGACGAGCTGGGCACCCGCGCGCTGGAGGTGCTGGGAGCCGAACGCAACGTCGACGGGGCACCGGAGGTACTGCGCCGGGTGCGGCGGCTGCTGGCCTACTACCGCACCAGTGAGCCGGTCCTGCCGCCCTGGATCGAGTCCTTCGTCAAGGCCGGGTACGCGCACTACTGCACCCTGCTGCCCATGTCGTTCACCGACGACGACGCCACGGTCCGCCACGTCGCGGCGATGCTCGGCTTCCTCTTCAGCATGGAGAACCTGGCCCTGTCGCTCGGCTGTGACCGCGCCCAGCTCCAGCTGGCCCTGGCCCAGTCGCACCCCCAGGAGCCGTCGAGGACCGCGCTCCTGTGGGCGGCGCAGGTGCGGCTCGGGCAGCTCTCCCGTGCGGAGCTGCGGTCGCGGTGTGACGAACTGCTGGACAACCCCCTCGTGGTGCCCGCGTACCCGCGCTACCTCAGCGGCCTGGTCCACGCGCTGGAACCCGTACCGGGGCTCACGGACTTCGTGGTGGAGGCGGTGTCGCAGGCGTTCGGACGGTTGCCTGACCCGGTGCTCCTGCCCTGGCTGCCGACTCTGGTCACCACCTTGCGCGCGGGCGGTGCCGACCTGGCCCCCCTGCTCATCCGCGAGGCCGGACGGACCTTTCCGGGCCGTCTCGGGGCGCTCGACACATGGATACCGCCGTGGCGGGTGCAGCCGGAGGCGCCGGCGGCCGGCCGCCGGGAGGCCGCCCGCGGCTGCACGCTGCTCGCCGCGCACCCCGGGACCTGCGACGCGGTGGCGGCGCTGCTGGGCTGGGAAGGGACGTGGGAGGGCCCCGATTCCGGTGGGTCGGGCGTGGCCCTGGCGGACAGGTACCCGGACACCGCGGTGGCGCTGGAGGCGCTGCTGGCCGGCTGAGGTCAGGGGAGCGGCCTACGGATTCAGTAGGGGCCCGGCCCACCGCGTCACGCGGTGGGCCGGGCCCCTACGGGGTGCTGAGGCGCCGGCCTGCGCCGCACGGGCCGCGAGCCCCCAGCTGTCCTGTTTGTGCGACATGCCGGGAAGGTGTGACAGGTTCGCGAAAGCGGCTTGCCTGTGGCTCATGATCCCCGAAGGCGTGGCAAATCGCCCTTTTCGGTCACAGTGGTCGGCATCACGTTTTCGCCCCCCGACGCGGATCCGCGGACCTCGGTTCCCTGTCGCGCCAAGAAAGTTGCCCCGCCCCGGTGTGACCGGCGTCGCACATTTCCTTTTATTGATCTTGCGAATCAATTGTGATCACCAATTCCGGGCTTGTTTCGCCCTGCCTTTCTCGCTTACGGTCACCGTCAATCCGGATGGAACGCCGAATCCTGCCGCCGTCCGGTAACCCGACCACTTCACGTGCGGCAGGAGCGGGGGACCCAGGTTTGCCGCCGTTCCGGAATCCGGAACGGCTAGGGGTGAAGTCGCCATGTGCGGCCGGACATCTCCAGTCCGAACCCGACAGCTCACCTCGCAGGCGGCGGAGAGGAAAAGCGCCATGCCCTTCAAGGGTCAGCACAGCCGTTTCAAGTCCACCACCCTGACCCGCGGTTTCATCGCCGTGAGCGCGGGCGGAGCCGTTCTGGCGCTCCCCCTGATCGCTGCCGGGTCGGCTTCCGCCGCACCCGCCCAGGCGGTCGTCGCGAAAAAGGCCGCAGCCTCGACTTCCGTGTCGGTCAGGGAAATTGCCGCACAGGGGGCCAAGTCCTCCAGCTATTCCGTGGTCTCCGGTGATTCCCTTTCCAAGATCGCCCGGGGGTATTCCCTCAGCGGCGGGTGGGAGCGGCTGTACCAGGACAACCGGAGCGTGGTGGGCGACAACCCCGACCTCATTCACCCGGGCCTGAAGCTGACCATCGGCGCCAAGTCCTCGACTGCCGCCCCCAAGGCTGCGGCCAAGAGCGAATTCAAGGCGGACAACTCCTCCGCCGAGGCCTCGCAGCAGTCGGCCGACCGCGCCGAGAGCACCGACCGCGCCGACCGTTCGGAGCGGACGGCGGAGCCCGTCGCCATGGAGACCGTTGCGAGCGCCTCCACGCAGGCCGCGACGACGTACACCAACGACCTCGACGGCTGGATCAAGGAGTCGCTCGCCGTCATGGCCGAGAACGGTATCCCCGGCAGCTACGACGGCATCTACCGCAACGTCATCCGCGAGTCCTCGGGCAACCCGCAGATCGTCAACAACTGGGACTCGAACGCCGCCGCCGGCACCCCGTCCAAGGGTCTCCTCCAGGTCATCCAGCCCACGTTCGACGCCTACCACGTGCCCGGCACCTCGCTGGACATCCTGGACCCGGTCGCCAACATCACCGCAGCGTGCAACTACGCCGCAGCCACGTACGGCTCGATCGACAACGTCTTCGGGGCCTACTGAGCCACCCGAGGTCCCTCTCCCGCGCGGAGCGGTGACCAGGTGAAAGGGGCAGGAGGGAGCTGAAACGCTCCCTCCTGCCCCTTTTCCACGTGATCCGGCTCATGGGCCGTGACGTACGGATACCGCGCACCGCTCCCCGCGGGCGCCGGGCCGGACCCCGTACGGCCTCCGCCACAGCCCGGTCAGGCCGGCCGGTGAGTGGCGCCGGGCCCGGCCCGGCCCGCTCCGAACCCGGTGCGCGATGGCACTATGAACCTTTCATCCCGCGCGCTACCCTCCGCCGCATGATTTCCACGGTGGTCTGGGGTACCGGCAATGTCGGCCGCGCGGCCATCCGCGCCGTAGAGGCCCATCCGGCCCTGAAACTCGCGCACGTCATCGTCCACGACCCCGCCAAGGCAGGCCGGGACGCGGGCCGCCTGGCCGGCCTGGACCGCGATCTGGGCGTCGCCGCGACCGGCGACATCGACGCGGTACTGGCCACCGGCCCCCGAGCCGTCGTGTACGCGGCCTCCGGTGACATCCGCCCCGACGAGGCCCTGGCCGACATCACCAGGGCGGTGGCCGGCGGCGCGGTCGTCGTCACGCCGGCCCTCTACGCCCTCTACGACCAGCGCGGTGCCCCGCCCGAACTCCGCGAACCCCTGCTCGCCGCCGTCGCCGGCGGCGGCGGCTCGCTCTTCGTCTCCGGAGTCGATCCCGGCTGGGGCAACGACGTGCTGCCCCTGCTCATCAGCGGACTCGGCAGCACGGTCGACGCGATCCGCTGCCAGGAGATCTTCGACTACTCCACCTACGATCAGCCGGCCGCGGTCCGCGACCTGATCGGCATGGGACATCCCATGGAGTACGAGCCGCTCATGCTCGCGGCCTCCATCCCGACCATGGTGTGGGGCGGCCAGATACGGCTGATGGCCCGGGCCCTGGGCGTGGAACTCGACGACATCCGCGAGACCATGGCCAGGCGGCCCCTCGAAGCGACCGTCACCACCCGGACGATGGGCGAGTTCGGGGCCGGTACCCAGGGCGCGGTCCGCTTCGAGGTGCAGGGCATCGTCGAGGGTGAACCCCGCATCGTCATCGAGCACATCACCCGCATCCATCCGTCCTGCGCTCCGGACTGGCCGTCGCCGCCCGACGGGGCCGGTGCCCACCGCGTGATCATCGAGGGACGCCCGCGTATCGAGGTCACCGTCGAGGCCACCGACGAGGACGAGAACCGGTCGGCGGGCGGCAACGCCACCGCGGTCGGCCGGCTGGTGAACGCCGTCGACTGGCTGGTGGAAGCGGAACCCGGACTCTACGACGCGCTCGACGTCCCCCTGCGTCCCGCAGCCGGCCGACTCGGAAGGAAGCAGCCATGATCATCGACATCCCCGAGGGCCAGGAGCCGATCGGCTACGTATGGGGCGACATGGTTCCCGGTATCGGCATGGCCGCCGCGAACTTCTCCCTGTCGGTGTACCAGCACACGACGCTGGGGCTTCGGGAGTTCGAGGCGGCCAGGCTGCGCGTCGCGCAGATCAACGGCTGTCTCTTCTGTCTGGACTGGCGCACCGAACGCGACGGTCAGAAGGTCGAGGAGGAGTTCGCCGGTGCGGTGAGCGACTGGCGCGACACCGATGCCTTCGACGACCGGACCCGGCTGGCGGCCGAGTACGCCGAGCGGTACGCCCTGGATCACCACGGCCTGGATGACGCCTTCTGGGCCCGGATGACCGCGCACTACAGCCAGCACGAGATCGTCGAACTCAGTATGAGCATCGGCTCCTGGCTCGCGTTCGGCAGGCTCAACCATGTGCTGGGTCTCGATGCCGTGTGCGTGCTGCCGGGGCACTGAATCCGCCTGCCTGCCTGCCTGCCTGCCTGCGTGCCTGCCTGCCGGACGAACGGACCGGGTCGTGGCGCGTATCCAGCAGGAGGCCCGACCACTGCCTCCTACTGGACGGTTCGCCCCATGGCACCGCCGTCACGGGCCGGTCGAGGGCCCGCTGTCACAGGTCGGTGGCGATGATCTTCTCGATGTTCCGTTCGGCGAGCGCGGTGATGGTGACGAACGGATTGACGCTGGTGTTGCCGGGGATCAGTGCGCCGTCGATGACGTACAGGCCCGTATAGCCGTGCAGGCGACCGTAGTTGTCGGTGGCCCTGTTCAGGACCGCGCCGCCGAGCGGGTGGTAGGTGAGGTGGTCGCCCCAGATCTTGTAGACGCCGAAGAGGTCGGTCCGGTAGATCGTCCCCTCCTTGGCGTTGATCTTGTCGAAGATTGTCTTCGCCATGTCGATGGAGGGCTGTTTCCAGGCGGTCTGCCAGTTCAGATCGACCTTGCCCGTGGCGGCGTTCCAGGAGAACTGGGCACGGTTCGGATTCTTCGTGATCGACAGATAGAACGAGGCGAACGTCTCGATCCCGGTCGGCAGCGGTGCGACCTCGGCGAACGCACCCCCGGCGGCCCAGTTGTCGATGCCTCCGCAGGGGATGCTGGACTGGACCGCGCCGGTCGCGTCCCACACGTGATTGGCGCGGCCGCACATGACGTTGCCGTTGTCGCCCCAGCCCCTGCCGATCTCGTCGTTCAGAGCGGACAGCGCGCCCGTGGCCTTCAGCCGGGTCAGCAGCTTGCTCGTGCCGACGCTGCCGGCGGCGAAGAACACCTTGTCCGCGGTGACCGTCTTGGTGGTCGCCACGCTTCCGTCGGTGCGGAGTTCGTCGATGACGACGGTGTAGCCGCCACCCGTGGCCGGTGCGACCGAAGTCACCTGGTGCAGAGGCGAGATGGTGACTTTTCCGGTCGCCCGGGCCTCGGCGAGGTAGGTCTTCTGCAGGGACTTCTTGCCGTAGTTGTTGCCGTAGAGGATCTCCCCGTCCAGCGCCGACTTGGGTACGGTGCCGGCCGCCTCCTGCTCCATGTAGTCCCAGTCGTACACGTCCGGCACGAACACGAACGGGAAGCCGGAGCGCTGGGCGTGCTTGCGGCCGACCCGGGCGTACTGATAGCAGTCCACGCTGTCGAACCATGCCGGATCGACGGTGGCGACCCCGAGCCCGGAGTTGGCGCGTGGGTAGTACGTCGCGTACATCTCGTCGGCGTTCACCGAGGGGAGGATCGCACCGAAGTTCTCGCGCCTGGGCGTCACCGCCATTCCGCCGTTGACCAGCGACCCGCCGCCGACACCCCGCCCCTGGTAGACGGTGATGCCGCTGAAGTCCTCGGCATCCAGGATGCCGGTGTAGCGGGGGATGGCCCGGTCGATGGGGAAGCCGAGGAAGTTGCTGAGGGGCTGCTTGGACTTGGTGCGCAACCAGTACGAACGGCCGTCCGGACTTGTCGTGTTGGCGAAGATCTTCCCGTCCGCCCCGGGGGTGTCCCAGGCCATTCCCATCTCGGCCATGTGGACGGGGATTCCCGCACGGGCGAGCCGCAGGGCGGCGACGGAACCCCCGTACCCGGTGCCGATCACCAGGACCGGGATGTGGTCCCCACTGCCGAGGGTGGCGGTTGCCCCGGTGGTACGTGCCTGGGCCGAGGCGGCGTTCCCCGAGAGTGCCGCTGCTCCCAGTATGGAACCTGTTCCAGTGATGAATCTGCGTCGCGAGACACCGCTCGATCCCTTGTGGGGTAAGCTCGAAGCCGTCATGTGACGTTCCTCACTTTCGATCGAATGGGAACGAGTTCTACTGGCGTCCGCGCGAGAAGTCACTACATACCTGTGGGTAATTTCCGGGCCCCGAACGGCTGTGGCCGGTGGCGGGCCGTCACGTCCCGGGGTGCGACGGCGGGGTATCGCGTGGATGCTGGGAGGGTCAGCGCTCCGTCAGGAGGAAAGTCATGAGCATGCTCGACAAGATCAAGGGCCTGATCAAGGGCCATCCTGACCAGGCCCGCCAGGGAGTCGAGAAGGGTGGCGACTTCATCGACAAGAAGACGGGCGGCAAGCACAGCGGTCACGTCGATTCCGCCCAGCAGAAGCTCAATGACCAGATCGGCGAACGCCGCCCGCCCACCGGCGAGCAGTAGAGCGCCGGAACCCTCCAACAGGCCTCCGCCCGTTCGGGCGGAGGCCTGGGGTTCGTTGTGCCCGGGGTCTGTTGGACAAGCCCACTTCCGGGGGTCTGTTGGACAAGCCCGCTTCCGGCGGCGCGGGCGACGCCGGGCCGCAGCGGCGCCGATCTCAAATCGACGGCAACGCCGGGGCGGCGTCCGAGGGTAGGGCTGCGGTGTGAGGGTGGGTTCAGGGCGCGGGACGGCCACGGCGCGGCGGCAACGTCATGGCCCGGTTGGGGCCCGGTCGCTGCCGCTCCGCCGTTGCCGTCCCGCGGATCGCGCAAGTGCGTTCACTCTGGGGTCAGTTGTGGCCGAACTTCCGTTCGCGCTTGTGGGAGACCTGCTCGGAGATCGCCTTCACCGCGTCGGGTTCGGGGTTCGAGTCCGTCTGTGTCTTGGTCTCGGTGGCCGCGGCGTGCTCATGACCCCCGGTTCGGGCACCGCGATTGTGCCGGCTCTGCTTCTTGCCCATGATCTGCCTCCTCGCGGATGTCGGATGATGGGTCGCCTCCAGGCTCACACAGAAGAGCGAAGGGTGCATTTCGGCCACCGGCACCTCGCTCTCTGAAGTGCGCGGCACAGCGGCCGAGGAGCATGCTGGCTGTGTGACCTGGTACGGCGCTGCCCGGCGTATCCCGCTCAACGCGAGCGGCGGTCTTTCCGGGGGACGGGACAACGGCCGGGCGCCGGACGAACTGTCTCTGGTGCTCGCCCAGGCTGTCGTGAACGCGATCGAATCCGCCGGCGGACAGGCGGGCGGCGTCTACCTGACCTCCCTCACCCCGGGGCTCCTGCGGCTGGCCGTGCTCGCGGGGCTGCCGGGATCGCTGTTCCGTCCCTGGTGGCGGATGCACGTGAACCGCCCGTTCCCGGTCGCCGAAGCCTTCCGCTCGGGCCACGCCGTGCACCTCGCCGACGCGGAGGAGGCGATGCGCCGCTTCCCGCAGCTCATGGCAGGCCTGCCCTTCCCCTTCGGCTCCCTCTATGTCCCGGTCATCAGCGGGGACAGACCGGTCGGGGTCCTGGTCGTCATGCGCCCGGCGACGCCCGGGAAGCCGGTGAGCACAGCCGACCGGCGCAGACTCCGGAGCGTCGCCGAAGGACTCGGCTCCGCGCTGGCCGGACTGGAGTCCGCGGGGACGAAGCCGGAGTGGAACGAGGAGCCGCTTCCCGTTCAGCTTCCGGCAGGCAGTTCGCCACCCGTACGGATCGGCCGCTTCGACTGGGACCTCGCAAGTGGCGCCGTCGACGCGGACGACGAGCTGTGCGCCATCCTGGGCACCCGGCCGGAGGAGTTCCCCGGAACCGTCGGAGCGCTGGCGGCACGGCTGGCTCCGGAGGACGTCCACGGGCTGTGGGCACTGGGGCGCCAGGCCGTGGGCTCGGGCGGGGCGGTCGTCCGCAGGATGCGGTTGCGCGGACCAGACGGACGCTCGCACCTGCTGGAGATCTCCGGCCGCACGGAGAATGCCGCGGACCCCGGCACCACCACCCGTCTGACGGGGTTCCTGGTGGACCTCGGGATCGGCCCGGTCGTCGCGGAGGCCGCCGACCGGCTGCCGCGCTGCATCTTCTCCCTCGACCGCTTCGCCCGTATCACCTACGTCAACCACCTGGCCGAGGAGATCCTCGGGCACACCCGGTCCGAGCTGGTCGGACGGGTGCTCTGGGAGGCCCTGCCGTGGTTCGCGAACCCCGCCTACGAGGACCACTACCGTGCCGCCATGCTCTCCGACGCCCCGGTCCACTTCCTTGCCAGGCGCACCCCTCCTCCCTGGCTCTCGGTCTCCCTGTACCCCGGTCGCGACGGCCTCTCCGCCGTACTCACCCCCACCGAGGAGCCGGTCTACGCGCCGGGTTCCGTCGTCTCACCCGGGCTGGGCCTCGGCTCCCCGGCCGACCGCTCCGCCGCGCTCTACCGGCCGGTCGCCCTGGCCATCGCCCTCACCGAGGCGGTCACCGCCAGGCAGGTCTCCGCAGTGGTCACCGAGGAACTGCTCCCCGCCTTCGGAGGACGCCAGCTCGCGATCTACCTGCTGAAGGAGCGACACCTCTACCTGGAGTGGGAGACCGGCTTCCCCCACGGCTTCCTCGACCGGTTCGACGGCGTCGCCCTCGACGCCCGCATCCCCGGCGTCGAGACACTGACCACCGGCCGTCCCATCTTCTTCGAATCCATGCAGCGACTGGCCGCCGCATACCCCGGCATTCCCATGGAGACGGACGTCGGCGCACGCGCCTTCCTGCCCCTGATCGCGTCCGGACGGCACGTGGGCTCCTGCATCCTCGGCTTCGACCAGCCGCGCGGCTTCAGCCCCGAGGAGCGTACGGTCCTGACCGCCCTCGCCGGCCTGATCGCGCAGGCACTGGAACGGGCCCAGCGCTACGACACCGAGGCGGCCCTGGCCCGTGGACTCCAGGACGTCCTGCTTCCCCACGGGCTGCCCGTCGTCATGGACGGCGTCGACACCGCCGGCCGCTATCTCGCCGGTACCCAGGGAATGGACGTCGGCGGCGACTGGTACGACGTGATCGAGACCGGCGGGAAGCTCGCCCTGGTCATCGGGGACGTGCAGGGGCACGGAGTCACGGCGGCCGCGACCATGGGCCAGCTGCGCAGCGCGGTGCGGGCCTTCGCGCTCAGCGGGCACGATCCGCAGGAGGTGATGAGCGGCACCAACCGGCTCCTCATCGATCTCGACCCCGGGCTGTTCGCCAGCTGCTGCTACATCGTCATGGACCCGGCCAACGGCAGCACGCAGGCCGTCCGGGCCGGTCACCCGCAGCCCGTGGTGCGCCGGCCCGACGGCACGGCCGAGGTCATGGACCTGCCGGGCGGCATCGTCCTCGGGATCGACGCCGAAGCGTCCTACCCGGTCGCCGATCTGCACCTCGCCCCCGGCGAGATGCTCGCGCTGTACACCGACGGCATGGTCGAGGAGTCGGGGACGGACATCGACGTGGGCGTCGAGCGGCTGCGCAGTACGATCGCCGATTTCGGACCGGCTTCCCTGGCCGAAACCGCCGACCATGTGATCGGCCGTGCCAGGCAGGCGGCGGACCGTCCCGACGACATCGCCCTGCTTCTCGCCGCCCGGTGGCCCCGGGCGTTCTCCCCACCGCCTCCTGACCCGCCACAGGTGGCACCGGGCGCACCGGCCGGGTGACCCGGTGCCACAGGCGCACCACCCCCGGTGACCCGGCCGCACGGCATCGACGAACCGCGCACGGACCTGGTCCCGCGCGCGTCCGTGCAGGCACCGGTCCCCTCCGGTGCCGTTGGGCGGTCGCTCAGCGCCGGTGCGCGTTCGGGGCGGGGACGAGACGCACCGCGGTGTTCAGGACGTGGTCGATCACATCGCGCGAGGGCTTGTCCGTGAGGTTGGTGAGCAGCCGGGCCAGGGTGTTGAGGAGGAACGGGGAGCCCAGCACATAACGGTTGAGTACGGGCTGGAAGCCCGAACGGCTGAATACCAGGTCCGCGGCCGTGTTGCCGAGCCGGTAGTAGCTGCCCCAGCGGCGGTTCATCTCGACCGGGTAGTGATGGAGAGCCCTCTCCCGCCTCGGCCCCGTGGGCAGGGCCAGTGCCAGCGCGGCCGCCTCGGCCGCGACCTCGCCCGCTTCCAGGGCCTGACCGATGCCCTCACCGTTCCAGGGGCTGATCATGCCGCCCGAGTCTCCCACCAGCAGGAGCCCCCTGGTGTACAGCGGATGGCGGTTGAAGCCCAGCGGCAGCGCCGCGCTGCGGACCGGACCCTCGGCGTTCTCCTCGCGCAGCCCCCACGCCTCGGGCGTCCGGGCCAGCCACCGGTCGAGGGCGGCCCGCAGGTCGGCCTTGCCGTGGCGGCGGTGGGGGATCGCGCCGAGGCCCACGTTGACGCGGCCGTCACCCATCGGGAAGATCCAGCCGTACCCCGGCAGATAGCGGTCGCTCCGGGGATACCGGAGATCGGCCCAGAGCTCCAGGAACTCCTCCCGGGAACGCTCGGGGCTCCGGTAGTAGCGGCGGGCCGCCGTGGCGATCTGCCGCTTGGTGTCCCGCTCCAGCCCCATCGCGAGGGCGAGCCGCGCCGAAGCGCCGTCCGCGGCGATGACGAGCGGCGCGCGGTGCACGACCGCCTCTCCCGCAACGGATTCCGCCGTGACCCCGGTGATGCGGCCGGCCCGGTCGGTCACGGGTTCCGTCACCTTCACGCCGGTACGAAGCCGGGCCCCTGCCGCTACCGCGTGGTTGGCCAGGATGTCGTCGAAGTCGTGGCGGCTCCGCGTGAGGCCGAAGTCCGGATAGCCGCCCAGTGCGGGCCAGTCGATCTGAACCTGCCGGCTCCCCGTCACCCAGCGCATCCCACGCGAGCGCGTCCAGCCCGGCGCCTTGATGTCGACGCCCATCCGGATCAGCTGGTGCACCGCGCGCGGGGTCAGGCCGTCACCGCACACCTTCTCGCGGGGAAACACGGATTTCTCCAGCAGCAGCACGTCGACGCCCGCCCTGGCGAGGTGGAAGGCGGCGGACGAGCCGGCCGGGCCCGCCCCCACCACGATCACCTGAGCCTCCTCGGACAGGCCGGGGGCGGAGCTTTCGTCCGGGGCGGACCGGTCTGCGTGCGCTTCCCGCATGGGAACCCTTTCCTGGTACGGCCGGCGACCGCCCGCGGACGGTGACCCTGTACACCGACATCCTGCCGGTTCACCCCACTCCGCGGAGGGTGATCAACACCCCGGGACCCGAAGGCAGTCGGAACCTCTCCGGAACGCGCCTCGGGGCCGCACGGAGTGCGGCCCCGAGGGGAACGGATGAGCGGAGCGCGAGAGTCAGTACGGCAGCGGGCGTCCGGACGGAGTGCGCAGATCGAGCGGCGGCGGCCGGGACGGAAGTGAGGGGCGTCGGACGATCCTGATGCGGCCCACTGGTACCACCTCCTGTCGGTAATCCGTCATATGCCCGCACCGTGCGCCGTTCACACGTCCGGCGGTCATGAACGCGCCCAGTCCCGGACGGGCGGCCACGGCGAATCGTGTTAAACCTGAAGATGTGGGTGGTACAGGTCGATTCCGGACGCGATTTCACCACTCCGCCCGGCAGCCGCATCGGCAGGCTGAAAGACCCCCGGGCGGTGGCGAGCGTGCGACCTCCGGCCGGGACCCCGGGCGGTCCTCACGCGGCGCTCGGCTGCGCTCCCTTCTGAGCGTCCACTCGGTGGCCGGCCAGGTGTTCGTCCTCATGCTGGGCATCGTGACGCTGCTCGTCGTGGTGGCCGTCGTCGCCCTGCTGGTGCAGGGCAGACGGGACAGCATGCACGAGGCGAGGACCCAGTCGCTGAGCGTCGCGGAGACCTTCGCCCACGCGCCCGGAGTAGCGGCCGCCCTGGACAGCCGGGATCCCACAGCCGTCCTGCAGCCCCGGGCCGAGGAGGTCCGGCGCAGCGCGGGCGTGGAGTACGTCGTCGTGGCCGGGACCAACGGCATCCGGTACACCCACCCCGACATCGCACTGATCGGGAAACACATTCTGGGCCCGTACAAAGAGGTGCTGGAGGGCGAGACCATCACGCGCACCGTCAACGCCAGCCGGGGACTCGCGGTCAACTCGGTGGTGCCCGTGGAACGGCGCGACGGCACGGCCGCCGGGGTGGTGTCGGTCGGCATCAAGGTCGAGACGGTGAACAAGCTCGCCTACCCGAGCATCCCGCTCGCCCTCGGCTCCGCAGTGGCCGCACTCGCCCTCACAGCGGGTGGCGCGGGTCTGGTGAGCCGCCGCCTGAGCCGGCAGACGCACGGCCTCGGGCCGGCCGAGATGACCCGGATGTACGAACACCACGACGCGGTGCTGCACGCGGTCCGTGAAGGCGTCCTCATCATCGGCGCCGACAGCCGGCTGGCCCTCGCCAACGACGAGGCCCGCCGGCTCCTGGAGCTGCCCCCCGGCGCCGAGGGCCGCGAGATGACGGAGCTGGGACTGGACCCCCGCACCGCGCAGCTGCTGGCCTCCGGGCACATCGCCACGGACGAGGTGCGACCCGCCGGGAAGCGGCTGCTTGCCGTCAACCTCCGCCCCACCGGTGAACGCGGCGGTCCGCCCGGCATGGTCGCCACCCTTCGGGACACCACGGAACTGCAGGCTGTCACGGGCCGGGCGGAGACCGTGCGTGAGCGGCTGCTGCTCCTGTACCGGGCGGGGGCCCGCATCGGCACGACCCTCGACGTCACCACGACCGCGCAGGAGCTGGCAGAGGTGGCCGTGCCGGAGTTCGCCGACTGCGTGACCGTCGACCTCGCCGACTCCGTGCTGCGCGGGGAGGAACCGGAGACACCGGCCGGAGACGTGATGGACATGCGCCGCACCGCCGTGGGCGGCGTCGGCCCGGGGCATCCGCTCTACCCGCTGGGCCGCGTGGTCGGCTTCGTGCCCACCAGCGCCGAAGGCCTCGGCAGCAGCGGCGGCCACACCTGGGTGGTGCCCGACCTGACCACGTCCCAGCAGTGGCGCCGGGCCGACCCCGAGCAGGCCGCGCGGATCCTCGCGTACGGATTCCACTCGCTGCTCTCCGTGCCCCTGCACGCGCGCGGGGTCATTCTCGGCATGGCGAACTTCTGGCGCGCGCAGAACGAAGCCCCCTTCGACTCCGAGGACCTGTCCTTCGCCGAGGAACTGGTGGCCCGGGCGGCGGTCAGTGTCGACAACGCCCGGCGCTACACCCGCGAGCACGAGATGGCGGTGACCCTGCAACGCAGCCTGCTTCCGAGCGGCCTTCCCGAGCAGAACGCCCTCGACGTCGCCTACCGCTATCTGCCGGCCCAGGCAGGGGTGGGCGGGGACTGGTTCGACGTGATCCCGTTGTCCGGCGCCCGGGTCGCGCTCGTCGTCGGGGATGTGGTCGGGCACGGTCTGCACGCCGCGGCCACCATGGGCCGGCTGCGTACCACGGTGCACAACTTCTCCACACTGGACCTGCCGCCGGACGAACTCCTCGGCCATCTCGACGAACTCGTCGGCAGGATGGACCAGGACGAGGGGTCCACCGGCGGAGGGATCACCGGGGCCACCTGCCTGTACGCGATCTACGACGCGGTCACCGGACGCTGCTCGGTGGCTCGGGCCGGCCACCCCGGACCGGCCCTCGTCCTGCCCGACGGCACCGTGGAGTTCCCCGACATCCCGGGCGGTCTCCCACTCGGGATCGGTGGCATGCCCTTCGAGGCGATCGAGATGGAGGTGCCCGAGGGCAGCCGTCTGGTGCTGTACACGGACGGTCTGGTGGAGCGCCGCGACCGGGATATCGACGAGGGTCTGGCAGAGCTGCGGAACGCCCTGGCAGGACGCGACCGCACGCCGGAGGAGACCTGCGACGACGTGCTGGAGGCCCTGCTGCCCGCCCGCCCGGGCGATGACGTCGCCCTGCTGGTCGCCCGCACCCGCACTCTGGACCCGGCGCGCCGCGTCCAGTGGCAGGTGGAACCGGACCCCGCAGCCGTCGCGGGCGTTCGCAAGGAGGCGATCCGCTGGCTCGCCGACCAGGGCCTCGACGAGGAGGGATTCGTCACCGAACTGATCCTGAGCGAGCTCGTCACCAACGCGATCCGGTACGGCTCCGAGCCGATCAGGGTGCGGCTGCTGTACGACCGGGCGCTGATCTGTGAAGTGTCGGACTGCAGCAGCACCTCCCCGCACCTGCGCTATGCCGCGACGACCGACGAGGGCGGGCGAGGGCTGTTCCTGGTCGCCCAGTTCGCCGAGCGCTGGGGCACCCGCTACACCGAGCGCGGCAAGGTCATCTGGTCCGAGCAGACGCTGGACGGCTCCCCGCCCTCCGGCTGAGGGCTGTCCCCCGACAGGGCGGGGCCCGGCAGCAACTGCCGGGCCCCGCAGGGTTCGTTCACCGCGCACACGGCGTCAGGGGAAGGACACCACGTTCGACGGGACGGTGGTGGTGCCGGATGTGGGGGATCCGGTGTTGTTGATGACGTGTTCGTACTGGCCCTGGCCGCCGAG